>JAUWBD010000268.1 GCA_030605125.1 Verrucomicrobiota bacterium | reverse complement strand
AAAAGACCGAAAGGGATCGAAAGAGGATGCGGCGGATACGTTTTGGCCTTTCGGCCGGGGCGCGACCGCGTTGACTGTCGCGCATGTTTGATCCCGTCGAAGCCCTCAAGGAATTCATCCGCCACCCCAGCGTCTCGGCCGATCCGGCCTTCAAGGCCGGCATGGCCGGCGCGCGCGACCACATCGCCGGCCTGCTCGGCCGGCTCGGCTTCAAGGTCGAGGTGGTGCCCACGCCGCTGCACCCGGTGATCCTCGCCGAGCGGGAGGGGCCCGAGTCCTGGCCGCACGTCATCATCTACGGCCACTACGACGTGCAGCCGGCCGATCCGCTCAACCTGTGGACCAGCCCGGCCTTCGAGCCCGAGGTGCGCCGCGAGCGCCTCTACGGCCGCGGCGCGGCGGACAACAAGGGCCCGCTGCTCGTGCACGTGGCGGCGGTGGCGCGCCTGCTCGAGCGCCGGCCCGATCTGCCGCTGCGCATCACCTTCATGATCGAGGGCGAGGAGGAGATGGGCAGCCCGAGCTTCCCGGCCTTTCTCGACGCCCATGCGCCGCGGCTGAAACGCGCGGACTTCGTGCTGCTCTCCGACACCGGCAGCCCGCGGCCCGACCAGATCGTCATCACCTGCGGCCTGCGCGGGCTCGTGCTCTGCGACGTCGAGGTCACCGGCCCGCGCACTGACCTGCACTCGGGCCTGCACGGCGGAGTATTGAGAAACCCGATACAGGCGGTGGCCGAGCTCTGCGCCTCGCTGCACGACGCCGAGGGGCGCGTGAACGTGCCGGGCTTCTACGACGACGTGCTGCCGGTCGAGGCCTGGGAACGCGAGCAGCTCGCGCGGCTCGGCCAGAGCGAGGAGCAGTATCGCGAGTTTCTCGGCATCCCGGCCTTTCATCCGCACAAGGGCTTCACGCCCTTCGAGGCCACGCGCTTCCTGCCCACGCTGGAGTTCAACGGGATCGGCGGCGGCTACCAGGGGGAGGGCACGAAGACCGTCATCCCGAGCAAGGCCTTCGTGAAGCTCAGCTGCCGGCTCGTGCCCAACCAGAAACCGGAAAAGATCCGCGAGCTGCTCTACCGCACGATCGCCGAGCGCATGCCGAAGGACGTCACCTATCGCATCGTGGACCAGCACAGCGGCACGCCCTACGTGGTGGTGCCGCCCGACCGGCCGAACACCCCGCGCGACCAGTCGCCGGTGCTGGCGCGGGCCTTCCGCGCGGCCGATTCGGCCATCGCGGAGGTTTTCGGCAAGGCCCCGCTCTATCTGCGCGAGGGCGGCAGCGTGCCGATCATCGCCGACATCAAGCGCGTGCTCGGCCTCGATTCGGTGATGATGGGCCTCTTCCTGCCCGAGGACAATCTGCACGCGCCCGACGAGAGTTTTCACCTCGGCGTGATGGCCAAGGGCATCGCGGCATCGGAACGCATCCTCGAGGGCGTGGCGGCGGGCGGGCGGTGACGCGGGCCCGGCCTGCCGAAAACGCAAAAACCCCGACACCGCGAGGTGTCGGGGTTTTGTGAATACAGGCGCTCGCGCGAGGCGGGCGGCGGGTCTCAGCGCTTGAGCGGGACGAGCTCGGCGCGGCGGTCCTTGGCCATCACGTCCTCGGAGGCGTTTTCGACGGCCTCGAGGTCGCCCTTGGAGAGGACCTCGATCTTGTCCTCGGCGACGCCGAGGGTGACGAGATACTGCTTAGCGGCCTGGGCGCGGCGGTCGCCGAGGCCGAGGTTATACTCGGTGGTGCCACGCCAGTCGGCGCGGCCCTCGATGAGGAGGCGCTTGGTGGGGTTGGCGTCGAGGTAGGCCTTGGCGGCGGCGAGCTTCGGGCGCTCCTGCGGGGCGATGGCGGACTGGTCGAAGGCGAAATAGACGGACTCGAGCACGCCGCGCTCCTGGTTGGCGGGGTCGAGCGGGTCGCCGCGGCCGGTGAGGAGCGAGTTGGGATCGGTGGTGAAGCCGTCGCCGAAGCCGCCCAACTCGTTGGGGTTGAGCATTCCCTGCTGGCCGATGACGGTGGCGGAGGGGTCCGGGCGGGTGGGCTTTTTGCGGCAGCCGGTCGCGAAGAGGGCGACGGCGGAAAGGGCGACGAAGAGGGCTTTGCGGGTGAGCGCGTGCATGGGTGGAGGAGTGTTTGACGTTAAGCCCCATGCCCCTTGCGTCCACAAGCAGATTATGGCCGCGAAGGCCCTTCGCTTCATGCCCGACGACTTCGCCTGTTTCCTCTTCGACAACGGTTCCTTCCGCGCCGACTCCACGCGCTCCCTCCGGCGCCTGGCGGGGCGGCTGGGGGAGCGGCTTGGGCATCGGATCGAGGCGGTGTCCCTGCTGCATTCGACCCGCGTGCCGGCGGAGGAGCTGGATGGCGTGCCGGCCCGGCTGCTCGAGCCGGCGCTGGACGCGTGGTTCGCGGCGCACCCTCGGGGGCGGGCGTTGTTGTTGCCCTTGTTTTTCGGGCCGAGCGGGGCGCTGACCGAGTATGTGCCGGAGCGGCTGGCGAGCCTGCGCGCAAGGCATCCGGAGGCGCGGGCGGTTTTGGCGCAGCCGCTGGTGGTGCCCGACGAGGAGCCGGTCGAGCTGGCGGCGGCGCTGGCGGATCGGGTGCGGGCGACGGTGGCGGAGCGTGGCTGGTCGAGGCCGAAGGTAGTGCTCTGCGATCACGGCACGCCGCAGCGGGCGGTGACGGAGGTGCGTGATCGCCTGGGCGCGCTGCTCGCCAAGGCGCTGGGCGGGGAGGCGGAGGCGGTGGCCGTGGCCTCGATGGAGCGGCGCGAGGGCGAAGAATACGCCTTCAACGAGCCCTTGCTCGCCACCCGGTTGGGCACGGCGCCTTACGACGCGGGCGAGGTCGTGGTGGCGCTGCAGTTTTTGTCACCGGGGCGCCACGCCGGGCCGGGGGGCGACGTGGCCACGATCTGCGCCGAGGCGGAGGTGGCGGCGCGGGCGGCGGGCCGTGAGCTGCGCACGACGATGACAGCCACGCTCGCGAACGATCCGCGGGTGGTGGAGGTGCTGGCGCGCCGCGCCGCGGCGGCGGGGTGGGGCGGCGCTGAGGCGCTTACTTCGCGTCGCGCTTAGCCTGGCTGCGGCGCCCGCGGGAGGAGACGAAGGCGTTGATGCGCGTGCTGGTCGCGGCGCGGCCGATCTCGCCCGGGGTGGCCTTGGCGGGCGTGCCGCCATTTTTGTTTTTCGGCGTGGCGGTCTTGGACTTGGCGGCGACGGTTTTGGTTTTCTTGGCGGGTTTGGGGGCGCGTGCGGGCATGGTGGCGCAGCTTGATGCGTCTTTACGCGCACGCAAATCGCGCGGA
>JAUWBD010000019.1 GCA_030605125.1 Verrucomicrobiota bacterium | reverse complement strand
GCACGCGAAGCAGATACCACGCGGCGACCAGCACACCGAGGCCGATGGCCACCGCCGGATGGTATTTTTCCCAGAGATGCTTCCACCGGTGGGGCGTCAGCGGCATGACCGCGATGAGCAGGATCAGGAGCGCGAAGGGCGCGATCAACCAAACGGAGATCCCGTCGTGGTTCGCGGCCGTCGTGAAAGCAGCGATGGGGGGCATGGCGAAAAGGGCGCCCCCGTTTATCAAGCGGCCGCTTGGAATCCACAAACCGCTATCCTACGCGGAATTTGTCGGAAACATTTCGCCGCCGACCCCTCCGCCGGCTCTCCGTCGGCTCTCCGCCGACCGCCGCGCGGCGTCCGCGGCGGCGAAGCGCCGCCCCCGGATCAGCGACGCTTTTTCCGCCGGTCCTCCTCGTGCACGAGCTCGATGTGGGCCAGGTGTTTTTCGTCGGGCGCCGAGCGGCCGTAGAAGAGCCGGCGGAGGCACCAGACGAAGAGGCCGAGGACGAAGCCGAGGGAGAGGGTGAGCGTGATCCAGCCGCCGAGGGTCATGGCGAAGAGGGGGAAGGTTTTAAGGTTTCTGTTTGGCCAAGGCTTCGTCCCAGCGGCGGGCGGAGACGCGCACGATGACGAAAGACGCCACGGCCAGCGCGAGGATGATCGCGACGGAGGCGATCGCCACCGGATTGACGTCGGGCCCCACGAGGTCGGTGACGTAGTCGCTGCGTATGAACTTCGCCTCCGCGCCGAAGCGGAAGTTCCAGCCGACGACCTTGTTGACCAGGAAGAGCGCGAAGATCGTCCCGAGGTAGAGCGGGCAAAGGTATTTGATGACGGGGCCCCAGATCGCCGGCAGGCCGATGCGGGCGCCGCGGCGGGCCTCGGCGAGGCCGCGGTCGATGCCGATCACCCAGCCGAAGATGACCACGATCATCGTGGCCTGGATGAAGATGAGGACGTTCGCGATCCAGAAATCGATCGTGTCGAGCGCCTTCAGATCCTTGGAGAAATACCAGACGAAGACGGCGCCGAAGGTGGTGATCGCGCAGAGGGTGGTGACGGAGGCGCGGCGCCGCAGCCCGAGCCCTTCCTCCAGCAGCGCGATGCCCGGCTGGAGCATCGAGAGCGAACTGGTGATCGCCGCGAGGAAGAGGAGGCTGAAATAGAGAAACGCGAAAAGCTGCCCGCCGGGCATCTGGGTGAAGACCTGGGGCAGGGCGATGAAGCCGAGGCCGATGGTCTTGCCCGCGAGCGCGGCCACGCCGGCGGCGCCGAGGAAAACGTAGGCGGCGGGGATCGTCATCAGGCCGCCGATGCCGACCTCGCAGACTTCGTTGGCCGAGGCGGCGGTGAGGCCGGAGAGCACCACGTCGTCCTTGGGTTTCAGGTAGCTGGCGTAGGTGATGATGACGCCCATGCCGATGCTGAGGGAGAAAAACACCTGGCTGGCGGCGGCGAGCCAGAGCTGGGGGTTGAGCAGATCGACGGCGACGTTGCCGGGGTTCCAGAGGAAGCCGAGGCCGTTGAGCACGTTTTGGTCGGGCTTGGCGGGATCGGGCGTGCCGAGGGTGAGCACGCGCACGAGGATCACCAGGGCGAGGAGGATCAAGGCGGGCAGGGCGTAGCGGCAGACCCACTCGATGCCGCGCGAGACGCCGCGGTAGATGAAGAAGAAATTGAGCGCGAAGGTGAGCACGAGGAAGAGCCCCATCTCCCGCAGGCCGAAGCCGACCGAGGCGCCGTTTTCACCCGCGCCGGTGAAGCGGCCGAAGAAGGCGCCGAAATCGAGGTCGGCGGCGTTGAAGGTGCCGGCGGCGGCGTTGACCGCGTAGCCGAGACACCAAGCCTCGATGCAGACGTAGTAGGTGTAGATCAGCGTGACGACGATGAAGCCGAGCGCGCCGACGTATTTCGCCCAAGGCCGGCGGAGGACGGCGTGGAGCACGCCCGCGCTGGAGTGAAAGCCGGAGCGCCCGCCCATGCGCCCGAGCGTCCACTCCGACCAGCACAGCGGGATGCCGATCACCAGGAAGGAGACGAAGTAGGCGAGCATGAAGGCGCCGCCGCCGTATTGGGCGGCCTGCGCGGGGAAACGGATGAAGTTGCCCAGGCCGACGGCGCTGCCGGCGACGGCGAGGATGGCGCCGAGACGGCCGGACCAGGCTTCGTGGAGTCGGTGGGACATGCGGGGGCGGTGGGGGTGCTCACGAAGCACAAGGCGCGCCGGCCCGGGGGCGCAAGCGGCAAGGTCCGCCGGCGGGGATCAAGGCACGGCGGAGATTTTCAGGCGCAGAAAACCCCGCTTGGCGGTCTCGAGCAGCGGGCCGTGGAAAATCTCCATGCGCACGGTTTCGGTGCCGTCGCCGTTGGTCGCGGTCGAGCGGTGGTGGGCGAGGCCGGGCAACTCGGTGAAAACCGTCCAAGATTGGAGGTCGGTGCTTCCTTCGACCACGTAGCGAAGACCGGCCGCGGTGTAGTCGATGCCGGGTTGGCCGGTGCCGCCCTCGCGTTGGCGGTATTCGACGACGAAAAACGGCGATCCCCCCGAGGTGGACTCGTTGCGGATGAAGTAGGGCGGTGAAGTGTCGCGCTGGAGCGGATCGAGGCCGAAGGCGTATTCGAGCAGGTTGACGATCCCGTCCCCGTCGGGGTCGGCGAGCGGACCGGTCTCGGCGGCGGGGCGTCCGGCGAGCGCGGAGCGGGCCCAGAAGTCGTAACTGCTGTCCAAAAACAGCGCGGCGGTCGTGGTGAAGCCCAGGTCGGCGTGGAGGTCGGCGAGTTGAAGAACGAGCGTGTAGGCCCCGAGGGGAAGCTCCGCGGGCGGCAGGAGCGAGACGTCCTGGTAACCGGCCGCCGGGTAGAGCGGAGCGACATCGGCCGCGAGGGCGGGCTCGCGGCCCTCGGGCTTGAAGGAGTAGGCGAGACCGGCGAGCGCGCGCACTCCCTCGGTGACGTGCAGGTGGCGGAGGCCGTGGGTGCGCCCGCCCGCGCTGTCATGAAGCTGGAGGTGGAGCGTGCGGAAGCCGGGGGCGGCGTCGCCGAGGTCGAGCTCCAGCGCGCCCGGAGCGAGGCGTTGCTCGTCGCTGATCTCGACGTAGGGCGACGAGGCCGGATCGGGCGTCTGATCGAGCGCGTAGTAGAGGCGGGTGGGCGAGGCCGTGCCCACGGAGTGCACGCGGAAGGTATAGAACGCGGGGCCCTCATAGCCGCCGGTGCCGGCACGGGTGCGGATCACGAGTTGGTCGGCGTCGCCCGAGGCGGAGACGGGGCGGGTGAACGTGGCGGTGCCGTCGGGGCCGACCGCGACTTCAACGGGAGTGTCCGAGCCCCAGCCCACGGCCAGGGTCGCGGTGGCGCCACCGAAGGGGAAGACACGTCGGATGGTCGCCGGCCCGGAGGCGTCGCCGAAACGGGTGCGGATGGTGAGCGCATCGGCGTCGCCGGAGGCGGAGGCGGGGCGGGTGAGGGTCAGCAGTCCATCGCCGGACGGGGTGGCGCTGGTGGCGGGGGAGGAGCCCCAGGCGAGCGCGAGAGGCGCTTCGGGCAATCCGGGCACGAGGTGGAGCTGCAGGAGCCGGGTGGGGCCCCATTCGCCATTGTCGTTGCGGAAGCGGAGGCCGAGCATGGCCTGCGCGGGTTCGCCGACGGACGCGGCGGGGATCGGCAGTTCCAGGGACTCAATTTCGGCGAGCGTCGCCGGCGGAGGGTCGGGGAGTGGGAGCGGCGTGGCGGCTCCGATTCCGGGGTCGGTGTTGAAGAAGTATTCTCCCGGCGCGTCGTGCGCGGGCACGAGCGCGGGCACGAGGAGGCCGAGACTGAGAAGGGCCGGGGTGAGCCGCGAGCGAAGCGTGGCAGGCATGGGCGGGCGGGCGCGGGGCTCGGCCTCAGGGACGCTCGCTGACCTTCACGCGGATGATGAGCGGCGAGCCCGGCGAGGCGAACTGCGGGACGGACAACTCATCGATGGTGGGCAGGGGAGGGATTCCGGAAAGGATGTAGGGATTGGCGCCGCCAAAGGGGCCGATGTGTGTGCCGTCGGTGCCGGCGTTGGTCGCCGCGTTGGCGGTGGTGTGGAGTAGATACCTGCCGTCGAAGCTCGCACCGGAGCTGGAGAAGGCCGGCATCACGCCGCTCAGATTTACCCCGCCCACGTTGCCCGAGCCGTTGGAGGGGGAAGCAAAAAAGCCGGAAGCGAGGTTGTTGCGGTAGCTGCTGTTGGCCTGGGGCGTGACGGCTCCGATGAAGATGTTGTTTTCCACGACCGCAGGGGTGGAGGAAGATTCGCTCAAGCCGGCGGAAAGGTTGTTGCGAAAGTAGATGACCGAGAGAGGGCTGCCGGCGGACGTAGAGACCGAGATCTGCGGGAAGAGGCAGTTTTCGATTGTGGTGCCGGACGCGCCAGACCCGAGGAGGATCGGCTGGCTGGTGCCGGCGAAGAAGCACTGGCTGATGCGGTTGTTGGGCCCGTTGACCTGGATGTTCGCGTTGTTGTTCGTGTTGAAATAGCAGCGGGCGATCGTGACGTTGCTGGCGCCTTGGATGGTCAGTCCGGTCACGAACTCCAGGCCCATGATGAGCGTGCCATTTGCGGTGCCCCCGGGGCCGCCCGTGGTTTGCACGACGCTCGTTCCATTCATAATCGCGGCGCCCTGCTTGTTGGCGGGGGTGCCGAGATTGGCGTTTAGCCCGTAGCCGGGCCCGATGATGTTGAGCCGCTTGTTGCTGAGAGTGAAGGCCGCGTAGGCGGAGACGGAGCCTTCGACGAGGATCGTGTCGCCGTCGGATGCGGCGGAGATGGCGGCGTTGATGCTGGTAAAGTCGGCGGATGTGCCCGGCGTGTTGTTCACCCGAAAGGTGGCGGCGGTCAGGGCAAGGGGGAGGACCAGACAGGCAAGAAGCAGGGATTTCATGTGGTTGGATGACGCCGACAGCGTGCGGCTCAGCGCACAAACGCAGCGTCGGGTGCTAATGCCGGCAAGGGTCGAATACCCTTGGTTCCGGCCCAAATTCCAGTTGCTCGGCGGGCGAGCGGCGGGCTTTGCTGGGCGTTTACGTTTTTCGATCCTCCCTCCCGCATAATCGCCATGAAGCACACGCACCACTGCGCCCAGCTCACCGCCGCCGATCTCGGCGCCACCGTCTCGCTCGTCGGCTGGGTGGACTCCATCCGCGACCACGGCGGCATTCTCTTCATCGACCTGCGCGACCGGAAGGGCGTCACCCAGGTGAAGTTCGACCCGCAGGACCACGCCGAGCTCGCCGCCCAGGCCGCCGGCGTGAAGCCCGAGTCCGTCATCGCCGTGACCGGCAAGGTCGTCGCCCGCCCCGAGGGCACGGTGAACAAGAACCTCCCCACCGGCGCCATCGAGGTCTCCGCCACCGCGCTCGTCATCCACAACATTTCCGAGACGCCGCCCTTCCCCCTGACCGACGCCGGCGGCGACAAGGTCAACGAGGACCTCCGCCTCACCTACCGCTACCTCGACCTGCGCCGCCCCAAGATGCGCCGCAACCTCCAGGTGCGCCACAAGGCCACCAAGGCCATTCGCGACTACTTCGATTCGCAGGAGTTCATCGAGGTCGAGACGCCCGCGCTCTTCAAATCGACTCCCGAAGGCGCCCGCGAATACCTCGTGCCCTCGCGCATCCACGCCGGCCAGTTCTACGCGCTCTCGCAGTCGCCCCAGCAGTTCAAGCAGATCCTCATGGTCGCCGGCGTGGAGCGCTATTTCCAGATCGCCCGCTGCTTCCGCGACGAGGACCTGCGCGCCGACCGCCAGATGGAGTTCACCCAGGTGGACGTCGAGGCCTCCTTCATCGACCGCGAGGACGTGTATCGCATCTTCGAGGGCATGGTGGCGAAGGTCTGGAAGGAAGTATCCGGCGTGGAACTACAGACGCCCTTTCAGCGCATGCCCTACCACGAGGCGATGAACCGCTTCGGCGTCGATAAGCCCGACCTGCGCTTCGGCCTCGAGCTCACCGACCTCTCCGAGACCTTCAAGGCCTCCGCCTTCAAGGTCTTCCAGGCCACGGTGGCCGGCGGCGGCGTAATCAAGGCGATCAACGCCAAGGGCCTCGCCGACCTCACCCAGGGCGAGCTGAAGAACCTCGAGGACATCGCCAAGAGCCTCGGCGCGAAGGGCCTCGCCTTCATCAAGTGCGAAGGCGGCGAGTGGAAGTCGCCCATCGTGAAATTCTTCTCCGACGCCGAAAAGGCCGCGCTCACCGCGCAGCTCGGCATCGCCGACGGCGACATGGTGTTTTTCGCCGCCGCGCCCTGGGAAAAGGCCTGCGCCATCCTCGGTCGCATCCGTCTCGAGGCAGCGCAACTGCTCGTGAAGCGCGGCAAGCTGGAGATCCGCCACGATGACTGGCGTTTCCTCTGGGTCGTGGACTTCCCGCTCATGACCTACGACGAGGAGGCCAAGCGCTACCTCGCCACCCACCACCCCTTTACCGCGCCCGTCGCGGAGGACCTGCCTCTGCTCGAGACCGCGCCCGACAAGGTGCGCGGCCAGCACTACGACCTCGTGCTCAACGGCATGGAGCTCGGCGGCGGCTCGATCCGCATCCACCAGCCCGCGGTGCAGGAGCGCGTGTTCAAGGACGTGCTCAAGATCCCGGCCGACGTGGTCGAGAGCCGCTTCGGCTACATGCTCAACGCCTTCAAATATGGCGCGCCCCCGCACGGCGGCATCGCCTTCGGCCTCGACCGCATGTGCGCGCTGCTCTGCGGCACCACGAGCATCCGCGACGTGATCGCCTTCCCCAAGACCCAAAAGGGCCAGGACCTCATGGCGCAGTCGCCCACGCCGGTGACCGAGAAGCAGCTCAAGGAGCTGCACATCGCGGTCGTCGCGCCCACGCCCGCGCCCGAGACGCCGGCGGCGGGTTGAGAGCGGTGTTGCCCGCTGAGATCTGACCCCTGCGGTCGTCTCTTTTTTAACCGCGGATTTCGCGGATTCTGCGGATAAATCAAAATCCTGGTTTATCCGCTCCATCTGCGTAATCTGCGGCTAAAAGTCTGATTGATCCTAAATTCGCGGTTGGAACCACGGATTGCGCGGATGCTCACGGATGACAGAAGCTTGGGACAAAACGGGAGCCCACCCGCAGGGTGAGCCGTTTACCAGGTTCGCTTAGTTCGTATCTGGTTTGATCCGTGGCAATCCGTGCCATCCGTGGTCGGATCGAAACTGCGGTTAGTTAGCGGGCGCGGACGGGGGCGGCGGGCCGAGGCTCCGCACTCCAAAATAAAACGCCCGGCGCGCGGGGGACGCGGGCCGGGCGGCGGGGGACGAGCGCGCTCGGGAGCGGCTCAGCGGAAGAGCTCGGTGTTGAGCAGGTTTTCGAGATACTCCTGCTTGCCGCTCACCGGCGTCGGTTCGCCGAGCTGGCCGAGGACGAGCTTCTCGAGGCTCTCGAAGCTCGCCTTGCCCTTTTCGATGTCGCGGCCGTATCCGGAATCGTAGGACGCGTAGCGGGCGGCGACCTTCTTGGAGAACACGCCCTCGCTGTTGATGCGGTGGGCGAGCTTGAGGGCGTGCGCGTAGGCGTCCATGCCGCCGATGTGGGCGTGGAAGAGGTCGGCGAGGTCGATGGAGGGACGGCGCAGCTTGGCGTCGAAGTTGAAGCCGCCGCTGCCGAGGCCGCCGAACTTGAGGATGCTCATCATCGCGAGGGTGAGCTCTTTCACGTCGGTGTTGAACTGGTCGGTGTCCCAGCCGAGGAGGAGGTCGCCCGTGTTGGCGTCGATCGAGCCGAGCATGCCGGCCGAGCCCGCGACCTCGATCTCGTGCTGGAAGGTGTGGCCGGCGAGGGTGGCGTGGTTGGTCTCGATGTTGAACTTGAAATGCTTGTGCAGGCCGTAGCTGCGCAGGAAGCCGATGCAGGTGGCGCAGTCGAAGTCGTATTGGTGCTTGGTGGGCTCCTTCGGCTTGGGCTCGATGAGGAACTGGCCCTTGAAGCCGATCTTCTTGGCGTAATCTACAGCCATGCCGAGGAAGGCGGCGAGGTGGTCCTGCTCGCGCTTGAGGTCGGTGTTGAGGAGGGTCTCGTAGCCTTCGCGGCCGCCCCAGAAGACGTAGTTCTCGCCGCCGAGCTCCTGCGTGACCTCGAGGGCCTTCTTCACCTGCGCGGCGGCGTAGGCGAAGACGTGGGCGTCGGGGTTGGTGGAGGCGCCGCACATGTAGCGCGGGTTGCTGAAGAGGTTGGCGGTGCCCCAGAGGAGCTTCACGCCGGTGGCCTTCTGGAGCTGCTTGGCGTGGGCGACGATGGCGTCGAGATTCTTGTTGGACTGGGCGAGCGTGGCGCCCTCGGGGGCGATGTCGCGGTCGTGGAAACACCAGAAGGGCGCGCCGATCTTTTGGTAGAATTCGAAGGCGGCATCCATGCGCACCTTGGCGACGGAGACGGGGTCCTTGGAGGAGGACTCCCACTTGCGCACGATGGTGCCGGGGCCGAAGGGATCGGAGCCGGCGCCGCGGAAGGCGTGCCAGTAGGCGATGGAGAAGCGCAGGTGCTCGGCCATCGTCTTGCCGCCGACTTTTTCGTCGGCGTTGTAGTGTTTGAACGCGAGCGGGTTGGTGCTCTGCGGGCCTTCGTAGGCGATCTTGGAGATGCCGGCGAAGTGCTCGGCGGATTTTTGGGCTTTGGCTTTCGGCATGGTGACGGAGGTTTTGGTTTGTGGGATGGGGAGAGGGGAGCGGGGCGGAGCGCGGGCGCCGAATGACCAATGTCCAATGACCAATGTCGCGCGGGCGGGGTGGCTAGGTGGGCGGGGCGGTGGTTTCTCCTTCGACCAAGGCGGGCATGACGAGGGTCACGCGGCGCGGGGAGGAGGGCTGGAGGAGGCGGCCGACGAGGCGGGCGACGGCGGAGGCGCCGAGGTCGGCGTTGGGCACGGCAAGGCTGGTGAGGCGAGGCAGGCCCGGAGGGGCTTCCTGGCCGTCAAAGCCGGTCACGGAGTAGTCGGCGGGGGCGCGCAGGCCGTGTTCGCGCAGGTCGGCCATGAGCTGGTAGGCTTGGTGGTCGGCGGCGCAGACCCAGGCGGTGACGCGCTCCTTGCGGATGCGGCGCGCCACAAGCTCGGCGAGGGCGGCGGGATCGGCCGCGGCGGCGGAGGCGGGGCCGAGGTTCACCACATGCCCGGGGTCGAGCGGCAGGCCGTGTTGAAACATCGCCTCGGCGAAGGCGGCGAAGCGGCGCGAGGCCCAGAGGCCGCCGGCCGGGTAGCGCCAGGTGGCGAAGCCGATCTTGCGGTGGCCGAGCGCGACGAGCCGCGCCACGAGCTGGCGCACGCCGCCGTGATCGGTATCGATGGTGTCGATACGTTCGTCGGCGCATTCGTGGAGCACCGAGACGACCGAGAGCTTCTCGGCGAGCATGGAGACGGTCGCCTCCGGAAAAGGGTAGAGGAGGATGGCGCCGCGCCAGCCTTCGGCCCGGATGTGGCCGAAGAGGCGGCGGCGGCCGGCGAGCGGGGCGGTCTCCTCGGGCGCGAAGGGCAGGATGTCCACCGCGGCGCGGTCCATGTGGGCGCGGCCGCGGATGCCCTCGAGGATCTGCGGCAGCGTGATCTGGTCGGCCGGGACGAGGGGCGTGCCGATGAGCACGCCCAGCTTGAGCGGCGGGGCGTCGGCGGCGCGGCGCACGGAACGGGCGGGCGTGCCGCGGTAGCCGAGCTCGGCGGCGAGAGATTGCACCCGTGCGCGGGTGTCGGCGCTCAGCGCGGGGTGGTTGGCCAGGGCCCGGGAGACGGTGGCGCGCGAAAGCCGGAGCTTACGGGCAAGCAGAGTCTGGCTGGGCGCGCGCATGGGGCTCTCGTGGGCGATGCCGGGGAAGACGGCATGGCTCCCAGAAAAGTGCAAGAGTAAGTGTGCAACAAATAAAGGAACCGTGAGAGTTGCAGGGGTATTTATCGTATAAAAAGTGTGCAACAAAGCTGGCAAACAAACCCGGCGTCAGGGCGCGAAGGTGACGCCGAGGGCGACGAGCGCGGCGAGCGCCAGGTAGGGTGCGACCACGCCCGCGGGGCGCAGCGGCCAACGGCGGATGTAGCCGAGCGCGAGCAGGGCCAGCAGGGCGGCGCCGGCGGCCGCGGCCAGCCAAGGCGGGGCAAACTGCGCCGTCCATGAGGCGCCGGGCACGCGCAGGGCGGCGACGACGGCGCTTTCCATCAGCGAGAGCACGAGGGCGGCGGAGTGGTTGAAGAGCACGGAGGCCGCGCCAAGGCCCAGCAGGCCGGCGAGCAGCGAGGCCACGCCGGAGAAGATCACCAGCGAGGCGGCGGGCACGAGGAGGAGATTGACGAAGAAGCCGCCGGGCGTGAACACGCCGAAGAAGCCGACCGTGGCGGGCGTGCTCACGAGCGTGGCGGCGAGGCCGAGCGCGAGGGCGGCGAGGCCGAAGCGCACGCCGTCCTCCCACGCGTGGTGGCGCCAGTCCCGCGACGCCGGCGGGAGATTGCCCCAAGGCTGCCAGGCCGCCTGCCATTTTTCCTGCAAGGGCACCCCGTAAAGGAGCAACGCCGCGACGATGCCGTAGCTCATCTGGAAGCCGGCGCCAAAGAGCTGGTGCGGAGAAACGACGAGGACTCCGAGGGCGGAGATGGCGAGGGCGGAGAGGCTGTTGGTCGGGGCGCGCAGCTGGCGGGCGCCGAGGAGGCAGGTGATCATCCAAAAGGCGCGCACGGCGGAGGGCTGCCCGCCCGTGATCTCGACGTAGAGCCAGAGCAGCGCGGTGGCGGCGAAGAAGCGCGGGCGGGACGGCACGCGGGCGAGCAGGAGCAGGGTGTGGAAGGCCACCGCGATGGCCGCCACGTGGAGGCCGCTGATGGCGAAGAGGTGCATGGTGCCGCTGCGGATGAACCAGTCGCGCTGCTCCCGCGCGAGGGCGTCCTTGCGGCCGAGCAGCATGGCCACGTGGAGGTCCGCGAGATGAGGTTGCGCGTCGAGGCCTCGGCGCAGGATTGACTCGAAGCGGCCGGCCGCCGCGCCGCGGAAACGGGCCCAGGGGCCGGCGGCGCGGGGCGGCTCCTCGAGGCGGGCGCGGGTGAAGGTGAAGTTCGCGCCTTCGTCGGCCAGGTAGCGATCAAAGCCGCCGGGGGGCGGGGCGAAAGGCAGGGGGGCGAGCAGGCCCCGGGCGCGGAACCCGGCGCCGCGGAGAAGCGCCTCGCCATCGGCGGGCCAGGTAACGAAAAATTGAATACGCTGCCCGACGAGGTCGCGCAGATGCGGGTCGGTGTCCACGACGCGGGCCAGGCCCGAGGCGCGGCCGGGATCGCGGGAGGCGAAGACGCGCTCGACGCGCAGCCCGAGCCGGGCCTCGCGCGGCGGCAGCTCCAGGGCGTCCCAATCATGCAGGCGGGCGCGCTCGTCGGCGGTGCGGAGCGCGCCGGCGGCGGCGAGCGCGAGGAAGAGGCCGAGCGCGAAAAGGACGGTGGCGAAGCGGCGGGGGCGGATGACCGCGAAGGCCGCCAGCGCGAGTCCGCCCAGCGCCAGCCCGGCCCAGGCCGCCGACGGCCAGGCGAGCAGGCCGAGGTGGACCGCGGTGGCTCCGCCGGCCCAGGCGACGACTAGGCCGAGCAAGGGGGCTCGGTGGGTGAGGCTGCGCGGTGTCAAACGCACGATTTGGCGAAGACGGGCGCGGGCGGCTCAAGCGCAAACCTCTCGGGATATGGTGGATCTGCCGATAACGTGGCGTGGGCGCAGACATCGGGCTCGCGCGTTGTTTATCTATAAACCACCGGGTGGATTGAGGGGGCGTGCCAAAATCCGTGAGCTATTCGCCATGGTCACCGCCCAATCCTGCGCCTCCCCGTTCGCCGTCGGTTCCGGCGACGGACCCCGCGTGCTGCTCCGATCCGGCTGGCAGGTGGAGAACATCGGGGATGTCGCGCACACGCCCGGCCTTCTCGCCTTGCTCGAGCGTCACGTGCCGGAGGCCCGGGTCGTCTTTTGGCCCTGGTATCGCCACCTGCCGGAGGAGGAGGTGGCGATGATCCGCCAGCGTTTCCCCGCGGTGGGTATCGTGCGCGGCGAGCTCGACGCGGCGGGGCGGGCCTCCACGCCCGAGCTCGCGGCGGCGATGGCGGAGGCGGATTTTTTCCTGCATGGCTCCGGCCCGGCGACCCTGGCCTGGGCGGATGCGATGGCTTTCCGCCGCGAGGGCGGGCGCGACTTCGGGGTGTATGGCGTGACCTACGGGCTCTATGAGACGCCGGAGCGGGCGGCGTTGGACGAGGCGGCGTTTCTTTTCCTGCGTGATTCGGTGTCGCTCGGCCGGCTGCGCGGCGAGGGCGTGAAGGCGCGAACGCTGGAGCAGGCGCCTGACGCGGCCTTCGCCTGTGACGTCGCGGATGATGCGCGCGCGGAGGCCTACCTGCGCGACCACGACCTGCGGCCCGGCTCGTTCCTGGTGTGTCTGCCCAAGCATCGGGTGACCCCGATGTGGGAGCACGTGCACAAGAACCGGCCGTTTGACGCGGAGAAGCACACCTACAACGAGCGGATGGCCGAGCATGACCACGCCCCGCTGCGCGAGGCGATCACCGCGGTGGTGCGGGAGACGGGCATGAAGGTGCTGATCGGCCACGAGGACATCACGCAGATCCCGATCGGGAAGACGTGGCTGCTGGATCGTCTGCCGGAGGACGTGCGCCCCCGGGTGGTGTGGCGGGAGCGCCCTTGGTGGGTGGACGAGGCGCGCTCGATCTACGCGCGCAGCGCGGGTCTTTTCGGTTGCGAGATGCACAGCCCCATCCTGTGCGTGGGCATGGGCGTGCCGGCTCTGGTGGTGCGCTGGGCCGAGCAAAGCTCGAAGGGCTACATGTGGCGGGACTTCGGAATGGAGGAGTGGTTGTTCGACTTTGACCAGGAGGCGGACGTGGCGCGGCTGGTGCCGGCGGTGCGGGCGCTGGCGGCCGATCCGGCGGGCGCGCGGGCCAAGGCGGAGGCCGCGCGTGGGCGGGTGCGCCAGGCCCAGGAAGCCTCGATGGCGAAGGTGCGCGAGCGCCTGCTCGCCGCGGCGGCGTCGCGGCTCGTGACGAGGTGAAACCGGGCGGCGGCACATCGCAGGGCGACCCCGCGAGGCCGGCGCGGCTGGAGCGGCCGGTGGCGCGGGCGCGCCTCGCCTCGCCATGCCCGCATCCGCGCGTGCTCGCCACGGCGGGAGACTGGGCGGCGTGGCGCGCGGCCTCCGGCGGGGCGGACGCGAGCGACGGGCCGCGGGATATCCGCGGCGCCTTGGCAAGACGGGCGGAGCTTCTGTGCGCGGCCGAGCCCACGCGTTTCCCCGCCGACCCGCGCCTGATGCTGGCCGCGGTGCGCGAGGCGCAGCGGGTGGTGCTGGTCTGCGCGGCGGCCTATCGGCTGTGCGCCGAGCCTCGTTTCCTCGCGGCGGCCCGGCGGGAGCTGCGCGGACTGGCGGAGGTGCGCTGGCCGCCGGAGGTGTTTCTCACCGTGGCGGAGGCGGCCTTCGCGGTGGCGCTGGCCCATGATTGGCTGCACTCGGAGCTGCCGGAGGAGGAGCGCCGCGCGCTTTATGAGAAGGTGCGCGACGAGGCCTTCGCGCCCTCGCTGGCGGCCGAGGGGCGGGACGGATGGATAAACGCCGGGCACAACTGGAGCCAGGTGTGCCATGGCGCCTTGGTTTGCGCGGCGCTCTCTTTCGCCGAGCACGACGCGGACCTCGCGACGCATGTGGTGAACCGCGCCATCGCGGCGCTGCCCCGCGCGGCGGCGGCCTATGCGCCTGACGGGGCGTATCCGGAAGGCCCTACCTACTGGGCTTACGGCACGACCTTCCACCTGGTGCTGGCGGACGCATTGCGTGTGGCCTTGGGCGAAAGTTTCGGCACGGACGACTTTCCCGGCTTTCTCGAAAGCGCGGACCACCTGGAGTGGATCACCGGCCCGAGCGGGAGGTTTTTCAATTTCGCCGACAATCACCCCGTCCGCACGCCGAGGGCGGCGGTGCTGCGGCTGGCGCGCGCAAAGGGGCGTGCGGAGCAGGCGCGGCGCGAGTGGCGGGCCCTGTTGGCCGCGGCGGAGGAATTCCATCCCGAGGACACCCGCGAGCTTCCGCTCGCCTTGATCTGGTGGCGGCCGGGCGCGGTTTTTTCGCCGCCGCCGGAGGCGGCCGATACGGCCGAGGCGGAGCGGGCCGAGGGGCCGGAGCTTTGGCTTGCGCGGGGGCCGCAGCCGCTCGCGGTGCTGCGCGGCGCCACGGCGCGGGGCGAGCCGGTGTGGTTGGCGACCAAAGGCGGGCGGGCCGGGGACTCGCACGGGCACATGGACGTGGGCGGCTTCGTGTGGGAGGCGGGCGGGGTGCGGTGGGCGATCGATCCGGTGCGTGATGACTACCGGGTGTTGCGCGAGGGCGGCTTCACCCAAGGGGAGATATTCGACTGCTCGCAGGGCAGCCGGCGCTGGAGCGTCTTCAGGCTGGGCGCGGAGGGGCACAACATCCTCCGCTTCGATGGAGCGCCGCAGCGGGTGGACGGCCGGGCGTCGGTGACGGGCGAGCGGCACGGCGGGCGCGGGGTGCTGCGGGTGTGGTTGGACGAGGTGTATGCGGGGCAGGTGGACGCGGCGGAGCGGTGTTTTGAGATCGATCCCTCGGGCGGGCTCGAGATCACGGACCGGTGGCGGACCTTGGACCGCGAGACCGGCACGGTTTTCCAGTGGTTGACCGAGGCCCGGGTGCTGGGGATGGGCGAGCGCGAGCTGCGCTTGGAGCAGGGCGGGCGGGGGCTGCGGCTCGTTGTTCAGGCGCGGGGCACGAGCGCGTTGGCCGGCGTGCGGCTTGAGTCGGCGGAGGCCTTGCAGGACCCCCGCGTGAGCAGCCCCCTGCCGGGGGTGACGCGCATCGAAATTGCGCTGCGGACTCCGCCCCGCGCGGAGGGCGGGATCATGGTGCGCGCCACACTGGAGGAAGCCTGATCGCACGGAGCGGCGGGGCTACATCTCGCGGAAGCCGTTGGCGCTCTCGGCGAGCAGGGCGTCGTATTCGGCCTTGGAGATGTCGCGGTAGTCGATGCGGCGGTAGGTGCGCAGCGTGGGCGTGAAGGGCGGGTATTGGCCGTTCTTCAGGAAGTCGTGGAAGCCCCAGCGCCGCGTCGGCGCGCCATAGACCGCGTTCTTGCCCCACACCCCGGTGGCGTGGGCGCTGTTGAAGAGCGCGACGATGGAGCCGCGGTAGCGAATGGTGCGGCCGCTGCCCCAGTCCTCGTGAAAGCGCGGATAGTTCTCCACGCCGCCGGAGTAGCCTCCGCCGCCGGCGGGCGTGTTGACGATGCCGCCCATGAAGACGGTGGAGATCTCGGTGTCGGCGGCGATGCGGCCCTTGTTGGCGGTGTTGGTGAGGTTGCTCTCGAGGCCGTCGCCGATCGGCTTGCCGGAGGAGTCCACCCAGGCGGAGGAGAGGATGTTGATGGCGTCGGCGGCGACGAGGGCGGGCACTTCCGTGTGGTTGTCGAGATTGTTGGGCGTGCCGTTCTGGTAGTTGGGGTCGGGCGAGCGCTCGGAGCCGTCGGGGGCGGCGCTGGTGCCGAAGGCGCCGTTGGCGTTGAAGTGGCCCGCGATGTAAACGGGGGCGTTGGTCGCGAAGGTGAAGCCGTGCTCCGGCCGGGGATGGGCGGCGGTCGGAGCGAGCGAGGGCAGTTGTTTGCCGTTGAGCAGGCGCACGGCGGTGGCGGTGCCGGAGCCGTTGCCGGCGCCGTGGACGTTGCTGGAGCTGGCGGCGGAGGCGACGGCGATGTCGCTGGTCGTGGTGAAGCCGGTGTTGGGGTTGTCCACATCCACATACACGGCGCCGGTCCAGCCATCGCGGTAGTTCCAGTCGTTGGCGCCGACGCGGAACTTCTGGTCGGCGGGGGTGGAGGCGGTGGCGCGGAGGGCGGCGCGCATCTTGCCGAGGTCGATGTCGATCATGTTCACCGTCTTTTCCTCGCGGTTGTCGCGCATGCGGCGGTTGGGGTTGATGAGGCCGGTGGGCGGCGTGACGACGCGGGTGGGGTTGTTGGTCAACCAGGTGGCGCGGTTGGTGGCGGATTTGAAGGCGAGGGCGTCGGTGGCGCTCGAGAACACGGTGACGCGCGGGGCGGTGCCGACCTTGTCCACGACGATGTAGAGGCCGGCCTGGCGGGAGAATTTTTGCGCCTCGATGGAGGCGTTGGCCGAGGCGGAGGTGTCGGGCGGCTCGATGAGCTTGCGGGCGTCGGCCGGGGTGAGCACGCCGGGCGGGTTTTGTCGTTCGACGCCGAGGGAGACGTCCTGGGCGTTGCCGCGCCAGAGCTGCGAGGCGGTGTCGGCGAAGGTGTGGCCGGCGGCGCGCGAGGAGAGGTCGGAGTCCACGTGGGTGGTGACGGTCTGGGTGGGCGAGATGCGGAGGGTGTGGCCGGAGAGCGAGACGGTGTCGGGGCGGCCGTCGCCGTTGGCGTCGGCGCCGTTGGTGAAGTGGATGGAGCGTCCGCCGGGGCGGCCGGTGGTCGAGAGGACGTCGGCGAGCATGCGGCCGGCGGTGGTGAAGGTGTCGTAGTAGTGGACGGTGTTTCCGGCGGTGAGGAAGACGTTCTCGTTGGAGTGGACCGGGCCCCAGACCTCCATGGGCGGGGAGGGGTGGAACTCCATGGGCAGGTTGTAGAAGATGGCGTAGTTGAAGAGCTGGGAGTCGCGCACCTCGAGGGCCTGCGTCGCGTAGGCGACCTGCTCGCGGCCGGCGGCGCGCGAGGTGGCGGTGGCGAGGAGGCGCACGTAGCGGCTGCTCACGGTCTGGCCGCGGAGCGGATCGAAGGCGTTGTCGGGATCGCGGGCGTCGATGCGGCGGGAGATGCCGCTGGAGGTGTTGCTGACGTGGAGGCGGACGCTGCCGGGCACGACCGTGGAGGGCGAGTCGGCGGTGGCGGCGAAGAGCGTGGCGAAGCGCGTGGAGTGGGTGGTGACGGGGTTGGAGACGAGCGAGCTGGAGTTGAAGTTGCGGTTCGACTGGAAGCGCACCGCGAGCTCGGCGGCGCCAAACTCGAGGGCGGCCTCGGCGGCGTTCTTGGCCTCGAGGCGGAGGACGTTGGAGCGGTTGATGCGCGCCTCGACGAGCGCGTAGCTGAGGAGGGAGCCGATGATGAGCGACACGCAGACGGCGACGAGCGTGACCATCACGAGCGTGGATCCGCGGGTGGAGCGGGCGAGAGGGTGGCGATGCATGGCGGGGAGGGCGGCGGACGGAGCGATGGGTGGGCGGATCAACCGCGCGGGGTGATCGCGAAGTTGTAGGTGTTGGTGACGCGTTTCGCGCGGTTGCCGTGGAGGACGCGCGCCTGGACGACGGCGGTCTTGTTGCCGAAGTTGAGGAAGCAGTTTCCCGGGGCGGTGAGGCCGTCGAGATTTTGGACCAGGATGTCGGTGTAGGCGGCGTCGGTGGCGGCGCTCGCGCTGGCGGGCGGCAGCAGGGATTCGAGCGTGGTGGCGCCACCGAGCGTGACGGGGAAGATGGCTCCCCAGGGCGTGGTCCAGCTGGTGGCGGAGGGCGTGGGCTTGGCGCGATCGGTGTCGAAGGTGTAGAGGGCGACTCGATCGGCGGGTTCGCCGCGGGAAGGCGGGGTGCGGTTGGGCGCGAGCCAGTAGCCGACGAGGCGGACGACCTGGTTGGTGTTGGCGGGCTCGTTGCCGACGATGCCGTCGTAGAAGCGCGAGTCGTAGATGGCGTTGTTGCGGGTGAAGACGAGGAGGAGGACGTCGCCGGTGTCGCCGGCGACGCGGCGGTCGAGCGAATCGACGTTGCCGTCGCCGTTGGCGTCGCGGGAGACGCTGACTTCGCCGCCGAGGGAGCGGTCGGCGTTGTTGCGCACGCCGTCGCCGTTCATGTCGCGCAGGTAGCTGTGGGCGTGGAAGCCCTGGTAGAGGACGAAGTAGTTGGCCTCGCGGGCGTTCTCCATCATGGCGTTGGTCAGCGCGCGGATGTCGCCGTTGATGAGGAGCTTTTGCTCGCCGTGGAAAAGGGAGCGGAGGTTGAAGAGGAAAAACGGGAGCACCAGGGCGACGGTGAGACCGGTGATGGAGAGGGCGACGAGCAGCTCGCTGAGCGTGAAGGCGCGGCGGGCGCGGGCGAAAGGGGAGGGCATGGCGGGCGCGAGGGGGATCAGTAGTTGGGCACGACGGAGCGGACGGTGCGGAGGCTGCGGCGAAGGGTGCGTCCGCGGCCGTCGGGCAGGGTGATTTCGTAGGCGAGGGTGATCTCGACGCCGTTGGCCTGGATCGTGGTGACGGGGCGGAGATCGGTGAGATCGACCCGGAAGCGGAAGACCATGGGCTGCGAATCGCGGCCGGCCGCGTCGCGGTCGAGAAACACGGTCTCGCGGGTCCACTCGCCGGCGTTGAGCAGGCCGCCGGAGGCGTCGGTGAGCAGCGCGCCGCCGCCGTTGGCGCTGAGGAGGCGGAGGTGGGCGGAGCCGGAGTTGGCGGCGGTGACGAGGTCGTTGTAGGGCAGGCTGCGAAGCTGCTCGAGGTAGCCCTGCGCCATCGTGAGCGCGGTGTTCTCGTGCACGTTGTTCTCCGCGAGGCGGCGCATCTGGAGCACGACGGCGAAGATGCCGGCGCACACGACGGTGAAGACCCCGAGCGAGACCATGCTCTCGACGAGGGTGAAGGCGGGCCGCCCGGCGCGGGTTCGCGGGGCGGGGAAGCGGAAGGTGTGCATCGCCCGGGAGCATAGGGAAAACGGGCCTGTTTCCGTAGGGCAGTTGGTCCCGGCCGAGAGTCCCGGGGCGGCGGGCCGATGGTCCCGTCCTGCGCAGCGTGGGCTTGCGGGGCGGGGGCGCGGGCGGGCAAGGTGGGCGGTTTGGTAACCACCACCGTCCCACGATCCCTTTTCGCCATGAGCCCAGTCCGTGTTCGTTTCGCCCCGAGTCCCACCGGGTTTTTCCACATCGGCAGCGCCCGCACCGCGCTCTTTAACTGGCTCTACGCGCGCCACACCGGCGGCACCTTCATCCTGCGCATCGAGGACACCGACAAGGAGCGCAACTCGGACGAGTTTCTGCGCGTGATCTACGATTCGCTCGCCTGGCTCGGCATGAACTGGGACGAGGGCCCGCGTGTCGGCGCCAACGGCGGCGGCGACTTCGGCCCCTACCGGCAGAGCGAGCGCGCGCACATCTACCGCGAGTATCTGGAGAAACTCCGCGCCGCCGGCCGCACCTACGAGAAGGACGGCGCCACCTGGTTCAAGCTGCTCGGCGAGCGCCACACGGTGTTTGACGAGCACCGCAAGAAGGAGGTCGAGAAGGTGAAGACCGCCCCGATGGTGATCGACGACGCGATCCGCGGCCGCGTGGAGCGCGTGGAGGACGAGGACTTCGTGATCTTCCGCTCCGACGGCAACCCCGTCTTCCACTTCGTGAACGTGGTGGACGACATCGCGATGAAGATCACCCACGTGATCCGCGGCGAGGACCACCTCTCCAACACGAGCAAGCACGTGGCCCTCTTCGAGGCGTTCGGGGTGAAGCCGCCGGTCTTCGCGCACATCCCGCTGATCCTGAAGCAGAACGGCCCGGGCAAGATGTCCAAGCGCGACCAGGGCGCGCTGATCGAGGAGTATCAGCGCCGTGGATACCTGCCGGAGGCGGTGGTCAACTTCATCACGCTGCTCGGCTGGAATCCCGGAGGCGACCGCGAGAAGATGCCGATCGAGGAGATCGTGCGCCTCTTCGACCTGCCGGCGGTCAACCAGAGCAACGCGCGCTTCGACGACAAGAAGATGGCGCACATGAACATGCTCTACCTGCTGGCCCTGCCGCCGGCGGAGTTCACGGCCAAGGCGCGGGCCTATTTCGAGGCGCGGAAGGTCGCCACGGGCGGCGCCGACGATGCCTATTTCGAGGCCGTGATGGCCCTCGCGCAGCCGAAGATAAAGGGCATCGAGGAACTGCCCGCCTACACCGCCTATTTCTGGGGCGAGGACTATCCGACCGACGAGAAGGCGAAGGCCAAGGCGCTCGCCAAGGGGGAGCCCAAGGCCCGTCTCGCCGAGTTGATCGAGGCGCTGCGGTCGCCCGCGGCGGACTTCGCTTCCGACACGGCGCTGGAGGCGCTGATCAAGTCTCTCGCCGAGGCGCGCGGGCTGGGCTTTGGCGACTACCAGGGCGTGGCGCGCATCGCCGTGACCGGCCTGAGCGCGGGTCCGAGCCTGACGAGCATCCTTCGCCTGCTGGGCCGCGAGCGCGTGCTCGCGCGCCTGGAGCGCTTCGTGGCAACGCTGTAGGCGCGCGTCGGGCTTTTGGAGCGCGGAGCCTCGGCTCCGCTTGCGACGGCGGACCTCGGTCCGCCGCCCTTCCGTGGTCGGAGGATTGCCTCGGTCCTGCTCCCGACCCAGGCTGCGGCCATGAAGTTTTTGCCGCGCGGTCGATGGGCCTGGGTTCGTGCGATCGGTTTTTTCGTGGTGCTGGCCGCGGCGGTGTGGAAGTTCAACGTCCACGGGCTCGCGCACCTCGCGAGCTATGCGCCGCGCGAAGGCGACGTGGTTTTCCAATCGCTTCCGCGCGGCGAGCTGGTGGACGCGATCGAGGGCGTGACGAACTCGCCGCTCTCGCATTGCGGCGTGGTGATGCGCGACGCCGACGGGCGCTGGGTGGTGCACGAGGCGATGGGCGTGGTGCGCGAGACGCCGCTTTACCTGTGGATCGTGCGCGGCCGGGGCGCGCGGCTCGACGTATGGCGGTGGCGCGACATCGAGGGGCGGGATCTCGCCGCGCTGCGGACGGCGCTGAACCGGTATTCAGGAAAGCCCTACGATTTCCGCTACGCGCCCGGCGACGACGAGATCTACTGCTCCGAGCTGGTTTTCAAGGCCTACCGGGACGCTTTCGGGGTGGAGCTGGGCGAGTGGGAGAATCTGGGCGACCTGAACTGGCGGCCCTTCGAGAAATTCATCCGCGAGATGGAAAACGGCGCCCTGCCGCTGGGCCGGCCGATGATCACCCCGGTGGGCGTGACGCGGAGCCCCGAGCTGGTGAAGGTGTATTGAACCGAAGAACCCCGACCCGGGGCCGATCAGGAGGGCGCGGGGACGTGCCGCGGGAGGGCGCTACTCGCGCGGTGCGACAACGACTTCGTCGTCGATGCCCGGCGTGCCTTCCTCGACGTAGGCGCCAAGGAAACGGCCGCTTTGGTAGGGCGCGGCGACGAGGCGCGCGGTCGGCTGCAGCGTGTCGAGACGACGCGCGATCAGCGGCGTGCCGGCGAGGAAGGGATCGGGCCGGTAGTGCGGCACAAACTCGATCACCGCCGTCTGGTCGGCGGCATCGTAGCCCAGGATACGGCCGAGCTCGACGTGGCGCGGGGCGACCAGCGTGGGCTCGGCGGCGAAACGCGCGGCGCGGGACTCGCGGCGGCCGGAATTGCTCGCGCAGCCGGCGAGGAGGAGCAGCGCGGCGAGGGCGCCAAAGAAAAACGCCCCGGGCGCGACGGAGAGGCGACGGCGGGGCGTGGGCATGGAGGCGAGACCGAAGCGGACGGCGAGGACGCCGTCCCTCCAAATCACAGCTTCGGGAAGACGGGCTTGTTGGCCTGGACCTGCTTGATGAGGTTTTGCGCGTTGTCGGGCTGCTCGGCATCGAAGAAGCCGGTGAGCTGGCGCAGGCGCGTCGGGTGGCGCATCTTGCGCAGGGCCTTGGCCTCGATCTGGCGGATGCGCTCGCGGGTGACCTTGAACTGCTTGCCGACCTCCTCGAGCGTGCGGCTGTAGCCGTCCACCAGGCCGAAGCGCAGCGAGAGCACGCGGCGCTCGCGCTCGGTGAGCGAGTCGAGCACGTCCACGATCTTTTCGCGGAGGAGCGAGTAGGCCGTCATGTCGTAGGGGTTCTCGGCGCTCTTGTCCTCGATGAAGTCGCCGAAGCTGGTGTCGTCGCCGTCGCCGACGGGCGACTGGAGCGAGATCGGCTGCTGGGCCATCTTCATGATCTGCTGCACGCGCTCGACGGGCAGGTTCATCTCGTCGGCGACCTCCTCGGGGCTCGGCTCGTGGCCGAATTCCTGGAGGAGCTGCTTCTGGACCTGCATCACCTTGTTGAGCGTCTCGATCATGTGGACCGGGATGCGGATGGTGCGGGCCTGGTCGGCGATGGAGCGGGTGATAGCCTGGCGGATCCACCAGGTGGCGTAGGTGGAGAACTTGTAGCCGCGGCGATACTCGAACTTTTCGACGGCCTTCATGAGGCCCATGTTGCCCTCCTGGATGAGGTCGAGGAAGGAGAGGCCGCGGTTGGTGTATTTCTTCGCGATCGAGATCACGAGACGGAGGTTGGCCTCGACCATCTCGGTCTTGGCCTGGTGGGCCTCGCGCACGTGGACGTTGGTCTGCTTGACGACCTCGAGGAAACGCACGGGCTCGATACGCCACTCGGCCTCGATCTGCTTGAGGCGGGCGTTGATCGCCTTGGTGTCGATGGCGGCGTCCTTCTTGGTCTTGGGGTGCTTGGCGCGCTCGAGCTGGCCCTGCAGGGCCTCGATCTCGGAGAGCACGGGCTGGAGCTGCTCGAGCCACTCCTCAAACACCTTCAGCTTGAAGAAGTATTTGGAGAAGTTGGAGCGGAGGGTGGACTCGCGCTTGGAGTGCTTGGAGAGGACCTTTTTGCGGTCGGCGTCGTTTTTGGCCTTCTGGAACTCCTCCCAGGACTCGGCGACGGACTCCTCGTTCTTGGCGGTGGTCTCGACGAGCTTGGGCAGGTTTTTGAAGTAGGCGTCGCGGCTCTCGATCTTCTTGTCGATGACGATGCGGTCGAAGCGCTCGGTGCGGTCGATGAGCTTTTGGCCGAGGCCGGCGATGTATTTGCCGACGATGGCGACCTCGAAGAGGACCTCCTGGGCCTTCAACTCGGCGGTCTCGATGCGCTTGGAGATCTCGACCTCCTGCTCGCGGGTGAGCAGCGGGACCTGGCCCATCTGCTTGAGATACATCCGGACGGGGTCGTCGAGGATGTCGTTTTGCGAGGACTTGGTCTCGTCTTCCTCCTCCTTGGTCTGGCGGGCCTTGAACTCCTCGACCTGCTCGGGCTCGAGGATCTCGATCTCGAGGTTTTGGAGGATGGAGAGGACGTTATCGATCTCCTCCTGGTTCTCGACGGACTCGGGCAGGGCCTCGTTGATGTCGTCGAAGGTGAGGTAGCCCTGCTCTTTGGAGAGGCGGATGAGGGCGCGGATCTTGTCGTTGATGCCGCCCGGGGGAAGGTTGTCGGCGGGATTGTCGGAGGAGCCATAGTCGGCTCCTTGGGTGGTCTCGATGGCGGCCTCGACGGCGTCGGAATGGGTGTCGGCGGAGGCGGACTTGGCTTTGCGCGGCATGAGGATGGTGACAGGAAAGGGCGAAACGGGGCGGGCGTGGTGAGGCGAAAAACGGAGACGCTATCAGGCGACGGCGGTGAGCGCAAGGGGGGAGCGCAACTGGCGTTGCAGCTCTGAGCGCTCCTTCAGCAAAGCGATGGCGTCAATGCTGTTGTCGCTGGAGGCCTGGGCGAGGAGGGTATCAATCTGGCGGAGGCGGGGGGCGAGGGAGCGGTCGCGGAGGCGGCGAAGGCCTTCGAGGGCGACTTTGGCGGGATCGTCGATGAGCGGGGTTTCGAAGAGGATGGAGGCCACGAGGGCGCGTTCGGCGTCGGTTTCGAGGAGCGGGTCGAGGTGGTCGCGGCCGGGCCAATCGCCGTGAAGGATCTCGGCGAGGAAGCGGTTGAGCAGCACGCCGGAGAGCAGACGGTCGTCGATCCACTCGTGCGGGCAAGCGGCGGCGAGCGTTTTGCCGAGGGCGACGTCGAAGTGGAGCAGGACGAGGAGCAGGTCGCGCTCGGGGGCGGTGGGGTCGTCGGCGGCTGGCGCCGAGGGCGCCGCGGACGAAGGGAGTGAGGAAGTGGAGGAGGAGGGAGTGAGGGCGGGCGGAGGAGGCGCGGACTGGGCGGCGGGGCGGCCGCCGCGGGCGAGGAACTGGGCGAAGTCGCGCTCGAAGACGTCGGGCGTGACTTGGAGGGCGCCGAGGGCGGGGGCGATCTCGCCGAGCAGGCGGCGGCGGAGCAGCTCGGAATCGGCGGCGGCGATGACCGAGTAGATCTCGCGCACGGCGGCCTGGGTGCGCTCGGCGGTGGCGTTGCGCGCGTCGGGCAGCACGTAGCGGCGCATGAATTGCATGCCGCCGAAGGCGCCGCGCTTCACCTCGTCGTAGCCGGCGAGGCCTTTTTCAAGGAAGAGCAGGTCGGGGTCCACCTTGCCGGCGCCGGCGAGGGTGAGGAAACGCACCTCGATGCCGGTCTTGAGTGCGAGCGGCAGGAGGCGGAGGGCGGCTTTTTGGCCGGCGTTGTCGCTGTCGAAAAAGCACTCCAGCTCGGAGTGGTAGCGCCGCATGAGGATGAGTTGGCCCTCGGTGATCGAGGTGCCTTGCGGGGCGATGGCGGTCTTTAGGCCGACGGACCAGCAGCGGAGGGCGTCGAGCTGGCCCTCGACCATCACGAAGGGCTTGCCCTCGCCGACGTGGGCGCGGGCGCGGTCGAGGTTGAAGAGGAGATTGCTCTTCGAGAAAATCGGCGTCTCGGGCGAGTTGACGTATTTCGCCTCGTGCGCGGGGTCGTCCTGCGGGGTGAGGTCGGTCTGGCGGGCGGTGAAGGCGACCACGCGGCCCTGGTGGTCGCGGATCGGGATCATCAGGCGGCCGCGGAAGCGCGGGCGCAGGGTCTGGAGCGTGAGGAGCTGATCCTCGTAGATGAAAAACAGGCCGCACTGGCGGAGCGCGTTTTCCGAGAATTTCTTGCGCATGAGCGCGGCGGCGAGGCCGGAGCCGGCGGGGTCGGCGAGGCCGATCTTGAACTCCTCGGCGAGCTCGGGCGCGAAGCGGCGCTTCTTCACCCAGTAGTCGCGCATCCAGGCGCCGTGGTCGGAGTTGGCTTTAAAAGCCTGGTGCAGGTGTTCGGTGGCGAACTCGTGCAGATCGAAAAGTTCCTGGCGGAGGGAGCGCTCCTCGCGGGAGGGGCCGCCGCCGCCTTCCTCGTATTCGAGCGGGACGTTGAAGCGTTGGGCGAGGGCCTCGACGGATTCGGTGAAGCTGAGCCCCTCGGTTTCCTGGACGAAGGAGAAAATGTCGCCCGATTTGCCGCAGCCGAAGCACTTGTAGAAGCCCTTGGCGGAATCGAAGTGGAAGGAGGGCGTCTTTTCCTGGTGGAAGGGGCAGAGGGCCTTGAAACGGTTGCCGCCGGCGCGGCGCGGCGTGGCCACGCGGGAGATCACGTCCACGATGTTGATGCGCAGTTTCAGGTCCTGTTTGCAGCTTTCCTTGAGGCGCGGCATCGAGCGGGCGGGTTTGCACTTTCGGGCGGGGCCGGGGTCTGTCAAGGGTTCCGCCCCATGTCGCTCCGCGCGTTTATCACCTGCTTGTTTTTGCTGCTTCCCGCCGCGCTCGGCGCGCGGGCGGAGGCGGTGCTTCCCGCCGCGCTCTGGGAGGTGCGGCTGCCGGCGGCGGACGCGGCGGGGGCGGCGGCGGAGCCCGGTCGCTACGCGGAGGGCGTGGAGGCGTTGATCCAGGCCTTGGAGGCCAAGATCGGCCAGCGCCTCACGCCGGGCGAGAAGGGCAAGGTGGGCCTGAAACTCTACGCCGAATCGGGGCCGGGGCTGGCGACGCCGCAGCCGCTGGTGCGCGCGGTGATCGATGCGTTGGTGCGGCGCGGCTACGAGCGGGAGAATATTTTCCTCGTCGGGCTCAACCACCTGCGGCTGCGCCTCACCGGCTACCTGCCCACCGATCCGCGCGTGGCGCCGCCCTTCGCGGGGCATCCGTTTTTCGTGCTCGAATCGGGGCGCTACTACGACCCGGTGTGGTTCTACGACAGCCCGCTGCCCTCGCGCTTCGATCCCATCCTCTCGGGGCGGCAGGACCAGGCGCCGAACTTCGACCTGGATCGTCTCGCGCCGGCGGATCCCACGCTGAAGATCGACGCCGAGGCGGACCGGAAGAGTTTTCTCGCGACGCCGCTTTTTCTCGACGCGGATTTCTGGATCAACCTGCCGGTCTATACCGACCACGAGTCGCTCGGGGTGAACGGCGCGCTGGCCAACGCCACGCTGTGGAACGCGTCCAACACCTCGCGCTTCTTCCGCAGCACGCGCAGCGCGCCGGCGGCGGTGGCCGAGATGGCGGCGATCCCCGAGCTGCGGCAGACCTGGGCCTTCACGCTGGTGTCGCTCGCGCGCTGGCAATTCGTGGGCGGGCCGGCCTTCAACTCGCTCTACACGCGCGGCGAGCCGCGGCTCTGGCTCGGCACGGATCCGGTGTGGATGGACGCGCTGATGCTGGAGCGCATCAACGCGGCGCGACAGGCGGCGGGTTTTAAAGCGGTGCCGGACACGATCCGCACGCTGGAGTTTGCCGAGACGCTCGGCGTGGGCCGCCGCGCGGGCGGCGAGCCGACGGTGATCGAGGCGAGGTAAGGGCGGCGGAAAGGCGGCCGATCGGGACGCTCACCCGCCGATGGCGGTCATGGGGCGCGCGGGTTGGTAGTTGTCGGTGAACTCGTGGTTCTCGGGCTTTTCGGCGATGGCGCGGGCGAGGAGGCTTTCGAGGGCGTCGGGCGCGCCGGAGGCGAGGGCGGACTTGAGGTCGAGCTCGCCGTGGCGGCCGAGGCAGGGGCGGAGTTTGCCGTCGGCGGTGAGGCGCAGCTTGTTGCAGGTGGCGCAGAAATCGGTGGTGGTGAGCGCGCCGATGAAGCCCACGTGCGCGCCGGTGGCGCGGTCGCGCCAGTAGCGGGCGGGGCCGTGGCCGGGGCGGTAGTCGGTGAGCGGTTCGAGCGGCGACTCGGCGTCGAGGCGGCGGCGCAGCTCGGCGACGGAGAGGAAGTTTTGACCGGTGAGCACGTCGGTGCTCGAAAGCGGCATCAGCTCGATGAAGCGGAGCGGCGCGCCGAGCTCGGCGGAGAGGCGGACGAGGGGGCGGTAGTCCTCCTCGTTGACGCCGCGCATGAGCACGCAGTTGAGCTTCACGAAGAGGTTTTCCGCCTGCGCGGCGCGGATGCCGGCGAGGACGGCGGCGAGGTCTCCGCCGGTGATGCGGCGGTAGCGGGCGGGGTCGAGCGCGTCGAGGGAGACGTTGACGGAGCGCACGCCGGCTGCGGCGAGGTCGCGGGCCATGGCGGCGAGGCGTAGGCCGTTGGTGGATACGCCGAGCGAGTACAGGCCGGGCAGGGCGCCGATGCCGCGGGCGATTTCGAGGAAGTCGGCGCGGATGAGGGGCTCGCCGCCGGTGAGGCGGAATTTTTTGAAACCGAGGCGCGAGGCGGCGGCGGCGATGGCGACGAGCTGGGCGGCCGAGAGGTGGTCGGCCTTTTGCGCCCAGCCCTTGTAGCCCTCGGGCATGCAGTAGAGGCAGCGCTCGTTGCAGCGGTCCGTGACCGAGATGCGCAGGTAGTCGATGGTGCGGCCGAAGGGATCAGTCACGGGGTGGATTGAAATGACCAAGGACCAATGTCCAATGACCAATGTGCCACGGAGGAGCGCGGGGACGGTGAAGATTACTCACGGAAACCGCGCACGCGGTTCATCCATGGTGCCCGCAGCCGCCGGGGCTGGGGGCGGTGGCGAGGCGCTCCAGGCACTCGGGCGGGGTGGGGTTGACGCGGGTGATGCGCACGGCGGCGAGATCCTCCTCGGCGACGAGGTAGTCCCAGCGGAAGCAGCCGGGAAACAGCGCCTCGAATTGGTAGCGGAGGGGCTCGGGCGCGTGGCCGTTGACGAGCACGAAGCCGGAGCCGATGGGCAGCTCGTGGGCGCGTTGCAGGATCATCGGGTGCTTGCGTGAGCAAGGGATGTCGCGGGCGTCGAGGATCTCGGAGCCGGGAACAAGGGCGAGGGCGGGATGGATGGTGGGCATAAATTTATGATCTGGGATTGATGATTTACGATTAGGTGGGGGCGGCTGCTCAGGGGCTCAGGAGGGTGAGCAGGAAGGTGGCGGGTTCCTCGGCGCGGACGGCGTGCGGTAGCTGCGGCGGCATGTGCAGGAGTTGGCCGGGCGTGAGCGTCTCGGGGCGGCCGTCGAGCGTGAGCTGGAGCGTGCCGGAGAGGACCTGGATCAGGGCGTGGTTGGGGTTGGTGTGCTCGGTGAGCTCCTGACCGGCGTCGAAGGCGAAGAGCACGGACTTGCCTCCTTTGGTCTTGAGCAGCGTGCGGCTGGTGATGCCGGCGGCGCTGGGCGTGGCGAGGGAGGCGAGCGTGAGCGGCTCGGCGGTTTCGGGATGGAAGACAGAGGTGGCCATGGGCAGCGGGGGGCGTGGGGACAGTGGCACCAATCGGGTGACATTTAGGTGGCGTGGCGGGGTCGCGTGGCGCGTTGTGTGGCTGGGTAATGTAACCACCGGTGGTTACAATTGTAGGTGGGTCAGGGGAGGGGGAGGCCGCCGAAACGGAAGCGGAGGCCGACATAGACGAAGGCGACGGAAAGGATCGTCACCGGGATGATGTGCCAGGCGAGGGCGCCAAGGTTGTCACGGCCGAGCTTCGGGATGATCCGCAGGCGGGCGTCGAGGGCCAGGCTCACGGTCAGGATCAGGAGGATGATCTTCGCGAGCGCGGCGACGGCGAGAGGGCTGTCGAGGTCGAAGAGACCCCGGAATCCGGGGAAATAGCGGCGGGTGAGTTCGAAGCCGGTGAGCACCTGCGCGACGAGCGCGGCGATGCCGATGGGTTCGTAGCGCTCCTCAAAGGCTTGGATGAGGCCGGGCTCGCGGCGGCGCAGCGCGCGCGGCAGCACGCCGAGGGCGAGCACGAGATGCCCGCCGGTCCAGATGGCGGCGCCGAGAAGGTGGAGAAAGAGGAGCCAAAAGATCATGAGGAAACGAGCCGCGGGCGGAGCGCGGAGGAGGAGAGCAGGGCGCTCGCTCCGAGGAGGAGCGGAAGGGTGGAGAGGAGCAGCCAGAGAGGGAGCGCGGTCGGGGCGCGGCCGAGGGCGACGGCGACGAGAAGCAGCTCGCTGGCAAGAATACCGCCGAGGAAGAGCGTGCCGCCGCCCGTGGAGGCGAGACCGAGGCGGCACCAGCCTTGCGCGAAGCCGGCCGCGAAGAGCGCGGGCGTGACGGAGCCGAGAAAGAAAAGGTGGAGGAAGGCGATGATGACGAAGGGGTGGTTCGCCAGCGGCGCGAGGACGGGCAGGGCGGCGAGGAGTTGCAGGAGTAGCTTGAGCGCCCAGGCGCCGGTGGCGACGACGAGAAGGAGGCGTATCCAGCGGGTGGTGACGAAGAAGGGACGCGAGCGGAGCGCGGCGCGGGCGAGGAGAAAGGCGCCGACGAGCTGGGCGAGGCCGCCGAGCGCGGCGACGAAGCGGACCGGGGCGGGCGGATCGAGCCAGAGCGTGGATTGGGCGTAGGTGAGGACGGAGCCGGTCAAGAGCCAGGCGAGCGCGCGGCGGGCCTCGGAGGGGAAGGCGGCGTCGGCGCGCGGGGCGAGGTGTTGGAGGCCGGCGGCGAGGAGGAAGAAGGTGAACCAGCCGTTGGCGAGGCCGTGGAGGTAGAAGTAGAGCGCGAGCTGGTAGGGCGGCTCGCCACGAAGGCCGAGGGCGGCGAGGGGGGCGAGGGCGAGCGGGCCGAGTCCGCAGGCGAAGAGCCAGACGATGCCGGCGCGGAGGAAGGCGCGGGCGATCGGGTGGGCGCGAGGCGCGCGCCAGAGGAGCAAGGCGAGCCAGACGGTGCCGCCGAGGTGGAGGGTAGAGAGGGCGATGCTGACGGCGGAGTAGCCGGAGAGCGCGAAGCTCGGGACCATGCCGAGGAGGGCAATTTGGAGGATGATGAAAATTCGGGCGAGGGCGGGGCGGGCGGAGGCGTCGAGAAAGAGCGCGGCGGCGAGGGCGAGGAATGCGTTGCCCACCCAGCCGAGGAGGGCGAGGTGCGAGTGGGCGTGCAGGATATTGCGGTAATCGAAGCCTTCGGCGGAGAGCCAGGGGAAGGCGCGCAGGCCGACGCCGAGCAGCGCGGCGCCGAAGAGGGCGACGAGCGCGGCGCGAAAGGCGAGGGTGGGCGCGGCGAGATCCACGGCGGACGGAGCAACTCAGGCGGCGGCGGCGGCCGGCGCGTGGTCGTGGGCGACGGAGGCGTGGATATCCGTTTCACGGATACGCACGAGGGTGAGGCCGGCGGGGCGGCGCAGGAGGGTGTCGCACCAGGTGTCGCCGTCGTAGGCGTAGCGGATTTGCACGCCGAGGAGGAGGCCGGCGGCGAGGCGCACGCGGGCTTGTTCGAGGGTGAGGGATTCGGGGCCGGTATGCTGGTTACGGGCGTATTTGGGCAACACGGCCTGGACGCGGGTGCAGGCGGCGAGGTCGCGGAAAAGGGCCTCGGTGGTGGCGACGTCGAGGACGGTCTGCTGGAGCGGAGGCAGGCGGAGCGGCTCGGAGGAGGAGGTGGCGGGAGGGGCGGACATGGGAGGGGCGGGCGGAGCCGGGCGGCGGAAGGCGGTGAGGAAGTCGCGGCGGGTGAGAGCTGGGGCGGACATGGGATGGGAATGATGGGAAGAATGGGAGGGATGGGACTTATGATGTGGTGCGCAGCACGGGCGGGTGGGTTTCGCGGGCGGCGTCGGTGGCGTGACACTGGAGGCAGCTCGTTTGGTGGGGGTGGGTGGTTTTGATGGCGCTGGAGCCGCCGGGGCCGTGGCAGGAGAGGCAGTTTTGGCGCAGGTGGGTGCCGTGCGGGATGGTGGGCGGCGCGTCGGGGTGGGCGCGGGTGCCACGGGCGGCGGGCGGGAGGCCCGCGAAGCTGTTGGTCACGGAGACAGGCGCGAAGGCGCCGCCGCCGGGGCCGACGGAGGGCGCGTGGCACTGGATGCACTGGCTGTAGGGCGCGTGGCTCATCTGCGGCACGTCGCGCGTGCCGATGCGGGTGGGCTGGCCGTGGCAGGCGAGGCAGGAAGCGGAGTGCACCTGGTCGATGGGGTGCGGGACGGTCGGCGGGGCGCCGGCGTAGGCGCGGCGGGCCTCGCGGGTGCCGAGGAGCTGGGCGAGCTCGGCCGGGGATAGCGGCGGCGTGTCGGGCGTGAAGGCGGGTGCGGGCGGGAGGGTGGCGAGGGAGCTGCGCCAGCCGTGGTTGGGCTGGTGCTCGCGCGAGCGGAGCGCGGCGTAAACGGGGGCGAGGGGGGCGTGCGCCGCGTCGGGCGACGCGGCGGGGATTTCAAATTTGAGATCTGAAATTTGAGATGCGCGGAGCGCCTCGGCGGAGCGCGCGACTTGGAGGCGGGCCATGAAGTAGCCGCTCAGGCCGGCGGTGAAGGCGGCGAGCGCGGCGAGGACGGCGAGCTTGCGGGCGACGAGTTTCATGTCGCGACGACGGTGGCGGAGGTGCGGCGCAGGACGCGGACGGCGCACTTCTTGTAGTCGGGCTCCTTGGAGATCGGGCAGACGTCGCCGAGCGTGATGTTGTTGATGAGAAGATTCTGGTCGAAGAAGGGCACGAAGACGGAGCCGCGCGGGGGCTGGCCGCGTCCGTCGAGCCAGACGGGCAGGTCGAGGCGGCCGCGGCGGGTCTCGAGCGTGGCCATGTCGCCGTTGGCGAGGCCGAGGGCGCGCGCGTCTTCGGGGTGGAGCTCGACGTAGGCGTTGGGCATGGAGCCGCGCAGCTGCGGGATGCGCATGGTCATGGTGCCGGAGTGCCAGTGCTCGATGACGCGCCCGGTGCAGAGCCAGAAGGGGTAGTCCTTGTCGGGCTCCTCGGTGGCGGGCTCGTAGGGGCAGAACCAAATGAGGGCGCGGTTGTCCTTGGTGACGGAGTGGTAGAACTGGATGCCGGCGCCTTTCTTCACGAAGGGGTCGCTGAATTCCATGAAGCGGAAACGCGTCTCCTGGTAGGAGCCGTCGGCCTGCTCGACGACGGGCCAGCGGAGGCCGCGGGATTTGACGAGCTCGTCGTAGGGCGCGACGTGCTTGTGCTTGTGGTAGGTGAAGCGGCGATACTCCTCGTAGAGGGCGCGGTCGGTGTTGATGTCGTAGTAGTGGGCGAAATCCCAGGCGGGGACCTCGCGGCCGGCGGCGTCGCGGAACTGGAAGAGGAACTTGCCGTCGCGGTCGCGCATGCCGGGGTGGCCGAACTCGAAGAGGCGGCGGGCGAGGGCGAGGGTGATCCAGGCGTCGGGGCGGGCCTGGCCGGGGGGCTCGACCTGCTTGAACCACTGCTGGGTGCGGCGCTCAGAGTTGCCGTAGATGCCGTTTTTCTCGACCCACATGGCGGCGGGGAGGACGAGGTCGGCGAGCGCGGTGGTGGCGGTGGGATAGACGTCGGAGACGATGAGGAACTTGTCCTCGAGGCCGGCCTTGCCGTTGAAGGTGCGGTGGAGGTCGGGGAGGGTCTGGCCGGGGTTGGTGACTTGGACGAAGACGGTGTGGATGTCGCCGCCTTTGTCGGTGGGCGTGCAAAACTTCTCCCAGAGAAGCATGGTGTGGTAGCCGGGCTTGGGGTTGATGCGGCCGGCGGGGAGGTTCCAGAGCTCCTCGCACTCGGCGCGGTGCTCGGCGTTGGCGACGAGGAGACCGCCGGGGAGGGCGTGGCAGAGGGTGCCGACCTCGCGGGCGGTGCCGCAGGCGGAGGGCTGGCCGGTGAGCGAGGTGGGCGCGTCGCCGGGGCGGCCCCAGTGGCCGGAGAGGAGGTGGATGCCGTGGACGAGGCGGTTCACGGCGGTGCCGCGCGTATGCTGGTTCATGCCCATGCACCAGAGGCTGGTGATGCGCAGCTTGGGATTGCCGAAGAGCTCGCCGAGGAAGCGGATCTTCTCGGTGGGGACGCCGGAGATCTCGGCGACGCGCTCGGGCGTGTAGGGGGCGAGGGATTCGCGGTAGGCCTCGAAGGTGGAGGCCTGGCCGTTGAGGGTGACGGGCGACGTATCCGTGCGGAAATTACAATGCTTCGAGACGAAGTCGCGGTCCCAGGTGCCGTTGGCGAGGAGGAGGTGGGCGATGCCGTTGGCGATGGCGAGGTCGCTCTGGGGGCGAAACTCGAGGTAGTGGTCGGCGTAGGCGGTGGAGCGGGTGCGGCGCGTGCCGAGGTCGATGATCATCACCTTTTCGCCGCGGGTGCGGCGGTCGATGATACGCGACCAGAGGACGGGGTGCATCTCGGCGGGGTTGTTGCCCCAGAGGATGACGACGTCGGCGACGTCGAGGTCGTCGTAGCAGCCGGCGGGCTCGTCCACGCCATAGACCGAGAGGTAGGCGGTGACGGCGGAGGCCATGCAGAGGCGGGCGTTGGGGTCGATGTGGTTGTTGGCCAGGCCGGCCTTCATGAGCTTCTGCGCGGCGTAGCCCTCGGGGATGGTCCACTGGCCGCTGCCGTAGATGGCGAAGCCGGCGGGGTTTTTCATGACGCGCCGGGCCATGATCTCGATGGCCTCTTCCCACGTGATGGGCTCGAGGCGGCCGTTGCGGCGGAGCTGCGGGGTGGTGAGGCGGTCCTTGCCGTAGAGGATGCCGCCGACGTGGTAGCCCTTCATGCAGAGCAGGCCCTTGTTTACCTCGGCTTCGGGGTCGCCCTGGATGGCGACGACGCGGCCGTCCTTCACGCCCACGCGGACGTGGCAGCCGGTGCCGCAGAAGCGGCAGGGGGCTTTGTCCCAGCGGACGCCGTCGGCGGTGACGGTGGCGCTGGGCGAGGTGGCGTAGGCGGGGAGGCCCTCGGGAAGGGCGGCGCCGAGGCGGCGGGCGACCACGGCGGTGGCGGCGGCGAGCGCGGTGGAGCGGAGGAAGTCGCGGCGTTGCATGGGGCGAAGGGCGGAGGGCTGGTCGAGGAGTCGAGGGGGCGAGGAGCCGAAGAGTCCGGGCTAGGCGGGGTTGGGGGCGGTGGAGGGGAGTTCGACGAAGACCACCTCGACGAGGGTGACGCCGGGGATGGCCTCGAGTTGGCGGAAGGCGCCGTAGGGATCGTCGGAGTCGAGCACGGCGGGGAGCCAGGAGCCGCCGAGTTCGCCGAGGCGCAGGCCGGGATGGGCGGAGAGCCTGGCGAGGGCGGAGGCGCGAAGCGCGGGATCCTCGGCGAGGGTGATGATCAACGAGCTGAGGGCGGGCTCGGGCGTTTCCATGCAGGCACTGTGGCGTCCGGGCGAGGGTATAACAAGAATAAAAGACAAAGTTATCTTGATTTTGGCGCGGCGAGTGGTTTTGTTCGTTGGCGAGATGATGCTTCGAGCCGCCCCAATTCTCATCGGTGTCGCGCTGGTTTCGGTCGCGTTGGCCGGGCAGTGGATGATCGGAGGGGGCGCGTCGCTGGAGGGGCGGGGCGGCGCAAGGGAGGTCCGTGCCGACGCCGAGGGCGATGCGGCCGTGATCGCCCGAACGGCGCCGCGCGTCTCGGCGGGGCTGGTGGATTATCATGGAGTGGAGGCGGGCGTCTCTTGCATGACCTGCCACAGCACGCGGGAGCCGGATCGGGCGAATGGACTGGGCGGAGCGCTGCCGAAGACTTTTCACCAGGGGCTCGCCTTCGCGCATGCGGGCATGAGCTGCCTGAGCTGCCACCATGCGGACGACTACGATTCGTTGCGGCTGGCGGACGGGCGCAAGCTGGCCTTTCGGGATTCGCAGCAGCTCTGTGCGCAGTGCCACGGCCCGCAGACGCGCGACTATCTGAACGGCTCGCATGGCGGCATGACGGGCTATTGGGACAAGAGCCGCGGCGGGCGGGTGCGCAACGCGTGCATCGATTGCCACGACCCGCATGCGCCGGCCTACCCGGCCTTGATCCCGGTTTTCGCGCCGCGCGACGCGGCCGCACGCCAGCAAGCCGAACGCGAGCAACGCCACCATCGTCATGAATGAGGCCCCGCAAACATCCACAGAAGAGGGCATGAGCCGGCGCACCGCGCTCAAGGCGCTGGGCGCCACGCTCGGCGCGGCGGCCTTCGCGCAGGCGATCGCCCCGTTGACCGAGTGGGCGGCGGACATGTCGGTGGACGAGTATTTGCAGAAGCACTACAAGGAGCTTTCGCCCGTGGACCTCGCGATGGTGATCGCGCGGCTGGAGCAGCGGACTAAGGAGGAGACCGGCGTGGAGGTGCACATCGGCGACTATCGGCCGCAGCCGGGCGTGAAGTTCGGCTACGCGCTGAACCTTTCGATCTGCGTGGGCTGCCGTCGCTGCGCGCAGGCCTGCCATGTGGAGAACAACCACGACCGTCCCTCGGGCAACAGCTACATCCGCGTGCTTGAGATGCAGAAGGGCTCGATGGACCTGGCGAAGGGGCGGGTGAACTACTCCGGCCCGGTGCCGAATCCGGAAAAGTTTTACCTGCCGGTGCAGTGCCAGCAGTGCGACAAGCCGCCCTGCGTGTCGGTGTGCCCGGTCGAGGCGACCTGGAAGGAGACGGACGGCATCGTGGTGGTGGATTACAACTGGTGCATCGGCTGCCGCTATTGCGAGGCGGCCTGCCCTTACCACGCGCGGCGTTTTAATTGGAAAAAACCGGAGATCCCGGCGGCGGAGATCAATCCCGACCAGGGCTATCTCTCCAACCGGATCCGTCCGCAGGGCGTGATGGAGAAGTGCACCTTCTGCCTGCATCGCACGCGTCAGGGCAAGCTGCCCGCCTGTCTGGAGGCCTGCCCGACGGGGGCGCGGGTGTTTGGCAACCTGCTCGATCCGGAGTCCGAGATCCGCTGGGTGCTGAAAAACAAACGCGTCTTCGTGCTGAAGGAGGACGTCGGCACGCAGCCCAGTTTCTTCTATTTCTTCGATGAATAAGGCCGCTCTCAGAAAACAGGCGACGAGCTATCGACGCTTTCTTTGGCAGGCGGCGCGCGATGCGACCGAGGGTTCGGCATGGTTCTACGCGTGGATGATCCTGCTCACGGCGCTGGCGCTGGTGGGGCTGCACGCGTGGGCGGTGCAGATGCGCGACGGGTTGGCGGTGACGGGCATGAACGACCACGTCTCGTGGGGGCTCTACATCGCGAACTTCACCTTCATGGTCGGCCTCGCGGCGGGCGGCGTGATGATGGTGATCCCGGCCTACCTTTACCACGACCACGAGATGCACGACCTGACGATCGTGGGCGAACTGCTCGCGGTGGCGGCGATCGTGATGTGCATTTGTTTCGTCGTGGTGGACATGGGGCGGCCGGAGCGCTTTTGGCACATGTTTCCCTTCGTGGGGCGGTTCAACTTTCCGGTCTCGATGCTGACCTGGGACGTGATCGTGCTGAACGGCTACCTCGCGCTCAACCTGCACATCTGCGGCTACCTGCTCTACAAGCGTTTCCTCGGCGAGCGGCCCAACCCGCGCTGGTATGTGCCCTTCGTGTATCTCTCGATTTTTTGGGCGATCTCGATCCACACGGTGACGGCGTTTCTGTATTCGGGCCTCGGGGGGCGTCCGCTCTGGAACACGGCGTTGCTCGCGCCGCGTTTCTTGGTGACGGCCTTCATCGCGGGGCCGGCCTTCATCATCGTGGTGCTCTTCGTGCTGCGGCGGCTGGGAGGCGTGCCGGTGGCGCGGCGGCCGCTGGAGATCCTGGTCAACGTGGTCCGCGTGACGCTGCTCATCAATCTGCTGATGGTGGTCTCGGAGTTGTTCACGGAACTCTACGGCGGCGGGGCGCGCACGGCCTCGGGGCACTATCTGTTCTTCGGCCTCAACGGCGCGAACGCGCTCGTGCCGTGGATCTGGACGGCGGTCGGCATGGGCGTGGTGTCGGCCGTGATGTTTCTACGGCCGGGCGTGGTGGCGCATCCGGTGTGGCTGACGGTGGCCTGCGCGCTGGCCTTCACGGGTATCTGGATCGAGAAGGGCATGGGCTTGATCGTGCCGGCCTTCATTCCCTCGTCGCTGCATGAGATCGTGGAGTATTTCCCGAGCCTGGTGGAGTGGCAGGTGTCGGCGGGCATCTGGGCCTGGGGGTTGTTGATTTTGACGGTGGCGCTGAAGATCGCGCTGCCGATTCTCCGCGAGCCGCATCCGGAGAGGGAAAAGGCCTCGCACACGGTGGAGGCGGCGCCTAGGGCTGACGCCAAGTCCACCTGAAGATCCCATGATTCGCTTTGGCAAAACCGCCCAGACCGCCGTTTCCGCGATGAGCCTGCTCGCGGAGGTATATGACGGCGGCAAGACGAAGCTCAGCTCGCACGAGATCGCGGAGCGGCGCGAGCTGCCGCAGCCGGTGGTGGCGAAGGTGCTCACGATCGTGTCGTCGCTCGGGCTGGTGGACGGCACGCGCGGGCCGGGCGGCGGCTATTGGCTGAAGCGGCCGCCGGGCGAGATCTCGCTGCTCGACATCGTGGAGGAGTTTGAGCGGCAGGACGCGCGCGTGATGTGTCCCTTCGGGCCGAATTGGTGCGGCAACGGTGAGCCTTGTCCGATGCATAACGAGCTGGTGCGGATCGACGAGGACTGGACGCGTTATCTGCGCGAGACGACGCTGGCGGTGTTTCAGCGCGGGGAGCGCGCGGGGGCGAGGCGCAGGAAAACGAGCGCCGCGTGATCAGCCGACGATCAGTTTGAGGCTCGCCACGACGAGCACGAGCGAGAGCGCCGGGCGCAGGGCGGCGGGCGTGGCGTGGCGGCTGCCCCACCAGGCGCCGGCGAAGCCGCCGAGCAGGACGGCGACGACGAGGCAGGGCCAGGCGGCGGGCAGGCGTTCGAGCACGCGCGCCTGGCCGGCGAGACCGGCGGCGGAGTTGACCAGGATGAAGGGCGCGGAGACGGCGGCGGCGCTGCGGGCGTCGGCCCAGCGGGCGAGGATGAGCAGCGGCGTGAGAAAAATGCCGCCGCCCACGCCGACGAGCCCGGAGAGGAGACCGAGCAGGGCGCCGAGCGGCAGGCTGGCGGAGAGCGGCGGCGGATGCGGCGGGCGTGCGGTCGTGGTGGTGGCTGGTTCGCTCCGCGGGCGGTCGGGCAGGAGCAGGCGAAGGGCGGCGAAGGCGAGGGTGAAGCCGAGGAGGAGCTTGAAGGCGGCGGGCGGGAGGTCGAGACGGCCGCCGAGCCAGGCGCAGGGGATGGAGGCGGCGGCGAAGGGCCAGAAGAGCGCGGCGCGGAAGTGGCCGGCGCGGAAGAAGAGGACGGTGGCGAGGGCGGAGACGGCGATGTTGAGCGTGAGCGCGGTGGGGCGGAGCGTCTCGGGGGCGAAGGAGAGCAACGCCATCAGCGCGAGGTAGCCGGAGGCGCCGCCGTGGCCCACGCTGCCGTAGAGGGCGGCGACGAGGAGGAAGGCGGGGAGCAACCAGACGAGTTCGGGCATGAAGAATTTTTTAGCGCGAAGTCGCGAAGGATGAAGCCAAGAAGGTGAAGAGACGGAGTGTTAGTTTAAGGCGGGCTCGGCGACGAGGGCGTCGGGAGGAAGGGCTGGGCGGATGTCGGTCGTGGTGAGCTTGGGATCGTCGAAGCGGGCGAGCGGCGCGGAGACGAGGTTGCGGTAGAAGGTGACGTTGCCGCCGAGGAAAACGATGTGGCCGCCGTCGCCGCCGTAGGGGCTGTCCTTGGACCAGGTGCCGTCGGGCTGGAGACCGCGGGTCCAGGCGATGGGCGTGGTGGCGGGCAGGTTGGCGTGGAGGCCGCGGGCGACGACGGTGAAGGCCAGCCGGGCTCGCTGGAACTCGGGCGTGGGGCCGGAGCGGTCGGCGGTGAGGACGGTGGAGAGGGAGCGGTTGGCGGGGAGGGAGGCCTCGGTGAACGAGATCCAGATCGTGGCGTCGTTGAGGCCGCCATCGCGGGCGAGGGCGGCGGCGAAGTCGGTGACGTTGTCGGTCTGCGGGAGCTGGTCCTTATGTTCGCTCGCGTAGATGAGGCTGGCCTGGCCGATTTGGCGGAGGTTGGAGGAGTCGGGATGGCGACGGCAACCGTGGCGGGTTTTTCCAAACGTCGGGATGATGATCGCGGCGAGGACGAGGAGCGTGAGCGTGATGACGACGGCGTTGAAAACCCAACCGGCGGCGCGGCGGGCAGGGAAGCGGGGACGTGAGGGGCTCATGCCAAGAGAACACGCGAAGGAGCGGGTTTCTTAGCGGGAAAATTCCAGGCTCGGCGTCGCGGAAAGGCAGGCGCGGCCTTCGACGAGCGAAGGCCCTACGGGATCAGGGTGACGGCGCAGGCTTTGTAGCTCGGCTGGCGGCTGTGGGGATCGAGCGCGGGGAAGGTGAGGCGGTTCATCTCGGCGAAGTGCATCGGCATGAAGACCTGGCCGGGCTGGACGGTGGACGTGATCGCGACGGTGGCGGAGGCCTCGCCGCGGCGGGAACGCACGCGGACGCGCTGGGCGTCGCGCAGGCCGAAGCGGGTGGCGTCGGTCGGGTGCAGCTCGATGATCTGGGTCGTCGGGGCGAGTTTGCGAAGAATGGCGCTCTTGTCGGTGCGCGAGCCCGTGTGCCACTGCGCGGAGCTGCCGCGGCCGGTGTTGAGGAGCAGCGGGTAGTCGGCGCAGGGGAGCTCGGGGGAGGGGCGCGGCGCGTCGAAAATGAACGCGGCTCGTTTGCTTGCGGTGTAGAATTCTCCGTTCTCGAACAAACGCCGTTCCCGCGGACGTGACGCGCCGAATGACGAATGACCAATGCCCAATGACCAATGTGTCGGAGGCGTTACCGGGTCCGCGGGCGTGCCAGTGGTCATTGGACATTGGTCATTGGTCATTCCAGTGGCCGGCGCTTCCGGCGCCGGCCACTGGATGCCGCCTTCGCGCTGGAGGTGGTCGTAGCCTTCGATGCCGGTGAAGTCGCAGGGCTGGCCGCGGCTGATCTCTCGGAGCAGGCGGAAGGTGGCTTCCGGTGATGACCATTGGCGGAAGAGATCGCCGCAGCCCCAGGCCTCGGCGATGAGCTTGAAAATGGCGAAGTCGGCGAGGGCCTGGCCGGGGGCGCGGCGGACCTTGCGGATCACGCCGAGGCGGCGCTCGGAGTTGATGAGCACGCCCTCCTTCTCACCTGTGCCGGCGGCGGGGAGGACGAGGTCGGCCATCTGCGCCATCTCGGTGCTGGCGTAGAGATCCTGCACAACGAGGAAGTCGAGCTTGTCGCGCAGGGCGTGGACACGGTTTTGGTTGGCCCAGGAGTGGGCGGGGTTGGTGGCGATGACCCAGAGGCCGCGGATGTCCCCGCGATCGATGCCGTCGAGGATCTGGTCGTAGGCCCAGCTTTTCTCGGTGGGAATGCGGGCTGTATCGATGTTGAGGATACGGGAGACTTTTTCGCGGTGGGCGGGGTTGGCGAAGTCGTGTCCGCCGAGGAGCGAGGTCACGTTGCCAAAGAGGCGCGAGCCCATGGCGTTGCACTGGCCGGTGATGGAGTTGGCGCCGGTGCCGGGCTTGCCGATCTGGCCGGTCATGAGCGCGAGGTTGATCAGGGCCTGGGCGGTGCGGGTGGATTCATGGCCCTGGTTGACGCCCATGGTCCACCAGTAGGAGACGCGTTTGGAGCGGTCGGCGAGGAGGGCGGCGACCTCCTCGAGCTGCGCGAGCGGAAGGCGGGATGCCTCGGCGGCGCGGGTCAGCGGGTAGTCGGCGAGGAAGGCGCGGAAGGCCTCGAAGTTTTCGGTGTGGGCGGCGATGAAGGCCTCGTCGGCGCCGCCGAGTTCGAGGACGCGATTGGCGAGGCCGTAGAGGAGGGTGAGGTCGGACTTGGGCGCGAGCGGGAGGTGGTGGGTGGCGCACTGGGCGGTCTCGGTGCGGCGGGGGTCGAGGACGATGAT
>JAUWBD010000020.1 GCA_030605125.1 Verrucomicrobiota bacterium | reverse complement strand
CGCAACATCAAGGCCTTCGAGGCGGCGACGGGCGTCACGCTGCTCATCGACGAGTCGCCGCAGATGGTGCTCGTGTCGTCCTTTGATCCGGTGCGCCGTGAGGTGGCGCGCGCCGCGCTCGACGCCCTCGTGAAGGACGGCCGCATCCACCCGGCCAGCATCGAGGAGGCGGTGAAGACGGCCAACGCCGAGCTCGACGTGAATCTCCAGCGCGACGGCGAGGACGCCGTGCAGCGGCTGGGCATCAACGGCCTGCACCCCGAGATCATCAAGGTGCTCGGCAAGCTGAAATTCCGTTTCTCCTACTCCCAAAACGTCCTCGATCACTCGGTCGAGGTGGGGTTCCTGTGCTCCCTAATGGCGAGCGAGCTCGGGCTCGACCCCAACGTCGCCAAACGCGCCGGCCTGCTCCACGATATCGGCAAGGCGATCGAGGGCGACTACGAGGGCAGCCACGCCACGATCGGCGCGGATTTTGTGCGCCGCCACGGCGAGACGGCCATCGTGGTCAACGCCGTCGCGGCCCACCACGAGGAGGTGAAGCCCGAGACGGTTTACGCCGGGCTCGTGATCCTTGCCGACACCATCTCGGCGGTGCGCCCCGGCGCGCGCGCCGAGTCGATGCACACCTACCTCCAGCGCCTCGATCGTCTCGAAAAACTCGCGATCTCGGTCGAGGGCGTGCAGCAGGCCTTCGCGATCCAGGCGGGCCGCGAGGTGCGCGTGATCGTCAATCCGAGCAAGGTGACCGACGAGCGCGCCCGGGAGATCAGCAAGACCCTGCGCCAGCGCATCGAGGAGGAGCTGCAATACCCGAGCACGATCCGGATAACGGTGATCCGCGAATCGCGCTTCACCGAGACCGCGGTCTGACCGCGAGGCCGGCGTGAGCGGTCGCCAGCCGGAGCGCGGTCCACTCGTGCGGGCGGTGAAAGGCGGGCTCGGGGTGGGGCGCCGTGCTTGAGAGCACCTCGGCGCGATCGCTCGCGACATCGTAGCGGGCGAAGGCGGCGCGCAGGCGCAGACCGGCGCGTAGCGAATCGAGCCCCAGCGCGTCCGCCGGGATCGTGGCGGCGACCGTCCAGCCATCCGGCACGCGCGTGACCTCGCTCTCGAAGCCGACGGGATGCACGAGCCTTTCCGCGAACGTGGTCGGCCGCGCGGAGGCGTCGGCGAGGGGCGCGGACGGGGCGCGGGGGAAGCGCTGGTGCATGCGCTTGTTGTTGGGCGAGACGTGCAGCTCGAGGTAGTCCTCGCGGCCTTCGACGAGGATAAACATCTCGAAGACGTCGCCGAGTTGCCAGAGGCGCTGGTTGTCCGCCGAGGCGGCGCTGAGGATCTCGTCGTCGGCGAGCCTGGCGCGCACGTGGAGCGCGGCGGGCGTCCAGCCGAGGACGACCTCTGCGGGGCGAAAGGCGGCTTCGGGCTCGCGCAGCCACGATTGCGCGAAGACGAGGCGGGCCGCCGGCCGCGACGCGGGAGCGCCGAGGGGCGGCACCGCGAGCGGATCGGCCCGCGTGGCGGCGGGGAGCGCTGCGAGCGCGAGGGCGAGCAGGCGCAGGAGCTTCATGGATTCAAGGGGCGCGCTCGACGCTGCCGTCGTCGTGCGTGTCGCGTCGGATGGCGGCGAGGCGGCGGAAGAGGGCGCGCAGATCGCGGAAGCCGCCGATGAGAAACCAGACGGTGGTGATGGTGCCGACCGCGGCGGCGAAGACCACGTTGAAGAACCACCAGTCGGCCCACCGGCTGTCCGGCCAGGGGCTGATGGAGTGCCAGAGGATGATGGCGAGGAAGGAGAGGAAGAAGAAACCGGACCAGCCCAGCTTCAGGTAATAGATGACGCGGTCGCCGCGCGTGAACTCGGCCCCGTGCGGGAGCAGCGCGCGCCAGCCGGTGGCGGGCGGCGCGACGTGGTCGGCGCCCTCGGCCGCGCGCGCCTCGTGGCGGCCTCGGTGGAGCAGCTTGTCCATCTCGATGCGCGGATCGGGCGAGAGCAGGCTGACGACGACGTAGGAGAGCGCGGCGCAGGAGGAGGCGACGAAGGCCATCTGGATGCCGTTGAGCCAAAATTTCTCCGGCAGCGCGCCGATCCACGCGACGTCGGGGCAGACCTCGCGCAGCGCGGGCACGACGTTGGGCCAGACGAGGTTGATGAGCAGCACGCCGCCGACGGCGAGGGTGGAGCCGACGAGCATGGAGGCCCATGCGCCGGAGGTGGTGCCGCGTTTCCAGTAGAGGCCGCCGATGAGCACGGCGCCGGCGCCGCCGGTGAAGATCGCGCCGGTGGCCTGAAAATACATGAAGATAAATTCCTTCAGCGGGAAAACCATGCTGAAGGCCCAGGCGAAGACGGCGACGCCGACGATGGAGCAGCGTAGCAGGCGGAGGTGGGTGGCGGGCGCGAGCCGGTGCTCCGCGTCTCGCAGCCGTCGGATCGGCGAATAGACGTCCTGCACGAAGATGCTGCCCCAGGAGTGGAGGTAGGTGGTGTCGGTGCTCAAGGCGGCCATGAGCATCACGGCGGCGAAGAGACCCATGACGCCGACGGGCAGGATCTGCGAGAGCGCCACGGTGGTCGTCATCTGCTTGGCGAGCTGCGGGTCGCCGATGGCGTCGAGCGTGGCGCGGGTGGCCTCGGTCGCGGCCTGGTGCGAAGGGGCGTGCAGGAGCACGTAGGCGCAGACGGCGGCGAGGGGGATGAGCATGTAGGTGACGCCGCTGCGGAACTGGCCGAGGATGCCGGCCATGCGCGCCTCGTGGGGGCTGGTGGCGGAGCTGTTGTAGCCCTGGCTGCCTTGCCAAACCATGTAGTTATAGACGGAGAGGAAGGTGAGGATGAGGAAGAACCACGGGTTGAAATCGGGCAGCGATTTCGCGTCGAAGGGGTTGAGCTTCGACTCGCCGGCGGGGGCCTGCGCGAGCGTCTCGACGATCAGCGACCAGGGGAAGAGCACGAGCAGCACGCCCATGAGCACGAGGAAGGCGATGTTGCTTAGCTGGCCCTGGATAAAGTCGGTCACCATGACCGAGATCTGCCCGCCGGTGAGCGTGATGAAGACCGCGCCGCCGAGGAGCACGGCCATGACCGCGCCGAGCGTGAGGTTCAGCTCAAGGCCGAGGCCGGGCATCGTCCAGTGGTGGACCGGCAGGCCGAGGAAATAGATCATGAAGCGCGCGGTGACGGCGGGGAAGATGCCGTAGTTGAGCACGCCACTGAGCCAGCAGAGCGAGCCGGCGAAGACGCGGAAGCGGCGGCTGTAGCGCATCTCCAAAAACTGCGCGAGGGTGAGGGCGCGCGTCTCGCGGTAGCGGTAGATGATCCAGCCGGAGAGCGCCATCAACATGCCGATGGGCGCGAGCATCTGGCCCCAGAAGACGGCGGTGAAGCCGGCTTGGTGGAACTGTTCCCAAAGCGCGACGATGGAGATCGCGCCGATGCCGGACATGCCGCTCGCGATGGTGAGCAGGTAGCGGCCGGCGCAGCGGTTGGCCGAGAGGAAATCGGCGACGCTGCGCGTGTAGCGGCGCGTGTGCAGGGCGAAGCCGCCGATTATGGCGACGATCAGCAGGATGATGCCGACATCGAGGGCGTGCAGGTTGGCGAGGAGGACGGGAAACGGCGACATGAAGCGGGAGCCGGCGCCGGCCGCGAAGGCGGCCGGGCCGGACGAAGGGCGCGGGGCGCGGCGGCTTACGCGCGGAGGGCGGTGGAGGCGGTCGAGGCGAAACCAGCGGGTTCGGGCTCCGTGGAGTGGGATGCCAAAACGGGCGGCGGGTGCAGCCCGAGGGAGGAGGCGACGAGGACGGAGCAGGCGGCGGAGGCGTCGTCGAGGGGCCAGCCGAGGAAGCGGGAGATGTTGTCCACGGCGCGGTCGAGGGTGAGGGAGGAGCCGGCGAAGTTGGGTTTGCCGGGCTCGCGGACGACACCGTCGGGGCCGACCTCGGTGACGACGTGGCGGAGGGTGTGGCGGCCGGGAGGGGCGCCGGCGGCGGCCATGCAGTCGGTGGTGAAGAGGACTTTGTCGCGGGGTTTGGCGCGGACGAAATTACGGAGGACGGACGGGGGAAGATGGAGGCCGTCGGGGATGAAGACGGCGGTCAACTCGTCGCGGGCGAGGAGGCGTTTGAGGATGTTGTCGTGGCGGGGGAGGCGGGCGGGCACGGCGTTGCCGAGGTGGGTGCAGAGGGAGAGGCCGGCGGAGATGGCGCGGTCGAGATCGGGCTCGGATGCGTTGGAGTGGCCGATGGCTACGCGGACGCCGCGGGAGACGAGGTGGGCGATGACCTCGGGCGCGCCGGGGAGCTCGGGAGCGAGGGTGACGAGGCGCAGGTGGCCGCCGGAGGCGGCGAGGAGGCGGTCGGCGTCGGCGACGGTGGGGGCGCGCATGAGCGCGGGGTCGTGGGCGCCGTGGTAGCCCGGCTCGGGCAGGAGCCAAGGGCCCTCGAGGTGGTAGCCGGCGATGGTGTCGCGCGCGAGCGGCGAGCGGCGGCGGAGGTTCTCCACATGCTCAAGCCTGCGGCAGAGCGCGTCGATGCGGTCGGTGATGAGCGTATAGAGGATGCGCGAGGTGCGGTGCGCGCGGAGGCCGCGCAGGGCGTGCTCGAGCGCGGCGGGGGAGACGTGGTCCTGCTGGAAATCGACACCGGCGAAGCCGTTGACCTGAAGGTCGAAGAGGCCGTCGCCGGGGAAGACTGGAGCGGGCGAGCTCACGACGCGGCGGAGAAGCGGGCGCGCAGCTCGGGCGTGAGCCGGGAGGCGGCGGCCTCGTCGATGAAGAGGGAGGCGCGCGGGTGGGCCCGGAGCAGCGTGGCGGGGCAGGCGGTCCAGGCGGGAGCGGCGAGGGTGTCGTGCACGGCGGCGGCCTTGCGCGCGGTGGGGACGATGCAGCAGAGCAGGCCGGCGGAGGCGAAGACGGGCAGGGTGACGCTGAGCGCGAGGCGGGGGACGTCGGCGATGGTGGGGAAGCAGCCGTCGTTGACCTGTTGCTGGCGGCAGACCGGGTCCATCTCGACGACTTTCACCGGCACGGGGTCGTCGAAGTCGGCGACGGGGGGATCGTTGAAGGCGATGTGGCCGTTTTCTCCGATGCCGAGGCTGATGACGTCGATCGGGGCGGCGGTGAGGAGCTCGCCGTAGCGATGTGCCTCGGCGTGGGGATCGGCGGCCTCTCCCCGGATCGGGTTGAAGGACGCGACCGCCACATGGTCGAGGAAGTGGCGGCGGAGATAATGGCGGAAGCTCTGCGGGTGCTCGGCGGCGAGGCCGACGTAGTCGTCCATGTGATATACGTCCACGCGGCGCCAGATCTTGGGCGTGGAGCGGGCGAGCGGCACGAGTGCGGCGAAGTAGTCGTCTTGCGAAGGGGCGCAGGCCATGACGACGCGGGCGCGGCCGCGCTCGGCGACGACACGGGCGACCTCGGTCTGGATTACGCGCGCGGCGGCGGCGCCCATCGACGCGCGATCGGCGTGGATGGAGAGGCGAAGGGAGGACCGGGCGGAGGGGGCGTTCATCGCGGAGGGGGCGTGGATCAGAAGATGCGGCTCGGCGTGGCGGCCTGGTGGTGGGAGAGGGTCACGGAGTAGAGCGAGTCCGCCGGCCAGACGGGGTGGGTGGGGCAGTCCAGCTCCTCGATGCGGAGAGCGGGGTCGGCGAGGTGCGAGCGGAGCTTGCGCGCGAGGGTGTCGAGGCGGGAGAGGAGACCGGCGTAGCGGCGCTCGACAACCTCCCAGCCGAAGGGCCGGTAGATGGCGTGCCAGCGTTTCTCGTGCAGCGCGCGGAGGCTGGACACCTCGCGGTGGATGGCGGGCACGGTGTCGTCGAGGAGCCGGTGGAGGGTGGCGTGGTCGGCGGCCAGGTAGGCGGGGCGGAGGCGGTGGTGGAGGTCGGTCTTGAGCGCGAGAACGGTGGCGACCTGGCCGACGAGATCGAGGCGGGCGTCCTCGGTGGCGTCGGTGGTCCATTCGGCGCAGCGGGAGGCGATGCGGGCGTAGTGGCCGGAGAAGGACGCGGGGACGAGTGGATCGAGGAAGCCGAGGAGGGGGTCGTGCCAGAGCAGCCATTTGGCGGGGTTGGCGTGGACGAAAGCGGCGTCGCCCTGACCGGGCACGAGGTCGAGCTCGCTGGCGGCGATCCAAGCGGATGCGCTGGCGTCGCTGCTGCCGAGGAAATGGGCGGCGAGATTGTCGTCGGCGGCCTCGGCGGCACCGTAGCCGAGCTCGGCGAAAAACTGGATGCCGGCGAGCGCGGAGAAGACGTCGCACTCCATGCCGTCGTCGCCCCACATGGTCACGAACGCTTCCTTGAGCCCGTTTTCACGCGCCGCGGTCATGCCGGCGCGCAGGGTGGCGAACGAGTGGGGGAGCTGGGCCCACCAGCGGTTCCATGTCCAGACGCCGCCGGCGAAGATCGGCTCCTTGCCCATGGCGCGGTGGCGGGCGATCCACTCGTCGTAGAAGGCGCGGTCGGTGTGGTAGTAGTCCCAGTAAACGAGATCGACGTCGGCGGGCACGCGCGCGGCGACCTCGGGCGAAACAACGGATTCGCGATCGTAGTAGTTGTTGGTCTTCGAGCCGAGGCGGAAGAACATGTCGCTCCAGATCATCGGTTGCAGGCCGAGGCGGCGGCAGGTCGCGGTGGTGCGGCCGAGGTGTTCGGTGAGAATCTCGAAGGGCGGGCGGACGCCGTTGCGCAGGCGGTATTGGCCGGAGCCGATGCCGTGGGCCTCGTCCATGCCGATGTGGATGCGGCGCGAGCGGAAGGGCGCGGACGCGGCGGCGATCATTTTCTCGACGAAGGCGTCGGAGGCCTCGTCGCCCGCCATGATGACGCCGGCGGTGTCCTGCATTTTCTGATACGGCGGCCACTGGAGCACCTGTTCGAGGTGGCCGAGGGTCTGGATGCAGGGCACGACCTCGATCCCGAAGAGGAACGCGTAGTCGTCGATGGCCCGCAGCTCGGCCTGGCTGTATCCGCCACGGAAATACCCGAAGAGCGGCTCGCCGGGGACCTCGTAGGTGTCCTCGGTGTAGAGCATGAGCTGGTTGACGCCCATGAGCGCGAGGTGGCGGACGAGCTTTTGGACGGAGTCGATGCGGAGGACGCCGTTGCGCGAGACGTCGAGCATGACGCCGAGCGAATCGAAGGCGCAGCGCTCCTCGTGCACCCGGAGGGGCAGGCCGCTCTCGACGCGGCCCATCAGGATGCCGAGCGCGCGGAAGGCCTCGGCGGGGCGGGAGTATTCGATGACGACGGACTCGGAGGACTCGACGCGGAGGGCGAGCCGGCGGGTGTCGGCGACGCGTTGAAAGCGAACCGAGCGGGCCTTGTCCGGGCCGGCGAAGCGACGGGGGAAGGCGCGCACGATCTCGTCGAGCCCTTGGCGGAGCATCGTGTCGGCCGGGCCGACGAGGCGAAGTGGCGCGATCGCGCGGGCGGTGGAGCTTTGGCGTGATTGATCGAGCAAGGGCGAGGGCATGGAGAAGGGGATGGTCGCGTCAAAGGGCGGGGGGAGGTGGCCGCGCGATGCACCTGGGATGTCGGCTCAGTCTGCGGGAGGGGAGGTGTTGCGCTTTCGAGCAGCCGGCGGGCTGGCGTCGTGAAGATTGGGGGGCCTTCAGGCGGGCGATGATGAGCGATCGGTCGGGGCAGGCCTTAGGGCGCCACTCCGCTCGGGCGCTTCCGCCGCGATGTCGGAGCGGGTGGGGCCATGTGGGAGGAACTGGCGCCGCAGGTGCGGGCGGTTCTGGATAGGGTTGGGGCAAGGATAATCCACCGTATGAAGCAATTCGGCGCCGCAGAGGGAGCGCTGTCAATTGAATTAATTCACGCGATGGAATTATCAATGCGCATTGAGGATGCGCATTGATCTACGAAATTGCTTGGCGCCGCCGGCCGCGCTTGGGTGCGCGAGGCGCGGGGAGTGATGGGTTGGTGTTGTCGAGGGGCTGGGCCACGCGGGCGGCGAGGCCGCGGTGGAGGGCGAGCTGGGCGCTGCCGACGATGACGCCGTCGATGCCCATGGTGGAGCGGAGGAGATCGAAGCGGCGGTGGGGCACCGGGATCAGGCGGGTGGCGACGACCTCTTGCAGGCGTTGGAAGCGGGCGGGGGTGAGCCAGTCGTCGTTGCTGCTGAGGACGACGCAGCTGATGTCGAGCAGGTTGACGATGCTGGCGAGGGTGTCGGCGAAGGCGGCGTAGAAGGCGTCCGCATCGGCCGGAGTCGTGCCGCCGCCGGGTCGGATCGATGGATGAGCGGAGGGGAGCAGGTGGTAATCGACCTCGCCCGCGGCGGAGTTGCAGCCATGAAAAATCTTCTCGCCGATGACGAGGGAGAGGCCGAAGTGGATCGTGTTGTCCGGCGCCGTGCGCAGCAGGAAGTAGATGAAGGAGTCGCGTCGGCGAGAGGCGCCGGAGTGGTGCTCGGCATAGGCGCCGCAGGTGACGTTGCGCTCCACCCAGACGGGGCGGCCGAGGGCGCGCTCCAGGGGGGCGCGGAGGGGGAAGTCCTTGAGATTGAGCGAACGCGACATGAGCACGGTGCCGCTTTCCGCGTCCACGACGCCGGGCACGCTGATGCCGAGACCGCCGAAGCGGGCGGGGTCGAGGCCCACCCTGGCGGCGCATGCGGGGAGTTGTTCGGCGATGCAGTGGATGATCTGGTCCGCGACGATGCCGGACGGGAGGGTTTCCTGTGCGAGCATATGGCCGGCGGCGTTTACGAGAACGAGCCGATGGCCGAGGACGTCGAGCGAGACGCCCGCGCACCAGAGACTCTCCGGCACCAGTTCGATTTCAGTCTCCTTGGGGCCCACGCGCTCGGCCTCGATCGCGGCGCCATCGCGAAGGAGGCACTGGTCCTTGAAGGCGCGGACGATGTTGGAAACCGTCGAGGCTTGGAGTCCGGTCGCGAGCACCAGCTGGCGTTGCGAGAGGCAGCGGCGGCGCGCGATGAGGCCGAGGATGCGCAAGCGGTTTTTGCTGGCCGCCGCCTTCTGTGTGAATGCGTCGTCGCCAGACTCTGCGAAGGGCCAAGCCTTTTCGAATAGCTCCATCACTGAAACCAATGGATCCGGGTCGTCCTTGCGACGACAGAAAAATTGAAGGCGATTGCGCTTTGGGATCTTGGTGCCGCCGGCTGCCGCCGCAGCTCCTTTCTTGCATTGGAGCGAGAAGCTGAAGAGGGGGTATTCAAAAGTGCATCGAGTGAACCGATTAATGCCTAAAGGCGGCGAGCGTGGCGAAAATTGGAAGTCTCAGCAGAAAATGCTTGTCGAGGGGCAAGATGTTCTATTGTTTCATGAGATGAAATATTGGGGGCGTCACTGGCTGAAGTCACTTTTCGTCGGTTCCTGCGCGCACTCAATCTGCCCCGTTCGACATCACCCGATCTACCCCGCCATGCTCCGTTTCGCGCCGCTTCCTTTTCTGTGCCTGCCGCTGCTCGTTCTCGCGACGACGCCGCCCGAGTCCTGCGAACCTACTCCCTACTGGGCGGATGAGTTCGACGGAGTGTCGCTGGATCGCTCGAGGTGGAGCTATCGAGGCCTTGGTCCGGATGACGCCGATGCGAAGAGGCGCGACGCCTACAACACTGTTCGAGCGGTGGAAGTCGCCGACGGGCACATGACCATTCGCAACTACACCGAGAAGGGCGTTCACTACACGTCGATGATATCGACTCGTGGGAAATTCGAGCCCCTTTTCGGGTATATCGAGGCCCGTATCCGCGTTTATGACCCACCCGGGGTCTGGTCGGCCTTTTGGTATCAATCTCCCGATATCGGCTTTGACCGCGGATTCATGGGGCGCCCTCGCGTCGCCGGGACCGAGATGGATATCATGGAGCACCTGCACCGGAACAATGAGCAGGTTTTCGCAACCATACACTGGAATTACAACGCCTTCGGGGGCGCCGACGACAAAGCCAGCTCGGGCCCCGTTGGGAAAAAGCTCAATGAGGGCTTTCATGTTTATGGCTGGGAGTGGATGCCGGGCTATTGCAAATTCTACATCAATGGGGAGCTCATCACGACGTTCGCCGAGAAACCCTCTTCGGGAGAGCTGGAGTCGGCCATCTCTTGGCGCCCTCAATATGTGATTCTGAGCAAGGAGGTGCAGCACAAGGGCTGGGGCGGTGGAATCGGCGAAATCCCGGCAAACGGATTTGGCGCGAAGGGCGACGAGCGGAATCCCGTCTTGGTTGTTGATTGGGTGCGTTATTATCTGCCGAAGACGATTATCAAGGAGGACTACGGCGATTCACCCTCGGCCGAGACGCTGCAGGCGTCCGGATGGCGCCGAAATAAGGCGGATGCGAAAGAGGTGACGCTCAAGAGGCGGTTTCAGGCGCCCCAGGATTGCTTGGTGGTGGATATGTCCACGCAATGGTCCGCCGCCGCGAAGAGTCCTGAATCCGTGACGACCTTGCTTCTGGAGGGGGCCGGCCGGCCGGCCGTAAAATTGGATATCCAAGGGCTTGATCTCCATTACTTTCATGCCTTGGGCAGCCCATCGGTGAAGCTCGCTACGCTGAAGGACGACGAGGATCAGCGCATTATGCTGGTGCTCGATCTGGCGGCCAAGAAATATGATATTTACGTGAACGAAGAGCGCATTGGCGTCTATCTCCCTTTCTATGACGCCCGCGCCAAGGATATCGAGGCGCTGTCCATCATTCGGCCGGATGGCGACGCGCCCCTCCCGTTGAAGTCGATTATCATTCGTTAGCGCTTTCGAACGAAAATACCCCGCGTTATGAAAACAAACAAAAAGGGCAGGCTGGGATTTACCCTGATCGAGCTGCTCACCGTCATCGCCGTCATCGGGATTCTTGCCGCCATCCTGATTCCGACCCTCGGCAAGGTTCGGGCGACGGCCAGGAAGTCGGTTTGCGCCAGCAATCTGCGCCAACTGGCCATGGCGGCGCAAATGTTCCAAAGCGAGAACAACGGACGCCTCTTGTCTCCGCCGTTCGTCGTTTTCTGGTTTGAGGAGATCTATCCCTATCTGAAGTCGGACAATACCAACAAGCCCACCGCGATGTTTCAGTGTCCGGCCCACTTGTCCGCGGTCGAGTCGTTCTCAAATAACTCTCCGTCCGGCGCCTGGCTCTCCATTTCCTACCTATATGTAAAGGAGCGGCTTGAATACCAGCGCTACAGTCAGCTGCCCGCGCCCTCGCGGTCCCCGTTGTTAATGGATGCGGAGGTTCCCTTCACCAACGATTATCGTAGCGACGAGAGATTTGAGCAACGGGTGAAGGGGACTCTGACGGAGTGGCGGCATGGAGCCGGGGTGAACATCGCCTACTGGGATGGCCACGTGGCCTTCGTCGCCAATCCGACATACCGGCAGGTTTTCAATATCCCGTGACCGCCACGTGTGGTGGTCTGATCTCGCGGCCCTTCCAACTTTGCCCTCCCGCGGATTGCCGCGGGGGAGCTCCAGCAAAACATGAATACACCAACTACCTCAATCGGCGCGATGCTTCTTTGCCTCGGCCTTTCCGTGATGGCGAACGCTCAGACACGCCAGTATGATATCACGTTTCCTTGACCCCCGCGACGCTCGCGACATCCACTTCGAATTGGAATTATACGCTCAATGGTGTCTATACCGGACCCGCCCCGACCACGCCGAGCCCGATGTTCATTGTGCGCGGGCAAAGCGGCAGCTCCAATCACTCCATTGTCACCCACGCCGGGGAGAATGCATATCGGCTGGAGACCTTCCACGGCTTGAACGCCGACTTCGGGTTCTACCTGTTGAATCTAAACTTTACCGACGTGGTCCTGGGTCAGGATGTTTCGGTCTCCTATCAGTTCAAGATCTTGGCCAATGATACTGTTGGCATCGCCACCATCGACCCCACGAATTGGGCGGTGAAATACACGCTCGGCAACAGCTGGGCGTCGAACGCCTCCTTCACCCATACGGCGGGCAGTTTTAATTTCGCCGACAACAATACCACGTGGACGACCGTATCCGGCTCGTTCGTGATTCCTGCGGGCACCGGTCTCTCGAACGGAGCGATCTTTATCAACGATGGTTCCAGTGCGACCGATTTCTCAAGCGGTAAGTCTCTCTATTTGGCGGATCTTCGAGTGACGGTGGCGGCCGTCCCGGAGCCGAGCGCCTTCGCGCTGGTCGCCGGCGTGATGTGTCTCGTGGGCGCGCAAGTCCGTCGTCGCCGCTCCTGACCCGAGCCTGATCGCGTGCGGCGTCGAGGCGATCGGCGCCGCCTTCGAGCGAGCGAAAAACCCCGAAAATCCGACAGAAAATAGAAACCACATGAATATTAGAATAAGTCTGGCGATTTTGAGCCTCGGCGCCTCCGTGTTGGCGTATGCCCAGACCCGGAATTATGAGATCGTGTTTCCCTCGTTCTCACCATCGCCGACAATATTGGCGGAGGACGTGTCCAATTGGAACTATACGGAAAGCATCGAGTATAATCCGCCTCTGGCGGGTTTGCCGGCTCCCCTGTTGGTTGTGCGCGGGCAAAGCAGCTCTTCGGATCACGCCCTTTATAATCATGGCAAGGTGAACGCGTATGAGCTGATCACGCTAAACGGGGGCCACCGAGATTTTGGATTTCATCTTTTGAATCTGGATTTTCGGGATGTCGAGAAGGGGCGGGATGTCGTTGTGTCTTATCGATTCCGCATCCTTGCCAGCGATCCCAGCGACACGATCAACCCCATCGGATGGGCCGTGAAGTATGCGCTTAACACCAATTCCGAGGCGGCGGGCGTGAACTACACGGAGACGGCGCAGCATTTTTCCTTCGCCGATGACGGCAGCCGCTGGACCGACGTGGTCGGCAGCTTTTCGATTCCGGCCGGCAAGGGTGGAGCGCGCGGCGCGCTGCTGATCAACGCAGGAACAAGCGGCACGGGATTTTCCTATGCCGGCAGACTCTACCTGGCTGATTTGAGCGTGAGCGTCGCCGCCTCCGGATCGACGCCGAAAAAGCCCTAGTTTTTTTCCCTGTCCGGTGCTCGTGGCTCCGCGGGCACCGTGGCCTTGCCGACTCGTGCTTTCCGGCGCCCCTCGTCGGCCCGGGTCGTTGTCCGTTCGTTCTTTGTAGTGCGTGTAGCGCTTCTCGTTTTCCCAAACCCTTACCCCATTTTACCCCATGAGTGTCTTTCGCTTTTATCATGCACCGCTTTTCATGATGCTTGCGTCGCTGGTATCGTCGCCGGTTCGTTCAGCCGTTGTGACCGCGACCAGCGGCTCGCAAGCCGCGATACAAGCTGCCGTAAATGCGGCCCAGCCGGGAGACGTCGTCTTCATCCCTGCCGGCGTATGGAATGTGCAGGGGACGGTTGTCCTCAAAGAGGGGATACATGTCAGAGGTGCCGGTCGCGATTCCACCATACTCAACCGCTTGGATTCCGCTAGCATCCCGATTTTCAGCCTTCAGGCGGTGACGGGTGCTCCGTTCAAGGTTTCGGACATCACCTTCAGCGGACGCGGGTTGGATCTGTTCATCGCCGATCCATCCTCGACGGTGGTGGACACGGGCATCCGTATCTTGGGAAAAGCCAGCGGGTTTGAAATCTTCAACTGTCGCTTCCGGCGATTCACGGGCAACGGAATCTACATCAATGGCAGTTCGGGCGCCCCGTTGCTTGGGGCGCCACGCGGAGTCATTCACGGCAACGAGTTTTTGGATATCTACTATTCAACAAGTTCCGGGTCGCTCGGGTATGGCGTCGGGGTCTATGGGGACTCGAGTTGGGGGGCGTTGGAACTCGGGACCGGCAACGCGGTGTTTATCGAGGGGAATGTATTTCAAAGGAATCGGCATTGTGTCGCCTCCAACTTCGGGAGCAGGTATGTTTTTCGGCACAACACGGTGACCCAAAATTACGCTCCGGCACCGGCGGTGGATGCGCACGGGCGGACGACGACCAGCCCGGGATCGCGGAGCTTCGAGGTTTATAACAATAGCATTGGCGGGGGCGTGGCTTGGCCGCACAACACGCCGCAAGCCACCTGGGCCGGCGGCATACGTGGAGGCGATGGAGTCATTTTCAACAATACCTTCACCGGGTCCACCGCGCCGCTGTTTTTGATGGTGGAGAATTTATACGGGCTGTCGAACCCCGCCTATCCCGCGCCCGATCAGACCACGGACCTGTGGTTGTGGGGAAACACGCTCAACGGCGGGAGCTATAACGCCGTGCACCTGGGCTACGGCGATCCTCAGTTGCAGCAGGACCTGATTCCGTTTTTTCAGAACGGGCGTGATTTTCATTACGCCCAGAAACCGGGGTATGCGCCTTACCTCTATCCTCATCCGGTGCGAGGCGTCGCCGGCTGGTGGCGCTTCGATGAAACGAGCGGGACGGTGGCGATCGATTCGAGCGCGCGCGGAAACAACGGCGCGATGGTGGGTGCGCCGGTCGTGGGGGGCGGTGTCATGGGCAGGGCGCGCGAGTTCAACGGGACGACGGGCCATGTGGAGATCCCCCACGCGGCCAGCTTGAATGCCGCCTCCTTCACGTTCTCCGCGTGGGTTCGCGTGACGGGCAACGCCGGTTCGTATCGTGCCGTGGTCAGCAGCAGGGACACCGCCTATCGCGGCTACATCTTGTATGCCGGGCCGAACGACACCTGGCAGTTCTGGACGGGGAACGGATCGCAGTGGCCGTCTCTGCAGGGGCCGGCGATCACGATGAATTCCTGGACGCATCTGGCGGGGACTTTTGATGGAACCACGAAGAGGCTCTACGTGAACGGAGCGCTTTATGGAACGCAGGCGATGTCGTCCTACTCGCCCAACACCGCGCGTCCGCTGCGGATTGGTGCCGGCGCGAACGAAACCAACGCCAATTTCTTCTTCCACGGCGGCATCGATGACGTGCGCATTTTCTCCCGGGCGCTTTCGGCCTCCGAGGTGTCGTCCCTATATGTTGGTGCGGCGGCTCGCTGGACGCTGGACAGCGTGGCCGACTCGACGGCGGTGGATGCAAGCGACAAGGGCCATGGTGGCGTTATCTCGGGAGGGGCGTCCCTGATCGCCGGCCAAGTGGGCAACGCATTGTCTCTCGATGGCACGAGCGGGCATGTGCAAGTCCCCTATTCTCCGGAGCTGAACGCGACCCCCTTCACGTTCTCGGCATGGGTTCGGGTGACGGGTAACACGAACGCTTATCGTGCGGTTTTGAGCAGCAGGGACAGCGGTTATCGCGGCTACATCTTGTATGCCGGGCCGAACAACACCTGGCAGTTTTGGACCGGGACCGGCACGCAATGGCCCTCGCTGCAAGGTCCGGCGGTTGCCATGAACACGTGGACCCATCTCGCCGGCACGTGTGATGGGACGACAAAGCGGCTTTATGTGAACGGGGTGCTCCATGGCACGCAGACCGTGACTTCGTATCAGCCAAACACGGCGAGGCCGTTTCGCATCGGGGCCGGGGCGAACGAGGGCGCGGCCACCTACTTCTTCCACGGCGGAATCGACGACGCGCGCCTTTATGCGCGAGTGCTCTCGGCGGCGGAAATTTTGCAGCTCTACACGAATCCGTGACTGCCGAGCGGAAGAACCCCGCATGGGCCTGTCGCCGTCAAAATCGGTCGCGTCGCCGACCAGCTTCAAATCATTCTCGCCGGAGCCGAAGCTGGTCGCGCCTATCGTTTGGAAACGAGCGCCACGCTCGCCGATTGGACCGGCGTCTCTGGCTCCACGCGATCATTTGACGGCGGGGCCGATCCTTCATGGACCTTTCCTTTTCCCGCCGGCACTCGCGCCTTTTACCGGGCTGTTCTCGTCGCGGAGTAGCGGCGGTGACCGGGGGCGTCACCTTTAGCCGAGCCGCGGATCATATGAACTCCGAGGCGAAGTAGGCCCAGGGGGCGCATGGAAACGCCCGGTCGAGCAGGTGGAGCACGTCGCGGGTCTTCGCGGCGGGCTGCACGGAGAGCACTCCGTGCTGATGCTCGATGGTCGCCGTGGTGCGACCGAAGAGCAGCCGCAGCGCGGAGTCGCGCTCGATTTGCACCGCCACGTCGTTTAGGCGCAGCTCGACTCGGCCTCCCGCTGCGATCGCGCAGTCCACGCCGCGCGCCGACGGGATGGTCGCGCGAAGCCGCTCTGCGAGGCGGGCGGCGGGATCAAAAATTCTTCCGAGAACGCAGAGAGCCCGTGGCGACTCCTCGGCTCCGAGGGCCATCATTTGTCGGGTGATGCGATGTCCGGGGACCGCCCACCAGTGCGGGGATCCGTCGGCGCGGCCGGCGCGGCCCGCCACGACGGCCGGCTGGAGCAAGGCGCGAAGCGACTCGGGATCGCTGTCTTCGGCGCAGGCTATCTCCCAGATCTCCACCGCGCCCTTTTTCCACTCGATCCTGTCCATGGGGCCGGCCCAGATCGCGTAGGCTTTCCAGTGCCCGTTCGGGCGCTCGATCCAGGAGATTTTCGGGGTGTAGCCCATGAGCCTTGGCTCGTAGAAAAATGAGGCCCGGGACCAGAGATCCAGCGAGCGGGGGCGCTCTGCCAGAAAGCCGACGTGGCCTCGGTAGCAGGCGGAAAACACCTGCCCGCGTTCGTCGTCCGCATGGCCTGTCTCCGAGAAGGTCGCGGTTCGCACGAGCGCCCCCGCCGGGTGCGCCGAAATTTGGGGAGACGCTTCGAACGTCAGCCGAAGGCGGGGCGGGAAAGCCAAGGGCAGATAGCCGAGCGAGCGGTAGAACGGGTATCCATCGCCGCCTTCGTTGGTGTAGATCAGGATGCCGTCCGTATCGGCCACGAGATGTCTTTCGGCCGCCTGCCACACCTTTCTCCCCAAGCCTTGGCGGCGATGTTCCGGCAACGTGCCGATCGCGAAGGCATGAGCGAGCCGGAGCGAGGGGGCTTGAGGAGCGCCGATCATGAGGCGTCGCGAATAAAAGCCGGCCCAAGACAGAACCCGGCTTTCATCCCGGGCGATGTAGGTCGTGACGGGGAACGCCGAGTCCGGGGCTTCGGTGCGCTCCAGATACGCGGCGTCGATAGGGACGAACAGGGAGTTGCGACTTTGCAGAAACGGTGAGCGCCATGCCGGGGAAAGTCTCTCGACGGTGATCATGGTGGCGGCGTCGCCGGCAATCGTTGCGCTTTTCGCAGCCTAGCCGCCCGCGGCGGAGATAGCGGGGACAAGCAAGCGGGCGGGCTCTTGGTGGCGCGGGATCAGACGCGGCTCGGCAAACGTGGTGACATCGACATGAAGCGGCCCCGCTCCGGAGGAGGGTTGGGCGGCGGCACGGCCTTGTCGCGTGAGGCGGTCGTGGAGGACGCGGAGTTTTTTCGAACGGTATTCGTTTTCCTCGAGCAGTTCGGCGGGGTGCAGCACGTCTCCGTTGAGACGGGAAAATCGCAGGTCCAGCTCGGCCGACTCGCGCAACAGCGCCGCGAGTTCGCGCACGGCGCGGGACCGGCGCGCGGACGTGAGCCAGGGGGAGTTGAGCCGCTCCTCGAGGATCTTGAAGCGCACGTGGAATTCGCGGAGGTCGGCCATCAGGCGGAGGTGGGCGAACTCCTCGTGGTTGCGGGCGGGGCGGAGCGTGGCGAAGATGTTTTTCGCGCGCCGAGCGGAGGCGGCCACCGGGCCGGTTTTCACCCCGGGCTCGAGCAGGGTGGCGTCGGAGGAGAGGGCGCGCCAAAGGTCTGCGCCGCCGCGAGCGTCCAGGCCGAAGCGATCGCGGGCGTAGGCGATCACGAAGGCCTTGGGGTCGAAGGGGCGGGACGGATCGAGCGCCTCGCGGAAAGCGTGGAGGAGAACCGTGAACCCGGAAATCGGATACACGCGGCGCATGGGCAGGAGATTGAGGATCTCGCCGGGCTTGTCCCAGTGGTGGCCGTAGAGGCCCGAGGTGGACCAGGAGGTGAGGATCATGCCGCGGTATTCGGAGCGGCGGGCGAAGGGGATGAAGTCGCGCAGGTTGTTGAAGTGCGTTTCCCAGCAGGTGAGCGAGTGGTTGTCGGGATGGCTGCGCATCGCGACCGCGCCCCAGAACTCGATCCCCGTGGCGCGCAGTTTTTCCAGGTCGCCGAAGTGGTTCGCCTCCCAGCCGTAGTTCCAGTCCACGAACACGCACTCGCGTGGCATCTCCGTCGCCGCCTCCGGGTTCTTGAGCAGCATGTCGGCCCAGAGGAGGGGGCGCTTGCCGAGCCGCGCCACGGCCTCCGCCACGCGCTTGAAGTAGTCCACGTAGAGGCGTGACTTGCCGTGCTTCTCCGCCTTGGCGCGGCACTCCGGGCAATGCCCGAGCAGGTAGGTTTCGTCGCCGCCGATATGTAGAAACGGCGACGGGTGTGTCGCGGCCAGTTCGGCGAAGAGATCGCCGAAGACGTCGAGCGCCTCGCCCGCGCGGCAGGGGCAGAGCTGGCAGAGATCCGATGGGCTCTCGCGCAGATGCGCGTAGCGTTCGTGGCGCAGGATGTATTCGATGTGGCCAAAACACTGCTGCAGCGGGATGACTTCCAGCCCTAGGCGCGAGCAATGGCGCAGGAAGCCGTCGAGCTCGGCCGGCGTGTAGGCGCGATCATTGGCGACGAGCGGATGTTTTCCGAAGGGGTAGGAGGCCTCCCACTCGATCATCAGCGTGTCTAGCCCCAGGCCCGCCACCTCGGTTGCGAGCGCGCGCAGCGCTGGCATGGGCATCACCTGGATGCGCAGATCGAGATGCAGACCAGTGCGGGTAAACGGAGTAGAGGGCATGGCGAGGAGGGAACGGGGCCGGTTCTTACCGAAATCTGGCGCGACCGTCTTGGACCTATCTCGCAGAGGCATACGGCGAGCAATAATTATTTCACCGAATGACATATTTGGTTGGGCCTTTACACCGAACTGCGCCAAGGATGCGGAGTTTTTCATCGCAGGCTCCGCGGGCGCCCCGATGTTGGCAGGACGATTCCATGCCCAACGCCAACGAACTCACGCTGTGCGGCCTTGCCGCGGTCCAGGCCCGCTTCTCGCGCGATCCGGAGTCGGTGAAGCGGCTTTTTTTCGACGAGCCCACCAGCCGCAAGCTCGGCGCCTACTGCAAGGCGCTCGCCGCCGCGAAAAAAGTCTATCGCTGCGTGACGCCCGCCGAGCTGGAGAAAATCTCCGGCACCGTTCACCACGGCGGTGTGGTCTGCGTGGTGGCCGCGCCGCCGCTCGGCGCCCCGCTCGCCAAAGACCTCGCAGCCTGGGCGGCGGCGAAGACGCCGGTCGTGGTCCTCGATCGGATCGGCAATCCGCACAACCTCGGCGCGATCGCCCGCTCGGCGGCGTTTTTTGGCGCCGGACACATCGTGATCCCCACGCACCCGTCGGCGGCGCTGCCGGGCGAGTCGGCGCACCGCGTGGCCGAGGGCGGCCTGGAGCACATCCGCGTGTGGCGCGTGCCGGCGCTGCCGGCTTTTCTCGGGGCGCTCGCCGCCGCGGGCTACGACGTGGTCGGCGCGGCCACGCGCGGCGGCGCGCCGGTCGCGCGCGCGGCGACGGCGAAGCCTTTGGCCTTGGTGATGGGCAACGAGGAGCAAGGTCTTGCGCCCGAGGTCGCCAAGGCCTGCACCGCGCTCGTCACGCTCTCCGGCTCGGGCAAGGTGGAATCGCTCAACGTCTCGGTGGCGGCGGCGGTGCTTCTCCACGCGCTGCTCGGGAAGCCGCCCGGGGCCTGATCCCGGCCGGATTTTGGCCGCGCCTCTTGCGCGGTGCCGCGGCCCGCGCAGCATCGGCGCGTGCGTGCCCGCCGCTTCGCTTTGTTTCCCATTCTTCTAGTCGCCCGTCTCGCGGCCGCCGAGGGCGGTGCCGCCGAGCCGGTCGCCCTGCCCCCGCTGATCGTCACCGCGACGCGCGCCCCGCAGGAGGCCGCCACGCTGCCGCTCACGGTGGACGTGATGGAGGCGGAGACGCTGCGCGAGGCGCCGACGCTCGCGCTTGACGACACCCTGCGGGGATCGGGCGCGTTTTCGCTTTTCCGGCGCAGCGGATCGCTCACGGCCAATCCCACCGCGCAAGGCGTGTCGCTGCGCGGCATCGGGCCGAGCGGGGCGAGCCGCGCGCTCGTGCTCCTCGACGGCGTGCCAGTCAACGATCCCTTCGGCGGCTGGATCGCGTGGACAAAACTGCCCGTCGCCTCGCTCGAGCGCGTGGAGATCGTGCGCGGCGGCGGCTCGGCCGCCTGGGGTGCCAGCTCGCTCGGCGGCGTGGTGCACCTCGTGTCGGCGCCCCTGATCCCGCCCGCGGGCGCCGGCGGGGAGGGCGAAAGTGTCACCAATCTGGTGACACTTTTCACCACCACGGCCACGGTCACCGCGGGTGATTTTCGGACCCGGGGCGCGGAACTCGCGGCGAGCGCCGTCGCGGCGGGAGGGCGGGATGCCTTCCGGGTAACCGCGGCCACGCTCGCGACCGACGGCGTGCGCCTCGTGCGCGAGCCCGGACTGATCGATCGCGCGGCGGATTTGGAAACGCACCGCGGCCAGTTCGCCTGGGCCCGGCGTATCAGCGAGACCACTACGCTCACCACCGCCTTTCGCGCCTGGCGCGAGGACCGCGGAAACGGCACGCCCTACCAGGGCAACGGCTCGGAGGAGCTGTTCGGCTCGCTGACGCTCGAGGGCAGGCCGCGCGAGGCGGCGGTCTCGGCCTGGTCGGTGACGCTCCACGCGCAGGACCAGGATTATCGCAGCACCTTCTCGGCGGTGAACGCGGCGCGCGACGCGGAGACGCCGGCGAGCGACCAGTATTCGGTGCCGGCCACGGCGGCGGGCTTCTCGGCGCAGGCGACCTTCGGCGAGCTCACGGACGAGAGCGCGGTGACGACGGTCGGCGTGGACGCGCGACGCGTGGAGGGCGAGACGCGCGAGTGGTTTCTCTACAACGGCTCCGAGTTCACGCGCGAGCGGCGGGCGGGCGGCGAGCAGGTGGTCGCGGGGGCTTTCGTCACGCACGCCCGGCCGCTGGCGCCGGAGCTCACGCTCACGCTCGGCGCGCGCCTCGACTCCACGTGGAGGAGCGGGGGCTTCCGCCGCGAGACGGTGCGAGCCACGGGCGCGGAGGTGCTGGCCGAGCGCTACGAAGATCGCGACGACGTGGCGTTCTCGCCCTCGGCGGGGCTGGCGTGGCGGGCGACGGAGAGCGTCACCGCGCGGGCGGCGGTTTACTCGGCCTACCGCACGCCGACGCTCAACGAGCTTTACCGGCCGTTCCGGGTGGGGGCGATCACCACCAACGCGAATCCCGATCTCGATCCGGAGACCTTGGTGGGCGGCGAGCTCGGGCTGGCCTGGGCCGCTCCGGGCGCGCGCGGCGGGCTGCGCGCGACGGTGTTTGAAAACGCGCTTTCGGACGCGGTGGCCAACGTGACACTCGACGCGACGACGCGGCAGCGGCGCAACCTGGACTCGGTGCGGGTGCGCGGGCTGGAGCTGGGCGGGCATTGGCAGGCGCTGGAGACGCTGCGGCTGGAGGCCGACTATTTGCTGAGCGACGCGCGGGTGCGCTCGGGCGGAGCGGGGGCGGAGGATCTCGACGGGCGGCGGCTGGCGCAGGTGCCGCGGCACACGGTGTCGGCGGGGGCGGTGTGGCGGGCGACGCGGGCGCTGACGCTCGATGCGCGGGCGCGGTGGGTCGAGGCGCAGTTCGAGGACGATCTGAACACGCTCACGCTGGCCTCGGCGACGCGCGTGGATGTGGCGGCGCGCTACGCGTTCACGCCGCGGCTGCGGCTGGGCGTGGCGGTGGAGAACGTCTTCGACGCCGAGATCGAGACGGGCCGAAACGCGGCCGGCGTGGTCAACGTGGCGCCGCCGCGCTGGGCGCGCGCGGAGCTGAGCTACGCGTGGTAGGCGGCGCGGCTGGGGCTCGCGATCAGGCGCGGCTCTTCAGTTCGGCGAGCTCGGCGGCGAGGGTGTCCACCTTGCGGAAGAGGTCGGGGAGGCGCTGGCGGAGGACGTTGATGCGCTGCTCGAGCTGGTAGGGCAGGCAGGGCGAGCCCTTCCAGAAGGTGCCGGGGGCGAGGGTGGTGTTGATGCCGGTCTGGCCGTCGGCCTTGGCGCCCTTGCCGATGGTGAGGTGGCCGGCGACGCCGGCCTGGCCGCCGAGGATCACGTAGTCCTCCAGCGTAGTGCTGCCGCTGATACCGACCTGGGCGCAGATGATGCAGTGGCGGCCGATGACGACGTTGTGCCCGATCTGCACGAGGTTGTCGATTTTGGTGCCCTGGCCGACGAGGGTGCGGCTGAAGCGGGCGCGGTCGAAGGTGGTGTTGGCGCCGATCTCGACGTCGTCCTGGATCTCCACGATGCCGACCTGCGGCACCTTCACGTGGCGGCCGCCCTGGAATTCGTAGCCGAAGCCGTCGGCGCCGACGACCACGCCGGCGTGCAGGCGCACGCGGTCGCCGATCACGCATTCGGTGGCGACGTGCGCGCCGGGCATGAGCCAGCACTCGGCGCCGACGCGGGCGGCGCGGCCGAGGAAGACCTGGGCGTGGAGGATGGTGCGGGGGCCGACGGTCGCGCCGGCCTCGATCACGCAGAGGGGGCCGACGGTGGCGGTGGGATCGATCCGGGCGGAGGGATCGACGACGGCGCTCGGGTGGACGCCGGCGGCGGGGCGGGGCCAGAGGGCGGCCTCGAGGCGGGCGCAAAGGGTGGCGAGGGCGGCGGAGGGGTTTTCGACGAGGAGCCAGAGCTGGTCGGCGGGCGGCTCGCCCTCGAAGTCGGCGGGGAGGAGGACGACGGAGGCGCGGGTGGCGGCGACCTCGGGTTTGTATTTGGGGTTGCCGAGGAAGGAGAGGTCGCCGGGCTGCGCGTCCTTGAGCGCGGCGATGCCCTGGATGGTCGCGGTGGTGGCGCCGCGGGTGGCGCGGGGGGCGAGGATCGAGACGAGTTCGGCGGCGCTGAAGGCGAGAGTCATGGGACGAGGGACGAGCGAGGAGTGACGAAAGATGCGCGGCGAATGTCGAACGGGGATTTCCCGGGTGAAGAGGTGGCCGGACGAGGGGCGGCGAGCCGAGGCTCGCCGTCGAAAGCGACGCCGAGGCTTCGCACTCCAGATCGGGGCGCAAAAAAGCCCGATGCGCGCGGGGCGCATCGGGCGGGGGAAAGGCGCGGGCGGGGGCCGGTTTAGCGGGCGCCGGGGAAGGTCACCTGCGCGTCGGAGGCAGCGGCGGCGGCGGGACGGGCGGCGCCGGGCGTGGCGGCGGCTCCGGCGGGACGGCCGCGGTTGAGCTCCTTCTGGACCTCCTCGGTGATGTCGTAGGCGGCGTCGGCATAGACGATGGGGTTGATGCCGATGAGGGAGGGGCCGGACTTGTCGAGGACAAGGGTGGCGCCTTTCTTCTTGGCGACCTCGGTCACGGTGCCGGAGATCTCTTCAAACATCAGCTTGCGGAAGTTTTGGATGCGCTGCTGGAGGGAGCGCTGGGTGTTGTTCCGGAAGGACTGGACCTCGTTTTGCTTCTTCTGGATCTCCTCGATCTTGACGCGCATGTCGGCCTGGAGCTGCTCGCGGGCGGAGGTGGAGAGGGCGGGGTTCTTGGAGTCTTCCTCCATCTTCTTGAGCTGATCGACGAGCACCTGGCCCTCCTTGTTGATCTTCTCGAGCTCGTCGTTGGCCCGGGCTTCGTCGCCCTTGAGCTTGGTGTTTTGCTCCTCCGTCTTGTGGTGGGAGTCGAGGAGCTTGGCCATGTCCACCACGACGATCTTGGGGGCGGGCTGGGCGGACACGGGCGATGCGGCGAGGCCGACGAGGGCGACCAAGGCGCAGAGGGAGGCGATGAATTTGTTCATGCGATAGGTATCGGAAGCGATGAGGGGGTGCTAGACGGGGAGAATGACGACACGCGTTTTAGAAGCGGGTGCCAAAGGAAAAGTTGAACTGGAGGCCGTCGTCGTTGAAGCGGTCGGAGGTGATGGGGATACCGAAGTCGAGGCTGAGGGGGGCGCCGCCGACCATGAGGCGGATGCCGAAGCCGAAGTTGTCGTTGTAGTTGGAGGGATTGAAGTCCCAGGCATCCACGTTGACGAAGCCGACGTCGTAGAAGACGGCGAGGCGGAGGGGGTTCACGACCTCGAAGGTGTATTCGATGCTACCCATGGCGTAGCTGCTGCCGCCGATCGGCTCGTTGGAGGGGGCGTAGGCGGGCGTGTCGAGGGGGTTGGTGTCCTTGGGGCCGACCTGGCGGAACTCGAAGCCGCGGAGGGTGCTGGGGCCGCCGAGGAAGAGGCGGTCGAAGTAGGGCACGCGGTCGCTGTCGCCGTAGGAGTCGATCACGCCGGCGCGGCCGATGAGGGAGAGGACCTGGTTGAGGGTCTCGAAGGTGTTGAAGTATTGGGAGCCGCGGAACTCGACGCGGTAGTAGTCCGTCTCGCCGCCGAGGGCGCCGCCGGCGAGCTCGGTGCCGAGTTCGACGCGGTTGCCGCGGGTGGTGTTGAAGATGCGGTCGCGGGTGTCGCGGAGCAGCTTGAAGGTGAGCTTGGAGACGGTGCGCTCGCCTTCCTCGTCGATGAGGAAGGGGGCGTTGGGGCGGTCCACGTCGCTGATCTCGACGATCTCGATGGTGTAGCCGAGGCGGCCTTCGACGAGTTCGAAGAGGCGCTTGCGGAGGTAAACCTCGGCGCCGGTGCGGGTTTCCTCATAGAGGCGGCCGTAGTAGTCGGACGAGGTGCGGTAGAGGTTGAAGCCGAGGGCGAGTTCGCGCTCGAGGAACCAAGGCTCCTCGAAGCTGAGGATGGCCTCGCTGGAGCGGGAGCCGACCTGGAGGCGGAGGCGGAACTTCTGGCCGTCGCCCTGGAAGAAGCTCTTGCGGTTGAAGAGGTCGAAATTCGACTGGCTGATCTCGGCGAAGACGATGGCGCGCTCAAGGGAGCTGAAGCCGGCGCCGAAGGTGAGATTGCCGGTGCGGCCTTCCTTGACGGCGATGCGGAGGTTGCGGCGGCCGGGGAGGTTGGTGCTCTCGGGGCTCATGTTGACCTCCTCGAAGAAGCGGGTGTTTTCGAGGCGCAGCTTGGAGGTCTGCATGCGGACGGTGTTGAAGACCTCTCCGGGCCCGAGGGCGAGTTCGCGGAGGATGACGATGCTCTTGGTCTTGGTGTTGCCTTCGAGGCGGATGGACTCGACGTAGAACTTCTCGCCTTCGGTGTATTGGTATTCGACGTCGATGGCGCCGGTTTCGAGGTTGGGCTTGCGGACCACGCGCACGCGGGCGTCCACGTAGCCGTCCTTGCCGACGTAGTCTTCCAAGGCCTTCTGGTCGCGCTCGATGGCGGAGGGGGAGAAGACGGCGCCGGGCTTGAGGCGGAGGACGGGGAGCAGTTTTTCGGTGGGGTAGAGGGTGTTGCCGGTGATGGTCACCTCGCCGAGGCGGTAGCGGCGGCCTTCGTTGATGACGAAGGTGAGGACGAGGCGGTTGGACTTGGGGTAGGAGAAGCGGACCTTGGCGGGATCGATCTCGACGTCGAGGAAGCCGTTGTCGCGGTAGAAGTCGCGGAGCTTGTCGAAGTCGGTCTCGTAGCGGTCGTCGCGGAAGCGGCCGGTGTCGGTGAGCCAGGAGAAGATGTTCCACTTGCGGGTCTCGACGACCTTGCGGAGCTTGCGGTCGGAGAAGGTCTGGTTGCCCTCGAACTCGACCTTGCGGATGCGGACCTTGGCGCCCTCCTGGATGGTGAAATACACGCGGCCGAGGCCGGTGGCGCGGTCGCGCTCGATGCGGTATTCGACCTTGGCCTGGTTGTAGCCGGACTTTTGGTAGAACTCGCGGATCTTCTCGGCGTCCTCCTTCACCTGGCGCTCGTCGAGGGGGAGGTTTTCCTTGGTCTTGGCCTCCTTGAGGAGGCGGCGGGCCTTCACCTTCTGGTTGCCGTCGAAGGTGATGGCGGAGACGCGAAACTTGGGCGTGACCTCGACGACGAGGTCCACGCGGCCGTCCACGAGGGCGCCGCGCTTGAACTCGATGAACTCGAACTGGCCGGTGCGGTAGAGGGAGCGGATGTCGCGGTCGATGAGCGCGTCCTCGAGGGCGGAGCCCTCCTGGAGCTGCATGTTGGCGCGCACGATCTGCTCGGAGACGTTGGCCGGGCCGTTGAAGCGGACGGTGATCTGGCCGACGCGGACCTGGGGTGCGGCGACGGCGGAGGGGGCGACGGGCACGGCGCCGCCGGCGACGGGCTGGGCGGGCAGCGACGCGGGGGCGAAGGCCGCGGCGAAAGCGAGGGTGGCGGCGACGGTGAAACGGGCGCCGAGGCGGGCGACGAGGTTACTGCGTGTAGTTTTCAAAGCGGGTGATGGCGTTGAGGAAGGTGAGCTTTAGATCGCCCACCTCACCGTTACGGTTTTTCGAGATAAAGAGTTCCATCGTGCCGCTGGCGACTTGGAATTTATCATTCTCCTCCTTGGGGCGGTTGAGCATGAGCACGACGTCGGCGTCCTGCTCGATCGAGCCGGACTCGCGCAAGTCGGACAGACGCGGGGCGCGGTTTTCCTTTTCGGCGGAGCGGTTGAGCTGGGCGAGGACGAGGACCGGGACCTCGAGCTCTTTTGCAAGCGCCTTGAGACCGCGAGAGGCCTCGGCGACCTGTTGTTCGCGGGGGACGGTGGCGTCGGTGGGGCTGATGAGCTGGAGGTAGTCCACGACGATGAGCCCGAGGGGGGCCTTGGCGTGGAGGCGGCGGGCCTTGGCGCGCAGCTCCATGACGGAGAGGGAGCTGGAGTCGTCGATGTAGAGGGGGGATTTGGAGAACTCGTCCGCGGCCTGGAGCAGGTTTTGTTGTTCCTCGCCGTTTTTGGAGAGGAGGCCGTCGCGCAGGAGCTTCATGTTCACGCGCGAGCGCGAGCAGAGCAGACGGAGGGCGAGCTGGGCGGCGCTCATTTCGAGCGAGAACACGAGGGTGTTGACGCCCTGGCCGCGGAGGGGGAGGGCGGCGTGCTCGGCGAAGTTCATCGCGAGCGAGGTCTTTCCGCAGGAGGGGCGGCCGGCGAGGACGATCATTTCGGACTTTTGGAGGCCGAAGAGGTAGCGATCGATGTCCTTGTAGCCGGTGCTCACGCCGGTGAGCTCGCCCTTCTTCATGAGCATCTTCTGGATGACGCTCATGGCCTCCTTGGTGGGCTCGCTCATCTTCTTGGCGCCGTCGCCCACGCGCTCCTGCGTGACCTTGAAGAGGTCCTGCTCGACCTTGTCCACGAACTCCTGGATGCCGCCGGTGTAGTTGTAGCAGTTTTCCACGGCGCCGGTGGCGGCGCGGATGATGTCGCGCAGGAGGGCGAGCTCGCGGACTTTTTCGATGAAGTAGGCGGCGCCGGCGGTGGTGGGGATGCGCCCGCTGATGCGCGTTAGGTAGGCGTAGCCGCCGATCTCGTCGAGCTGCTTGGTGGTCTTGAGCTCCTCGGCGAGGATGGCGAGGTCGAGGGGTTTGCCGGCGTTGTAGAGCTCGAGGAGCTTTTCGTAGATGAGGCGGTTGGCCGGGACGTAGAAGGAGGCGGGCAGGATCTTGCCCTCGAGGCAGCGCGCCACGACGTCGCCGCCGTCGAGAAGGCAGGCGGAGAGGAGCTGTTCCTCGGCCTCGACGGAGTGCGGCGGCACGCGGCCGGGGGCGGCGGCGGGGGCCTGGTTGGCGTCGGCGCCGCGGGGGCGGCGGGGGCCGCGCGCAAAGGCGGCGGAGGAAGGGCGGTCGGATTCGGACATCAAGGACGAAGCCGAAGAGGCAAGGCGGGAGGCGGGGCGGCGGCAAGGAGAGCTTGCTGGCTTTTATTCACCGGGGAAAGGCGGTCGGGAGGCGCGACGATACGGAAACGGGGGAAAACGGTTTACGCGTGGCGGGGGGATGGGCGCTGATGACGGGTTTCGGGTATGTCGCACGGTCACGGTCCTGTTTCGTTTGCTTCGCTCGCCTCGCTCATCGCGGGCGTGGCGACCTGCGCGACGGCGGCGGTGATGATCAAGGCCAGCACGCTGCACCCGGTGCTGCTCTCGGCGCTGCGGCTGCTGCTGGCGGCGGCGCTGCTCACGCCGGTCTATCTGGCGGCGCGGCGGGCGCACGCGGGGCGCGCGGCGGGGGCGGATTGGCGGGCGGCGCGGTTGCCGGCGCTGGCGTTGGCGGCGCACTTCGCGAGTTGGGCCTGGGGGGCGCGGATCACGCCGACGGCGCAGGCGACGCTGATCGTGAACCTCGCGCCGCTGGCGATGCCGTTTTTGCTCCACGCGTTTTTGCGCGAGGGGGCGGCGCGGCGGGAGTTGGTGGCGACGGGGCTGGCGCTGGGCGCGGTGATGCTGCTGACGGCGCGCGATGCGCTGGCGGCCGACGCGGCGCCGCTGGGCAACCTGGTGTGCCTCGGGTCGATGTTGATGTTCACGCTCTACCTCGTGCTCGGGCGGCGGCACCGGGCGGTGCCCTCGCTCTGGCTCTACGTGGTGCCGGTGTATTGGCAGGCGGGGCTGCTCTGCGCGCTTTTCGCGATCCCGTGGGCGGGTGATCCGGGACTGGGCTCGGGACGCGAGTGGCTGCTGGTGGCGGGGCTGGCGGCGCTGCCCACGCTGGTGGGGCACTCGCTGCTCAACCGCGCGATGCGCGCGTTGCCGGGGCAACTGGTGAGCCTCGCGAACCTCGGGCAGTTCGTCTTCGCGGCGCCGCTGGCGTGGATGCTTTTTGCCGAACGGCCGCCGCTGGTGTTCGTGCCGGCCTGTGTGTTGATCGCGCTGGCGGTGTGGCTGGGGGCGGGGGCGCGGAGAGGGGCGGGCGTGGGGAGCGGAGGTAACGTTGAGGGGCGACGCTGAGGGCGTGGGGGCACGCCCTCTCCGTCAGGCGTGCAGGGCGGCCTTGAGGCGGCGGGCGCGCTCGAAGGTCTCGGCGAGGTCGGTGCCGGTGACGGTGAAGTGGCCCATCTTGCGGCCGGGGCGCGGCTCTTTTTTCCCGTAGAGGTGCAGGTGGGCGCGGGGCTCGCGGAGGATCGCGGCCCAGGCGGGCTCGCCGACGCACTGGTCGCCGGACCACTTCCAAGCGTCGCCGAGGATGTTTACCATCACGGCGGCGGGCGCGGTCATGGACACGTCGCCGAGCGGGAGGCCGGTGACGGCGCGGACGTGTTGCTCAAATTGCGAGGTCGCGCAGGCGTCCATCGACCAGTGGCCGCTGTTGTGCGGGCGGGGCGCCATCTCGTTGACGAGGATCTCGCCGCGGTCGGTGAGGAAGAGCTCCACGGCGAGCAGGCCGACGAGCTCTAGTCGGGCGGCGATGGCCTCGGCGAGGGCGCGGGCTTTCTCCAGGAGCTCGGGCGCGACGCGCGCGGGCAGGATCGAGAAGTCGAGGATGTGCTTGGTGTGGATGTTTTCGGCGACGGGGAAGCAGCGCGTCTCGCCGGCGGAGGAGCGGGCGACGAGGACGGAGAGCTCGCACTTGAAGTCCACCCACTGCTCGACGACGGCGCGCTGGCCGGCGAAGGACGAGACGGCGCGGGCGAGCGAGGCCTCGTCGGTGACCTTGAGCTGGCCTTTGCCGTCGTAGCCGAAGTCGGCGGTCTTGACGACGCCGGGCAGGCCGATGGAGCGGATGGCGGCGTCGAGGTCGCCCCCGACTTCGCATTCGGCGAAGCGCACGTGCGGGAACTCGTTTTTGCGCAGCCAGGTTTTCTCGCGGAGGCGGTTTTGCGCGACCTCGAGGATCTGCCACTTGGGGTGAAACACGCCCGCGTGTTCGAGGCGCCAGAGCGGCTCGCAGGGGATGTTTTCGAACTCGTAGGTGACGACGTCGCAGCCGCGCACGAAGGCCTCGAGCTGGGCGAGGTCGGTGTAGGGTGCGTGGACGGCGTGGGCGCTGACCTCGGCGGCGGGCGAGTCGGCGGAGGGCTCGTAGATGTGGACGCGGTAGCCGAGGCGCTCGGCGGAGTGGGCGAACATGCGACCGAGCTGGCCGCCGCCGAGGACACCGAGGGTTTTGCCGGGTGAGAGCATGGAGAGGAGGAAGAGGGCTGGATCGACAGAGCGACAGAGCGACGGAATTACAGAGCGACTGAACTGCGGAGCGACAGAGAACGGAGTGATGACTGCGGGGTGGCTGTTCTGTCGCTCTGTCTTCTGTCGTTCTCCAGCTCTGGTAGTTTCAGGGCAGCTTGGCGGCGAGGACGGTGGCGGTTTGCTCGCTGCGGAAGGCGTGCAGGGCGGCGCGGATCTTGGCGTCGGTGCCGGCGAGGATGGCGGCGGCGAAGAGGGCGGCGTTGATCGCGCCGGCCTTGCCGATCGCAAAGGTGGCCACCGGCACGCCGCCGGGCATCTGCACGATGGAGAGCAGGCTGTCCTGGCCCTTGAGGCTGTGGCTCTCGACCGGCACGCCGAGGACGGGCAGGGCGGTGAAGGCGGCCGTCATGCCCGGGAGGTGGGCTGCCCCGCCCGCGCCGGCGATGATGACGCGCAGGCCGCGCGACTCGGCGGTCTTGGCGTAGTCGGCCATCTTGTCGGGCGTGCGGTGCGCGCTGACGACGTCCTTCTCGAAGGGCACGCCGAGCTTGGTGAGCGTGGCGGCGGCGTGCTGCATGGTTTCCCAATCCGAGGTGCTGCCCATGATGAGGCCGACAAGTGGCTGCGACATAAGGGCGGCAGGATGGGACGCGCCGCGGGCGCGGAAAAAGCTAAAAAAGCAGGAAGCACAGGCGGGCGGGCCTGTGCTTCGGGGCGGGGCGGGGGAGGCTCACGGGTCCCGCGGTCGCGGGATGCCACTCCCAGCCACGGTTTACTTCAGCGCGGCGGCGATGCGGGCGAGGGCCTTCTCGACGTTTTCGCGCGAGTTGAAGGCGCTGATGCGCACATGGCCTTCGCCGCACTTGCCGAAGCCGGCGCCGGGCGTGCAGACCACTTGCGCCTCGTTGAGCAGCTTGTCGAAGAAGGCCCAGGAATCGGTGCCGGTGTTGATCCAGATGTAGGGCGCGTTGTCCCCGCCGACGCATTTCAGGCCGAGCTTGGTGACGGCCTCGCGGATGAGCGCGGCGTTGCCCAGGTAGTAGTCGGTCATGGCCTTCACCTGCGCCTTGCCGGCCTCGCTGTAGATCGCGGCGGCGGCCTTCTGCACGGGGTAGGAGACGCCGTTGAACTTCGTGGTGTGGCGGCGGTTCCAGAGGGCGTGCACGCCGTGCGCGTTGCCGGCCTGGTCGTAGGCCTGTAGTTTCTTGGGCACTACGGTGTAAGCGCAGCGGGTGCCGGTGAAGCCGGCGGTCTTGGAGAAGCTGCGGAACTCGATCGCGATCTCGTCGGCGCCGGGGATCTCGTAGATCGAGTGCGGGATCTGCGGGTCGCGGATGTAGGCCTCGTAGGCGCTGTCAAAAAGGATGATGGCCTTGTGCTGCTTCGCGTAGGCGACCCAGGCGGCGAGCTGCTCGCGGGTGGCGACGGCACCGGTGGGGTTGTTGGGGAAGCAGAGGTAGATGAGGTCGCTGGCGCCCGACGGGATGGCGGGCACGTAGCCGTTGGTCGGCGTGCACTCGAGGTAGGTGATGCCCTGGTAGCGGCCCTCGAGGTTGGCGCCGGTGCGGCCGGCCATGACGTTGGTGTCCACGTAAACGGGGTAAACCGGGTCCGGGATCGCGAGTTGGAGGCCCTCGGTGGCGAAGATTTCCTGGATGTTGCCGCAGTCGCACTTGGAGCCGTCGGAGACGAAGATCTCGTCGGCCGAGATCGGGCAGCCGCGGGCGGCGTAGTCGTTGGCCGCGATGGCCTCACGGAGGAAGGCGTAGCCCTGTTCGGGGCCGTAGCCCTTGAAGGTGGCGCGGTTCGCCATCTCGTCGGCGCCGCTCTTCAGCGCCTCGATGCAGACCTGGGGCAGGGGCTCGGTGACGTCGCCGATGCCGAGGCGGATGACGGGCTTGTCGGGATTGGCGGCGGTGTAGGCGCCGACGCGCTTGGCGATGTCGGAAAAGAGGTAGCTGGCCTTCAGCTTCAGGTAGTTCTCGTTGATGCGGATCATGGCGTGGAGGGCGGTAAGCGTTGGGTGAAACGCTTGAACAAGAGAGGCGCCCCGCCTTTGTTCAAGCCCCGCGTCGCCCGCCGCCGCCTCCGCACCGGCCGGTCCGCCACATCCCCCGCCCATGCAAATCATCTCCACCGTCGCCGACATGCAGGCCCTCGCCCACGAGCTGCGCTCGCAGGACCTCATCACCGGGCTCGTGCCGACCATGGGCGCCCTCCACGAGGGCCACCTCGCCCTCGTGCGCCTCGCCGCCGAGCGCGCGGACAAGGTGATCGTGTCGATCTTCGTCAACCCCACCCAGTTCGCGCCCAACGAGGACTTTACCAAATACCCGCGCGAGCTCGAGGCCGACGTCGCGAAGTGCGAGGCCGCCGGCGCCGACTACGTTTTCGCCCCGCCGCCCGACGAGATCTACCCGAAGGGCTACTCGACCTACCTCACCGAAGAGCGCATCGCCAAACCCCTCGAAGGCGTGTCGCGCCCCACCCACTTCCGCGGCGTGACCACCGTCGTGGCGAAGTTGTTCAACATCTGCCGGCCCGACCTCGCGGTCTTCGGCCAAAAGGACGCGCAGCAGGTCGCGGTGATTCAGAAGATGGTCACCGACCTCAACTTTCCCGTGGACGTGGTCGTGGCGCCGACCCTGCGCGAGCCCGATGGCCTCGCGATGAGCTCGCGCAACCGCTACCTCACCAACACCCAGCGCACCGAGGCGCTCGCGCTCAGCCAGGCGCTCTTCAAGGCCCGCGACATGGTGGCGGCCGGCGAACGCCGCTCCGACCGCCTGATCGCCGAGGCCACGCACATCCTCAGCCAACACCGCCGCGTGCGCGTGATCTACGTCGCGCTGGTGGATCGCCACACGATGGAGCCCATGCGCGAGGTCGAGCCCGGCCGCTCCTTGATCGCCATCGCCGCCTGGGTGGACGAGGTCCGCCTGATCGACAATATCGTGCTGTGAACCGTCTCGGCGCGGCGCGGCCGCGTCAACGCGTTGGGACAACGCGTTCCACCCTCCTCCCGCTTCCGCTTCGCCCTTCTCGTGACCGCTCCCGCCCCCGCGCCCTCCGGCGCCCCCGAACTCGCCGCGGCCGCCGACCCTGCCGCGGCGCGCCGCTACGACGTCCTTGTCATCGGCTCCGGCATCGCCGGCCTCAGCTTCGCGCTCAAGGTCGCCCGCGAGGGGCGCTCGGTCGCGATCCTCACCAAGAAAAACCGCGCCGACTCCAACACCAATTGGGCCCAGGGCGGCATCGCGGTCGTCACCGCCCAGACCGACGATTTCGCCAAACACGTCGCCGACACCCTCGTCGCCGGCGACGGCCTCTGCGATCGCAAGGTCGTGAAACAGATCGTCGCCGACGGCCCCTCCCGCGTGCAGGAGCTGATCGACCTCGGCCTCAAGTTCTCGCGCGACGGCGACGGCGGCTACGACCTCGGCCGCGAGGGCGGGCACAGCGAGCGCCGCATCCTTCACGTGAAGGACATGACCGGCAAAGCCATCGAGGAGGCGCTCAACAAGGCCATCGCCCGCGAGCCGCGCATCGCGCTCTTCGAACACTTCTTCGCCATCGACCTCGTCACCACCGGCAAGCTCGCCCAGCGCCGCCGCGGCGCGAAGGCGCGCGCCGCCTCCGCCCGGACCGCCGCCGAGCCGCCGGACCGCGTGGCCGGCGTTTACGCGCTCGATGTGCAGGGGCAGCGCGTGGTCGAGTTTCACGCGCCGGTGGTCATGCTCAGCACCGGCGGCGCCGGGCAGGTTTACCTCTACACCACCAATCCTGACATCGCCACGGGCGACGGCATCGCCATGGCCTACCGCGCCGGCGTCGAGGTGCGGAACATGGAGTTTATCCAGTTTCACCCCACCGCGCTCTACTCCACCTCGGGCAAGCGTTTCCTCGTCAGCGAGGCCGTGCGCGGCGAGGGCGCCATCCTGCGCAACGCCGCCGGCGAGGCCTTCATGGCACGCTACCATAAGCTCGCCGACCTCGCCCCGCGCGACATCGTGGCCCGCGCCATCGACGCCGAGATGAAGCGCACCGGCGCGCCGCACGTCTGGCTCGACATCACGCACCGCAACGCCGCCTTCCTCCGCTCGCGTTTCCCTCTCATCTACAAGGCCTGCGCCGAGCAGGGGATCGACATCGCCAAGCAGATGATCCCGGTCGTGCCCGCCGCCCACTACACCTGCGGCGGCGTGGCCACCACGCTCGCCGGCGAGACCACGCTCCCCGGCCTCTACGCCTGCGGCGAGGTGGCCTGCACCGGCCTGCACGGCGCCAACCGCCTAGCGTCGAACTCGCTGCTCGAGGCCGTCGTCGTCGCCCACCGCGGCGCGCTCGCCGTGGACAAATACCTCCGGCGTATCGAAAAACTGGATGCGCCCGCGCCCGTCATCCCGCCCTGGCGCGACCTCGGCGGCAACGACCAGGACGAGCGCGTGGTCATCGAGCACAACTGGGACGAGCTGCGTCGCACGATGTGGGACTACGTGAGCATCCAGCGCACGACCAAGCGCCTCGAGCGCGCCCGCACCCGCATCGCCACGCTCGCGCGCGAGACGCAGGAGTATTACTGGAATTTCTCCGTGGATCCGCGCCTGCTCGAGCTGCGCAACCTGATCCAGGTGGCCGAGCTGGTCGTGGCCTGCGCCCTCCAGCGCAAGGAGAGCCGCGGCCTGCACTCGATCGCCGACTACCCGAAAAAGCTGCGCCGGCCCGCCGACAGCCGCGTGCGGCGGTGAGCGCGCGGGAGGCGCACCGGTTCGGTCGAAAGACCGGCCGCCGCGCTACCGCGCCAGCTGGTAGAGCGCGTAGCCCGCGAGCAGGTTGGGCCAAAACGTCGTCGGTGTTTTCCAGTCTCCCCGCAGGTGGGCGCGGCGGGCGATGCGGTAGCCCTTGGCGTCGCAAAAGGCCTCGAAGTCGGCGATCGTGGCGGGATTGACCGGGCGGCTTTCGTGCCAGGCGGCGGGATAGACCGGATTCTGCGGCTTGCGTCCGCGCAGCAGCGAGGCGTGGCGGTTTTTCCAATAGCCGTAGTTGGCGAAGCCCACGGTCACGGCGCGGCCGACGCGCAGGGCCTCGGCGATCACGGCCGCGGGATCGGGCACCTCCTCGAGCGTGCGCGAGCAGATCACGTGGTCGAAGTGGCCCTCCGGCAAGGCGCGCATGTAGCCGAGCATGTCGCCCTGGTAGGCGGAGAGGCCGCGGCGCACGCAGGCGGAGATCTTGTTGAAATCGAGGTCCACCCCGAAGGCTCGGGCCTTGCGGGTCTGGGCGAGAAACTCCAGCAGCACGCCGCGGCCGCAGCCGAGGTCGAGCACGCGCGCCTCCGGCTCGATCCAGTCGGCGAGGATCTGCATATCTACGGTGCGCTTGGCGGCGGGGGCGGACATCTGGCGTTGGGAGGGCAGGGTAATGAGGCGGAGCGGGCCGGGAGGCAAGGCGGGCGGCGAAATCAGGCGGATTGGTGAAAACGCGCGTCGCATGCGCCGCGGGCTTGCGCGGCCTCGGCGGGGCGGCTTGCTGACGCCCGCCCGCCTACCCTTCGCCTCCCCATGACCACCGACGCCGCCCTCGTGCACATCCGCTCCCACATGCAGCGCATGAACGCGCTCTACGGTCGCCCCGTCTTCGACGAATGGGCGCTGATCGGCCTCGACGCCCGCGGCGCGGCCTCGGTGCTCGGCTACGAGGGGCCGCGCGCGGAGAGTTTTGTCGAGGAGCTGCCGGGCGACGCCGCGGCGTTGCGCGAGGCGCAGGCCCGGCGCGACTACCACGTGGGCGACTTCGAGTTCGTGCACGAGGAGGCCGGGCCGGGGCTCGACGCGTTTCTGCGCGCGGGCCCGGCGGCCTATCTGGTGTGCAACCACACCGGCATGGCGATGGCCGACATCCGGCGCGAGCCGCGCTGGCGGCAGGCGCAGGTGGCGTGGTTCGACCTCGCGGAGAAGTTTCGCGCGGATCCCGTCCTCGGCTGAGGCGGGGCGGGCGGGGGAGTCATCCCAGATACGCGATCATTCGGATTTATAACCGCGGATTGCGCGGATGGGCGCGGATGAGGCAGGCGGCTGCCTATCCGCGGAATCGGCGAAATCCGCGGCAAATGTCAGGCGGCCGGAGCGGCCCAGGGCCAGGCGGTCTCACTCCGCGTCCATCGACTTGGCGGAGGCGCCAGAGTCGGCGGGTTTCGCCATCACCGAGCCGGGGTCGATGGCGGCGGGTGCGGCCTCGCGGCGGTTGAGTTGCTCGGCGAGGCTGACGGGAACCAGGCTGCGACGGCGCTTGAGCGATTTTTGGAAGAAGAGGTTGTTCGGGATTTGAAACAGGGCGCCGTCCGCGGCTTGGAGCGTGGTGTAGAGGAAATTGAGGTCCACGACTTTGCCCTTCACGGGCTCGCCCGCGAACTCGAGCTCGTCGCCGACGGCGAAGGGGCGGAAGAGCAGGATGATCACCGTGCTGGAGACGTTGCTCAGAAGGCTCCACACGGCCACGAAGCCGATCGCGACCATGGCGAGGACGGTGGAGAGGATGGCCCAGAGACCGCCGAGGTTTACGCCGAAGACGGTGAGGATGAGAATGGCGGTGACGACGTAGAGCAGCGCCTTGAGGACCTTGCGGACGGGCAGCAGATCCGTGGGCGCGAGGTGCGCGCGGTCGGCGATCAGGTTGAGACCGCGGACGATGAGGACCTGGACGATGGCGGCGCCGACGAGCACGAGGAGGGCGAGCGGCAGGGCGGTGAAGGCGGCGCGGGTGAGCGCGTGGAGGTCGGGAAGGTAGGAGGTGTCCATTGTATGGCGGGTGTGGTGCGGGTGTTTTTGGCGTGTGTATTCAGTTTTCTAGGACGGCGGTGGGTAGGCCGGGGTGGCGCCGCGCCGCGTGGCGATCCATTCGCCGTGGCGGCAGGCGCGGGTGAGGAGCTCGCCGTCGGAGCTCCGGCCGGAAAGGAGGTGGTGCAAAAAGCAGGCCAGAAAGCCGTCGCCGGCGCCGATGGTGTCGGCCACCTCGACCTCGCGGCCGGGCTCCCAGGTCCAGAGCAGGCCGTCGCGGAGTAGGCCGGCGCCGCGCTGGCCGGCGGTGACGAGGATGAGCGGGCAGCCGTGGCGGGCGAAGAGGGCGCGGGCGTGGCCCTCCTCGGCGCCGGGGCGCTCGCCTTGCGCGTCATCGGCGAGGCGGGCGGCCTCGGCGGAGTTGACCTTGAGGAGCGTGGCGCGCGGGGCGATGGCGCGGGCTAGATCGAGGTCGTCGTGCGGGGCGCGGAGATTGACGTCGAAGACGCGCACGGCCTCGGCGGGCAGGGTGGCGAGGAGGCGGTCGAGCGCGGCGCGGTTGAAGGAGGAGCGGAGGGCGAGGGTGCCGAAGACGAGCGCGGCGGCGGTGGTGGCGAGCTGGAGGGCGTCGGGCCCAGCGGGGATCTGGTCCCAGGCGACGGACTGCACGATCTCGTAGCGGGCGTCGCCGGAGGCGCCGAGCTCGGCGATGACCGAGCCGGTGGGCAGGCCGGCGTGGCGGGCGACAAGCGCCGTATCCAGCTCCCAATGACGGAGGCGGCGCAGCAGCTCATCGCCGAGCGCGTCTCGCCCCACGGCGGAGACGAGTCGCACGTCGCGCCCGTGGCGGGCGAGGTGGTAGGCGACGTTGGCCGGCGCGCCGCCGGCGAAGAGCCCTTCGGGGAGGAAGTCCCAGAGGATTTCGCCGTAGCAGAGGAGAGGGCGGGTGGGCATGGGCAGAAGGCGTGCGGGTGTGAGGTGGCTGATTGAATCGTTCTCGTTCTCTTACTCGTTCTCGACTCCGTCACATCTGGTCCCGCCTACGGCGGGAGAACGAGCAAGAGTAAGAGAACGAGAACGAGGTCGGGTTTCAGTCGTCCCCCGCGAGGTGCTTCGGGTCGGCCTCGATCTCGTGGCAGGCGCGGAGGAAGGTGGCGGCGGACCAAGCCTGGAAGGCCTTGCCCATGGGGCGGCCGGTCTGGCCGTGGGCCCACTCGTTGAACTCCCACTCCTGGTCGCGGCCGAGCTGGTTGAGCTTGGCGAGCTTGAGCAGTTCGCGCGCGGCGACCTCGTGGAAGCCGAGCCGGTGGATGAAGCGCACCCACATGCCGCCGACGAAGGGCCAGACGCCGCCGTTGTGGTAGTGGTGCGGGAGGTTGAGCAGGTTGACCGTGTAGTAGGCGCGCCAGTCGGGATCGCCGGCCTGCACGACCGGGTAGAGGTTGGCCACGGGCCAGGGGTTGTTCACGCCGGCGCCCCACATGAAGCGGAAGGCGACGCGAGCGCGGTCCACGTCGAGGACGTGCATGAGGAAGGCGAGGATGTTGCCGAAGACGTCGCAGCGCCAGTTGAAGGAGAAGGGGGTGATTTCGGCGAGGAGGTATTGGGTGTCGCCGAGACCGTGCTGGCGGTCGGCGAAGCGGTGCACGGAATGCGGGTCGGAGGGCTTGGCCGAGGTGCTGGGCCAGAAAGCGTCGAGCAGGCGGCCGCGGATGCGCTGCGACCAGCGCAGGTAGTCGGCGGCGCGGGTGAACTCGCCGAGGAGCTCGAGGATGCGACCGTAGCAGACGTTGGCGCGGAACCAGAGGACTTCGTCGTAGAGGACGTTGTAGGAACGGCCGAAGAGATCGGTCCAGTCGCCGGCCTCGGGGATCTCGAGCAGGCCGTCGTTGTTGCTGTCGTGCGCGGAGAGCCAGTCCATGGCGCGCTGGAGGTCGAGCGCGTGGCGGCGGAGGAACTCGATGTCGCCGGTCTGGGAGACGTAGTTATACACCGCGATGATGACCCAGAGGCCGCTGTCGATGGAGCAGATGTTGCCCACGCCGGAGTAGTCGGGGCAGCCGTCGTCGATGCGGACGTTGGCGGGGATCTGGCCCGCGGGGGAGATGGCGCCAAGGAGCGTCTCGAGGGTGGCGAGGCGGGCGGCGCAGATGTCGGGATCCTTGAGATGGAGGGTATTGATGAGGGTGATGGCGCCGTCGCGCGCCCAGACGGAGCGGTAGTTGGCGTCGGTGCCGGTGACGGTGTTGTCGTCGAGCGAGCAGGCGGAGAAACCGCGCGGGGTGAGGTTTTTTCGGAGTGCGACGAGGGCCTTTTCGTGGGCGGTGAGGAGGAAGGCCTTTTCGTCGTCGTTGAGCGCGCCGAGGCGGGCGCCGGTGAAGAGCAGGCGAAAGCCGGGAGCCATCTGCGCGGCCGAGATCTCGGTCTGCGCGGCGCCGGGGAGATCGGTGAGCACGCCGTGGTGGCGGAGGCCGTCGAGCACGCCGTCGGCCATGACGCGGCGCGAGGTGTAGATGGGGATGTCCACCGTCGCGGCGAAGAGCTCGGGGAGGGCGTTTTCGACGATGATGCCCTTCACGCCGGGGAGGAGAAACATCGAGGCGTCGTTGCCGGTGTCGCCCGCGACGAGGATCTGCGAGAACTCGATGCCGAGGCGGCGCGAGAGCCAGCGGAGGGCGCCGCCCTTGGTCGCGGCGGCGGGGAGGATGTCGAGGTCGCGAGAACTTGAATACACGACTTGCACGGCGAGCCCGGCGCCGCCGAGCCGGGCGCGGATTTCCTGGATGACCTCGGGCGTAGCGTGGTGGAGAAACCAGCTGGACTTGAAGGCGTGTTGAAACTCCGCGGGCTGCGGGTGCGCGCCGGGGATGGCGGCGATGATGGACTCGGCGAGCGCGCGGTCCCAGCCGGAGGAGAGGTGCTTGGAGAACTCCTCGAGGTCCTTGCCGGCGCGGGCGTCGTGGATTTGGGTGCCGACGCCGCCGAGGTAGAAGTCGGGCTCGGGGAGGAGCCCGTCGGCGACGAGCCCGCGCATGTCGTCCACGAGGCGGCCGCTGTTGTAGGCGAGGAGCGGGCGGCGCGCGGGCGGCAGCGAGGTCCAGGCGGTGGCGAAACGGCGGGTGGCCTCGGGATTGCCGAGGAGCGTGCCGTCGAGGTCGGCGCTGAAAAGTCGGATGGCGGGCATGGGCGGAGGGGAGGGGAATGAGGGAGTGAGTGAAAGGGAGTGAGGGAGCTGGGGCTTCTAATCGTTCTCGTTCTCTTAATCTTACTCGTTCTCCCGCCGCAGGCGGAACCGAAGGTAACGGAGTTGAGAACGAGAACGAGTAAGAGAACGAGAACGAGCAGGCGGCGGGGTGTGGTCGGGAAGTCGTAGCGACAGTCTGAATACACGGGTTGACAGCCATGCTACGGTGCGAGGATGCACCCCGTTGATTACCTTGTGGTTTCCGTGTATCTGGTCGGGCTGGCGGTGGCGGGCTTCTGGCTCGCGCGAAGGGCGGGGGCGAGTAGCGAGCACTACTTCCTCGGCGGCCGAAAACTGCCGTGGTGGGCGCTGGGCGCCTCGGGCATGTCGAGCAATCTCGACGTCGCGGGCACGATGACGATTGTCACGCTGCTCACGGTTTACGGTCTGCAGGGTTTCTTCATCGAGTTTCGCGGCGGCGTGGTGCTGCCGATCGCGGTCTTCCTCGCCTTCATGGGCAAGTGGCACCGGCGCGCCGGCGTGATGACCACCGCGGAGTGGATGACCCTGCGCTTCGGCGAG
>JAUWBD010000012.1 GCA_030605125.1 Verrucomicrobiota bacterium | reverse complement strand
GCCTCGCGCTCGGCGCGGCGCGCGGCGGCCTCGGCCTCGCGGGCGGCCTGCTCGGCGGCGCGCCTGGCACGCTCGGCCTCGAGCGCGGCCTGTTCCTCGGCGAGCGCCACAAAGGCGGGATCGCTCGGGTCGAGCGGCTTGCCCTGGGCGACGCGGAATTTCGGGCGCGGTTTTTCGCGGGTGTTGAGGAAGAACTGGCCGCGGTTGTTCTTCTCCACCCAGTAGAGATCGCCCTCGTATTCGAGGTAAACGGGCGCGTCGGTCTCGTTCTCGGGGATCACGAAGCCGCACTCGACGAGCGCACCGTGCAGATCGGTCTCCGGCTGCTCCCAGCGCTTGGCGAGGTAGTTGAGCGCGACGGACTGGCCCGGGGCGTTTTGATTTTTGCGGAGGTGGGGCTTGATCGCGTCGAAAAAGGTCGGGAGGTCGTCCTCGAAGTCGTCGAGGTTGGCCCAATCGTCGGTCTGCGCGGCCTCCTCGGCGAGCGCCTCGGGATCGTGGTCGCGATCGGTGTCGCGCAGCTGGCGCAGGCTCTCCGGGCCGGCGGCCTTCTCGCCGGCCGCGCTCGCGCCCACGGGCGCGTCGGCCGAGGCGTGGGCGTCGCCCGCGTGCTGCTTCTGCATCAGCTCGGCGCGAAGCTTGTCGGCCTCGGCCTTGGCGGCGGCGGCGACGGCGGCTTCGAGGGTCCATTCGCGCTGCGTGGGGCGACGCGCGAGACCGTTGAAGATGAGCGGATTGTTAGGATCGGCGCGAAAGTCGATGATCTCCCATTCGTCCTTGCCGAGCTGGTTGAGGAAGCTCTCGAGCATGGTGGCGGAGGCGAAGCCGCCTTTGCCGCTGGTGATCACTTTATATTCCCAAAGGGCCATATGTGCGGGGGTGCGTGGGTTCTGGTGTGAGGCGCCCTCGACCAAATCGCAGCGCCCCCGCGCTTGCCGAGCCCAATCTCACCGCCACGCACGAGCCCGACTCCGCCCTTGCCAAGCGCAGGCGCTTCCGCCTGACCTGCGCCTCCTCCCGATGCGTCGCTTCCCCGCAGTTTTCATCCTCTGCGCCTGGCTCCTGGCCAGCGGCGCGCAGTGGGACCTGCTGCAGGGCTTCGCCTGGGGCCGCATGATCGCGAACTACAGCCGCACCATGCCGGTCTCGCAGGCCGTCCGCCTCACCTTCACGCCCGACAATCTCTGCGGCGTGTGCGCCTTCGTCGCCGCCGCCCACACCCGCGCCGACGCCGAGGGCAAGGCCGCCGACAACGTTCCGGTGGACAACGGCGCCAAGGCCAAGCTCCCGCTCGCGCGCCCGCCGGAGCACGTTTTCGTTTTCTCCTCCGCACCCGCGCCCGAGTGGCCGGCGGAGCGTTTCGTGGCCGACGCCTGCGCGCGTCCCGCCCCGCCCACCGAGCCGCCGCGCGCGGCCTGAGGCGACACCACACCCAAGCATCCTCCACCCGGCGCGTCGCCGCGCGGCGCGTTTCTCCGCGCCTCCGTGGCGCTTTCCGGAGTTTCACCCGGTCCCGCGCCGCGTCGTCCACCTTGGGGACGCCGCCCCGGTCCCTACCTATCCTGCCCCCATTCCGTGCCATGCACACCCGCAGCCTTTCCCCGCTTCCCACCGTCCTCCTTCTTTCCGCGCCGCTCCTCGGCCAACCCGTCGTCGAACTCGACCTCCTGGAAGTCTCGGCCTCCGCACCGCCCGCCCCCTCGCTCACCGTCCCCGATCTCGACGCCGCGCGCGCCGACCTAGCCCGCGTGCCCGGTGGCGTCGGCGTGATCGACCCCGGCGCCTACCTGCGCGGCCGCGCCTCCACCCTCGCCGACACCTTCTTCCTCGCGCCCGGCGTGTTCGCCCAGCCCCGTTTCGGCGCCGAAGAGGCGCGCCTCTCCATCCGCGGCTCCGGTCTCCAGCGCACGTTCCACGGCCGCGGCATCCGCGTGCTCCAGGACGGCGTGCCGCTCAACCTCGCCGACGGCGGCTTCGACATGCAGTCGCTCGAGCCCGCCGCGGCCGCCTACGTCACCGTGCACCGCGGGTCCAACGCCCTCGCGCACGGCGGCTCCACCCTCGGCGGCGCCATCGACTACGTCTCACGCACCGGCCGCTCCGATCCCGGCGCCTCCGCCCGCCTCGAACTCGGCTCCTTCGACTACCTCCGCGCCACGCTCGGCGGCGGCCTCGCCTCCGGCGCCAACGACGCCTACGCGAGCTTCACCCAGGCGCGGCAGGAAGGGTTTCGCGAACACGCCGCGCAAGACACCCAGCGCCTCTTCGCCAACGCCGGCCACCGCTTCACCGACCGCGTCGAAACGCGCCTCTTCCTCACCGCCGTGAAGACCGACTCCGAACTCCCGGGCAACCTCACCAAGGCCCAGCTCGCGGCCGACCCGCGCCAGGCCAACCCCGCCAACATCACCGGCAACGAAAAGCGCGACTTCGAGCTTCTCCGCGTCGCCTCCAAGACCACCGCCACCCTCGGCGCCGACAGCTCCGTCTCCCTCCTCGCCGCCTGGACCTACAAGGACCTCGACCACCCGATCTTCCAAGTCATCGACCAGCTCTCCAACGACGCCCTGCTCGGGCTGACGTTCACCCGATCCGGAGAGCTGCTCGAGCGCGACCACCTCTTCCGCGCCGGCCTGCTCTACCACCGCGGCGAAACCTCCGCCGCCCAGTTCAACAACAACGCCGGCGCCCGTGGCGCGCTCCGCCAGCGCGACGAGCAGGTCGCCTCCAACCTCGAGGCCTACGCCGAGAGCCAGCTCGCCCTCGGGGCCGGCTTCACCGGCATCCTCGGCCTCTCGGCCTCCGAAAACACCCGCCGCAACACCCGCCTCCTCACCGCCAACGCCGCCGGCACGCCCGTCGCCAACCCCGCCGGCAGCACCTACGACCGGAGCTTCGATCACCTCGCGCCGAAGATCGGCGCCCGCTGGGACAACGCCGCGCGGGACCTGCAATTCTACGCCAACGTCAGCGGCAGCTACGAGCCGCCCTCCTTCAGCGAGGGCGGCACCACCGGCGCCACCGTGATCGCCAACCGCGCCCAGGAAGCGCTCACCTACGAGGTCGGCACCCGCGGCGCCCGCGGCCCCCTGCGCTGGGATCTCTCGCTCTACCACGCCCGCATCGACGACGAGCTGCTTGCCATCCAGCTACCCGGCCCCGTCACCGGCACGCTCAACGCCGACCGCACCATCCACCAGGGCGTCGAGCTCGGCCTTGAGGCCGACCTCCTCGGCACGCCTTGGAAAACCGAGCCCGACACCTCCCCCGCGCAGCGCCTCGTCGCCCGCCTCGCCTGGACCTACGGCGACTTTCGTTTCGACGGCCCCGTGCCCGGCGTGCCCGGCTCCGCGGACAACCGCATCGCCGGCCTGCCCCCGCACCTGCTGCGCGGCGAGCTGCTCCTCGAGCACGCCTCCGGCTGGTATGCCGGCCCCACCTTCGAGTGGGTGCCGCAAAAGAGCTACATCGACCACGCCAACACCCTCCACGCCGATCCCTACGCGCTCGTCGGCCTCAAGGCCGGCCGCCGCCTCCCCCGCGGGCTCTCCTTCTTCGTCGAGGCGCGCAACCTCGCCGACAAGACCCACGCCGCCACCCACGGCGTCATCCTCAACGCCGCCGGCGCCGACTCCGCCCAGTTCCTCCCCGGCGACGGCCGCGCCCTGTATGTCGGTGGTGAATACAAGTTCTGATCCGCCCGACGCCACGCCCGCCTCCTCTCGCTCGACCTCCGCCGTCCGCCATCGGTCCTTGGTCATTTCCACATGAGTCCTTCCCTCCGCCGCCTCCACCGCTGGATCGGCCTCGCCTGCGCCCTCCCGCTGCTTGTCGCCACCGGCAGCGGCATCCTCCACGTCGCCATGACCTGGACGCAGTCCCCGCCGCCCCGCCCCGAGCCGCCGCCCGGTTTCGCGCCCGCCGTCGCGACGTTTCCCCTCGCCTCGCTCCCCGCCGACCTGCGCATCCGCTCCGTCCAGATGCGCCTGCTCGACGACGAACCGTGGTATCAGGTTTCCACTACGGACGGCGTCCGCTACTTCAGCGCGGCCGACGGCCGCGAGGAGCCGCGGCTCGAAAGCCGCCTCGCCCTCGACATCGCCCGCCGCCACCTCGCCGCCGCCGGGCTGCCGCCGGAGGCCTTCACCCACGCGCGCCGCCTCGACGCCTTCGACCGTGAATACGCCGCGATCTTCCGGCTCCTGCCCGTGCACCGGATCGAGGTCGCCGACGGCCGCGGCACGCGCCTCTACGTGAGCACCGTGACCGGCGGCGTCGCCCGCCACACCGACGACCGCCGTCAACTCGAGGCCAACCTCTTCGGCGCCCTCCACAAATACAACTTCATCCCCCACAAGCCCGTGCGCGACGCCCTCCTCGTCGCCTTCACCAGCCTCGCCTTTCTCGCCTCGCTCGCCGGCATCGTGCTCTTCTTCGTCACCCGCCCGCGCCGGACCGCCGCGCAAACCACGCGCCCGCTCCGCTAGCCCGCGGGGGCGCCCCGCACGGCGGCGCGGCTTTTCCCTCGCCTCCTCCCGTCGCCGCCACGCTTATCCCAGCCATGTCGTTCGACTCCCTCGGTCTCCACTCCAGCATCCTGCGCGCCGTCACCGCCAAAGGCTACACCACGCCCTCGCCCATCCAGGAACAGGCGATCCCCATCGTGCTCACCGGCCGCGACCTCGTGGCCTCCGCCCAGACCGGCACCGGCAAGACCGCCGCCTTCGCCCTTCCCATCCTCAACCGCCTCGGCCCGCACAAAAAGCCCGGCCCGCGCGTCCTCATCCTCGAGCCCACCCGCGAACTCGCCGCCCAGGTGGACGAAAACTTCGCCGATTTCGGCAAGTTCACCGACCTCAAGCGCGCCCTCCTCCACGGCGGCGTCGGCTACGGCAAACAACGCGCCGACCTCCTCGCCGGCGCCGACATCGTCACCGCCACCGTCGGCCGCCTGCTCGATTTTCTCAACGAACGCGTCCTCCGCCTCGACCACCTCCAGGTCCTCGTCCTCGACGAGGTGGACCGCATGCTCGACATGGGCTTCATCAAGGACGTCAAAAAAATCGTCTCCCTCTGCCCCAAGCAGCGCCAGACGCTCTTCTTCTCCGCCACCATTCCGCCCGAGATCCAGGAGATCGCCCGCTTCGCCCTCAAGGACCCGGCCCACGTCACCATCGGCCGCACGCGCTCGGTCAACGAATCCGTCACCCACGCCATCTACCCGGTCGCGCACCACCTGAAGTTCCCCCTCCTGCTCGAGTTGCTCAAGAAGACCGACTACAAGAGCGTGATCGTCTTCAGCCGCACCAAGCACGGTGCCGACAAGATCGCCCGCAAGCTCAAGGCCGAGGGCCACACCGTCGCGCTCCTCCACGGCGATCGCAGCCAGGGCCAGCGCAAGGCCGCGCTCGAAGGTTTCAAGAACGGCACGCTCGAGGTCATGGTCGCGACCGATATCGCCGCGCGCGGCCTCGACGTGGCGGGCGTGACGCACGTCATCAACTACGACATCCCGGCCACGCCCGACGACTACGTGCACCGCATCGGCCGCACGGGTCGTGCCGCCGCCGAGGGTGATGCCTTCACGCTCGTGACGCCCGACCAGACGGGCGAACTGCGCGCGATCGAAAAGTTCATCAAGGCGACGATTCCGCAGCTCACGATGGAGGGTTTTGACTACAAGGCGAAGGCCCCGGTGCCTGCGCCGGGGCAGGGCCAAGGTCCGCGTCCCCCGCGGCAGGGCGGTGGCCGCTTCGATCCGCGCGCGCAACCCCGCCACCACGGTCACCGTCCCGACGGCCGTCCGACCTCGGGCCAGCCGCAGCGCGCCGACCACCGTCGTGGCGACGATCTGAGCCCCCGCGCCCCGCTCCCCGGCACGACGGGCGGCAAAGGCAGCGGCGGCCAGCAACGCGACAAGGACCGCGCCCCGAATCCGTTTATCCAAAAAGGCCGTCCCGGCGCCCACTGGCAGCGACGCGACGGCCGCCGCTGAGTTCCGGTATTCTTCGTCTTCCCATACCAAGATTTGCTCCAGAACGCCGGCGACCGTCACCAACATCTTCCGTCTATCTATCCTCGACCAGACTTTTAGCCCCTAGCATACCCCCGTTATGCGTCCAAGCGTCACGCATTACCAGCTAGGCACAATCCCGGTCACGGGCACGGGATTGGGCGTGGATATGCAGGCGCTCGCCGAGGAACTGGCCGGCCCCACTGCTGCGCTGGTCTTGGATCACGCAGGCACTCGAGAACTGCGCAACTTGCTCGATGGCCTCCCGGACACACAGTTTGCGAAAGACAACTTGGAGACCTTGCTCACCGACACAGGTGAACCGGAGGATTGGCAGGTCGGCGAGGCCTTGGCGGAACGTTACCTTACGGCGAACCGAGACTGCTTTTTCCCTTGGCCCGACGGGCGCGACGAGCGCAAGCGCGGCTCGAGCCTGCCCGGTGCCGACCTCGTCGGCTTTCAATCCAGCGATGGCCAAGAACGCTTTGCCTTCGGCGAGGTGAAAACATCGTCTCACGCCGCGAATCCTCCCAGTGTGTCTTACGGTCGCCACGGCCTCAAGCAACAGATGGAGGACCTGCGCGATCGTCGCGAAGTGCGCGATGACCTCGTGCGCTACTTGGGCCACCGTGCGCCCGCCGCCACCTGGCGGAGCCGCTACCAAGCGGCGGTGGGGGCCTACCTGAAGGATATCTGCGACGTGCGCCTCTTCGCTCTCATGGTCCGCGACGTGCCACCCCATGAGGACGATCTGCGTGCGCGGGTCGGTGCGCTTGCCGTGGATTGTCCGGCGGCAACCTTGATCGAGCTCGTCGCGCTCTACTTGCCGGCGGGAAGCATCTCCACGTTGGCCGCTCAAGTGATCGCAGCTCAAAATCGGGGAGGTGCCGCGTGATTTTCAAACAAGACACTTTGGACCTGCTCGAAACGCACTGGGCGGTTGCGGCAATTCCCCAAGCAGACCGCCAGCGCGCCATGGAGCTGTCCGTCGCATGTCTCGTGCGAAAGACAGTGGGGCACCAACTGAACCTTGCGGCCCAAGTTTCCACGGCGGAGGAAGACCTTTTGCAGCGCGTGGCGCTGGCATACGAAATGGCAGCCATCGAGGGTCTGCCTGCGTTCATCGGCCAATCACCGGAGCAGGACGTCCTGCGCAGACAGTGCGCCGCCGGAGCGTGGCGCGCCTTCGCGTTTCGCAGACTCATACCTGTGCCGCTAGCCACGACGAACCGGCTATTTCACGTGCTCCATTTGGCCAGCCTAGCTTATTGTGGCGACCGCTGGTCCGACATCCGCCGTTGGTTCGTGGAAATTCCCGCCGCCATCGAAACACCGAGCGTAGCCGAGCAGGCTTGGGATCGACGACTTTTATATCGGTTATTTGACTGCTGGGTCCGCTTGCTGCGCAAAAACGGATGGGACGACCTCGACCGCATTCGGGAAACCATCGCGGGTTTGCGCGAAGACCAACGTGACTTTGAACGCAGCTCTATCAACAGCGGGTCCAACAGCCAGGACCGTGCGATGGCCCTGCGCCTCGTGGCCCTTTACAACTGGGCTCGCGCCACCGAACTCCTCGCGCGCTACATGCTTCAAGGTGAGCCGCGTGGAATTCACGCCCTTCTCGACAAGCACTTCGAGGCCGCGACTGAAGCCGGCATGTTGGCGGGGGACGCCACGCTTGAAATGCTCATGCGCTGGCTCCACGCCACTTCCCGGCAGATGGTAGCCAACTCGCTTTGGTGGGTGGCGCACGCGATTAACTCGCGCGTCACCCGTTTCGTGGGCTCGGTCACTCAGCATCAATCCATGTTCGAGCTGCTGCCACCCCAGCGCGCCGCGCTGCAAGAGCAGGGTTTGCTCGACGCGGCAGCGACGGCCGTGGTCATCGACCTTCCCACATCAGGAGGAAAAACCCTGCTAGCCCAGTTCCGAATGCTCCAGGCGCTCAACCAATTTGCGGATCGCGGCGGATGGGTGGCCTACGTGGTGCCAACGAAAGCATTGAGTAACCAGATCACGCGCCGCTTGCGTCGTGATTTTGGCCCTATCGATGTGCGCGTCGAACAGCTTACAGGCGCCTTGGAAATCGATGCCATCGAGCAGGAGCTGCTCGCCTCCACGGCAACCAAGGAAGATCGGACCTTCGACATCTTGGTTGCCACTCCGGAAAAGCTTCAACTGGTCATCCGGAACAAGAAGATCACACGTCCTCTCGCGCTCGTCGTTATGGACGAGGCGCATAACCTCGAAAACGATACGCGCGGCCTGCGTATCGAACTGCTGCTCGCCACCATCAAGCAGGAATGCACGGGCGTGAATTTTCTCCTGCTCATGCCCTTCGTGGAGCGGGTGGACGCGCTTGCCCGTTGGCTCGCCGACGGCCCGCACGCTGGTCGTTCGATCAGCTTTGGCACCTCCCCTTGGCGGCCTAATGAGCAAGTTGTCGGCATGTTCCGCGCCCAACGCGACGACACCGTCCGCGCGGGATGGCGCATGGAGTTCGAAACCCTGCTCACCACGCGCAAAACGATTCAACTTCGCGGCATCCATCGGGTGAACGGTGCCAAACCTCTGCCGCAGTTGGCCCGGTCGAGATTCGTAACGGCCGACGGCTCGCAAAGCGGGATGAATCTTCAAGCCGCGGCAATGGCTTCGGTGTTCGCCACGCGCGGCACCAGCATTGCGGTGGGCGACTCGCCTTCCTCGGCGTGGGCCATGGCGCGTGAAGTAGCCAAAGCGCGGCCGATCATGGACGTGGTCCCAGAGCGCCTGCAACTGGTGCAACGCTTCCTGGCCGCCGAGATCAGCCCACAGTTTGAGCTAATTGACATGCTTGGGCGCGGCGTAGGCGTTCATCACGCCGGCCTCTCAGATGAGGTGCGTTCGTTGGTCGAGTGGTTGACTGAGGAAGGCGAAATCAAGGTGCTCTGCGCCACGACAACTTTGGCACAGGGAATCAACTTTCCGGTGTCTTCGATTTTCTTGGCGACTACTGAGATCCGACAGAGCAGTTACCCCTATCGGCGACCGATGGGTGCTCGTGAGTTTTGGAATCTCGCAGGCCGCGCTGGCCGCATGAACCAAGAGAGTGTGGGCGTGGTTGGCATAGCCGACGCCAATCGGCCGGACGCCGTTCGCAGGTATGTTAAGGATGCAGCCGGCGACCTCGCCTCACGGCTCGTAACGATCGTGGCCGAGCTAGATCACGCGAATGACGGAGCCGCTCTCCTCGGCGTGCTGCACCAGGAGCAGTGGGAAGATTTTCGCTGCTACGTTAATCATCTCGTAAATGAAATACGCGACCTAGACCGTGTGATCTCCACGGTAGAAGATTCGCTTCGCAACACATACGGATATCGCGTGCTTCAAGAGACGCCCGAAGGTCAGCTCCGTGCGCGTAAGCTAGTCGACGCGACTAAGCTCTACGCCAATAAGATCGCCCAAAATCCCGGATGTGTCGCGCAAGCAGATAGCACAGGCTTCTCGTTCGAAGGAGTCACACAGGCCATGATTGGCATCGGGCAGCTTGAACGTAAGCTCACTCCGGCTGATTTTTCGGCTGACCGCCTTTTCGGTGAAGCTGGCAGCATGGCCGATTTTTACGGCGTGATGCTTCGAATCCCGCAGCTGGCGCGACAACTAAATGAGATCACGCCGAGTGGGATCGAGCATGAGCACCTCGCTAGTATCACACGCGACTGGGTAAACGGAAAGACGATCCAAGAAATCGCTAAAACTTACTTCCGAGCCGATCAGGACGCTACCCGCGCCATCACAGAGGCATGCAAGGCGATCTACCGAAACCTAACCAATAACGGCACGTGGGGCCTTTCAGCTTTGAGCAGACTTTCGGGTATGGATTTCGACCGTTTATCTGACGCACAAAAGCGACAGATTAACCTACTCCCAGCGATGATCTATCACGGGGTAAGGAGCGAAGAAGCCGTCCTGATGCGCATGAACGGTGTTCCGCGGTCAATTGCCGAAACCATCGGCATCAGTTTTCGCACCACCCCAGGCACGCAACCGACACTGCAATCAGCTCGTTCATTTCTAGCCGCCGCTGATGTGGAGGTTTGGAACCGAGCAAGGCCGGTCGATGCACAACTTACCGGTAGCGAATACAAAAACATTTGGCGAATTCTTTCCGGCTCGGGCTGATTAGCTTCCAATCTCCCCCGCCACCTCGCGCAGCGCGGCGATCAGCGCCGCCCAGTCGGCCTCGGTCGTCCCCCACCCTGCGCTGAAGCGCAGCGCGCGGCGCGCCTCCTCGGCCGGCACGTCGAGGGCGGCCAGCACGTGCGAGGCCGCGCCCTTGCCCACCGTGCAGGCCGCGCCGCTCGAGACTTGCACGTCCCGCTTGTCCAGCTTGGCGATCCAGCGCGTCGCCTCCCCATGCGGCATCACCGCGAACACCGTGTTCCAGAGCCGATCCACGCCCATATCCATGCCAATGATACGTGTGCCGGGGAGCGCCGCCACCAGCTCGCGCTCGAAGGCCTTTCGCCACTCCTCGCGCTGCCATTCCCAGATCACGTGCACGCGCTCGCATTCGCCGAGCGCCGCGCAGAGCGCCGCCGCCCCCGCCACATCCTCCGTGCCGGCTCGGTGCCCCTTTTCCTGCGCCCCGCCACCCTGCGCCACGAAATCCGGCTCGGCCGCGCCCGCCGGCAGCTTCACAAATCCCACGCCCTTCGGCGCGCCAAACTTGTGCCCGCTCGCGATCAACCACGCGCCACAGTCGCCCAATCCCGCGCCCGGCAGCTTGCCGAGCCATTGCGTGACATCGCACAGGAAAGGCACGCCCGCGCCGCCGCCCGCCTCGCGGCATAGACCCGCGATCTCCGGCCAGGGCTGGAGCACGCCCGTCTCGTTGTTCGCCGCCATCAGCACCACGCCGGCCGCGCCGGCCGCGAGCGCCGCGCGCACCGACTCGGGCGACACCACCCCGGCTGCGTCGTGCGGCAGCCAGTCGATCCGCCCCTCGAAAAACTTGCCCGCCGCCGCCAGCACCGCCGCGTGCTCCGTGCGCGCCACCGCGATGCGCGCGCCGGCCGGCAGCCTCGCCGCCCAGTAGGCCAGCACCGCGTGCGCGCCCTCGGTCGCGCCCGAGTTGAAGACGTATTCCTCCGGCTTTCCGCCGAGCAGGATCGCGAGCGCCTCGTGATACGTATCGAGCCGGATGCGCGCCCGCGCCCCGGCGCGCGTGGGGCTGGAGGGGTTGTGCCAGTTCTCCGTCTGCACGCGGAGCCAGGCCTCGCGGGCGCAGTCGGCGAGCGGCGTGGTGGAGTTGTGGTCGAAATAGGGCACGGACGGAGCGAAACCCGAAGCGCCGCCCCGCCAAATCCTAAAACGTCGGGCGCGGCCTCGGAACCACGCCTCCGCGCCCCCCACCACCAGTTTCGGGCATGCGCCGCAACAGCCGGGCTTTTACCCGCCATCGCCCGTGTCGGCTTGGGTTGAGCGGTCCTTCCCGCGCCGGTATGCCTCGACGCGGAGAAGCCCCCCCTCATGGATCCGTCGCCCCTTCAGATCCTCGCGCGTTTCGTCGCCAGCGGTCTGCTCGACCCGCGCTCGCGCATCGAGATGCTCGGGGAGTCGGCGATTTCGATCCGCTACCTGCGCGCCACGCGGCTCCACGCCGGCATCGGTCGCAGTTTTTTGCGGGAGCTCAAGCAGGCCGGCCTCGAGGTGCACATCGTGCACCCCTTGCCCGAGGCGCTCCCCTTCTGGCGGCGTATGAACGAGGAACATCTCGTGGACGACGATCCCGACGCCCTCCTCACCTGGCACGACTACATGGGCGTGCTGGAGTGCCAGATGAAAAAACCCGACCTGCCGGACACCGCCTGATACGGCGAAGCGAAACGGCGGGCCGAACGCGGGCTTGCGCCGCCGGCGCGGCGGCGGTGGGCTCGCGTTTTTCACCATGAGCAACACCACCAAAGAACTGGCCGTCATCTCCACCACCAAGGGCGATCTCACCCTCGAGTTCTGGCCCGACGTCGCGCCCGGCCACGTCGAGAACTTCAAGAAACTCGCCAAGCAGGGCTTCTACGACGGCACGGCGTTTCACCGCATCATCAAGGGCTTCATGATCCAGGGCGGCTGCCCCAACACCAAGCCCGGCGGCCGCGGCATGCCCGGCACCGGCGGCCCCGGCTACCAGATCAAGGCCGAGTTCAACACCAAGTCGCACGTGCGCGGCGTGCTCTCCATGGCCCGCTCGTCCAACCCCGACAGCGCCGGCTCGCAGTTTTTCATCTGCCACGGCGACGCCAAGTTCCTCGACCGCCAATACACCGCCTTCGGCCAGCTCGTGAAGGGCGACGAGGTCCTCGAGGCCATCGCCACCGTGCCCACCTCGGGCCCCGAGCGCAGCACCCCGAGCGAGCGCATCGAGATCAAGTCGATCTCCTTCGTCGCCGCCTGATCGCCTGCCGCCCTCCGCCCTTTCGCGCCGCGCCGGCCTCAGCCGCGCGGCGCTTTTTTGCGCCATTTGGATTTTTCAGGGCGAAGGTCGCCAAGGTCCGCGAAGAACAAACCAAGCCCAGGGTCAGGGCCTTGCGACCTTCGGCCCGTTCTTCGCGTCTTCGCGCTAAACCTTATCCGGTTTGATCCGTTACTCCGCCGCCTTGGCGAAATCCGGCGCGGGCACCCGCACGGTGAAGGGTCCGCCATCCACCGTGCCGAGGACAAACATCACCAACTTCGCCGGCTCGGCGCCGCGGTTCACGCCGTTGTGCGCCAGATCGACGACCTCGCAGAGCGACTCGCCGGCCTTGACCACGTTGACCCGCCCGTCGGCGAGGGTCACCTCGATCTCGCCTTCCATCAGATGGGCGAGGCACGTGATCGGATGCTTGTGCCAGCCCGTCTGGCCGCCCGGCGCGATCTCGACCAACAGGGCCTGCACCTCGGCCTGGCCGTCCTCGGGTTTTGGATACGCGAGCGGGCGGCCGGCGGCGTCGGTCGTGCTCTTGAGCAGGCGGGTGACCTTGACCGCGCCCGCGTAGTCGGCGGCGGCCGGCGCCGCGGCCGGCGCGGAAGCCGTGGCGGAGTCCGTCGCGGGCTCGGCGGCAAACAAGGCGGCGGCGAGAAAAACGGGGAAGAAGGCGAGTTGTCGAAAATGCATGGCGCAGGCAGCAAGAGGCCGCCCGCTCAGCATCGCAACGCCGCATCCGCCGCGCGCCGCGCCAGCAGCCGCAGCGCCGCCGCGGCGACCTGCGCCTGCATCGCCTCGCGGCCGAGCCCCGCGCCCTCCACGCGCTCCACGCGCGGCGGCTCCTCGCCCCAGGCCACGGCCACCCAGGCGAAGGACTCCGGCACGCCGCGCGCCGGATCGGGCTCCGCGTAGCCGGTCGTCGCCACGCCGATAGAAGCGCCAAAGAGCCGGGCGGCGCCGCGCGCCATCTCGGCGGCCACGCGCTCCGAGACCGCGTTGACCTCCTCCGCGTGGGCGGCGTCCACCCCGAGCAGCCGCGCCTTGGCGGCGATCGCGTAGGCCGTGAGCCCACCGACGAAGTAGGCCGAGGCGCCGCTCCTTCGCGTCAGCTCGGTCTGCACGCGCCCCCCGGTGATGCTCTCCGCCGCGGCCACCCTCGCGCCGAGCGCCAGCAGGCGCTCGTGGAGCGCGCGGCTCTCCGGTTCGGTCCACGGTGTGGGCGCGGTCTGCATGCGGGATCGTATCCGTTAGCGAGTTGGTCGGGGCGATAGGATTCGAACCTACGACCTCCTGGTCCCAAACCAGGCGCTCTACCAGGCTAAGCTACACCCCGAGATTCCAACGCTAGGCGAGCAAGGGAGGCCGGCCCGCCGGGCGAGTCAACCCCCGCCTTTGCGGCCGGCCGCCCGCTCACCCGTAGCGCTCCTCCAGATACGCGAGCAGGGCCTTCGCGCCGAGATCCTCGCCCGTCACCCGGCGGGTGAGGGCAAAGGCGTCCTCGCGCCGGCCGCGCGCGTGCACCTCGGCGCGCAGCCAGCCGAGCAGGCGTCCGAACTCGCCCCGGGAAAAATTCTCCTCGATCCCCGCCAGCCGCGCGCGCGCCGCCGCCCAGAGCTGCGCCGCCATCATGTTGCCCAGCGTGTAGCTCGGAAAATAGCCGAAGGCGCCGCCGCTCCAGTGCACGTCCTGCAACACGCCCTCGCCCGCGTGGGCCGGGCGGCGCCCGAAGAGCTCCTCGCAAAGCGCGTCCCAGGCCGCGGGCAGCTCGGCCACGCGTAGCGCGCCGGCGAAGAGCCGCTTTTCCAGATCGAAACGCAGCAGGATGTGCAGGTTGTAGTGCACCTCGTCGGCGTCCACGCGGATCATGCCGCCGGGCTCCACGGCGTTGGCCGCCGCGTGTAGTTGCTCCTCCGATACTCCTGCGAGCGGCCCGGGGAAGGCCGCGCGCAGCTCCGGCCCCAGCCAGCGCCAGAAGGCGCGCGAACGGGCGACCTGGTTTTCCCAGAGGCGGCTCTGCGATTCGTGCGCGGCCATGCCGGCGGCCTGGGCGAGCGCCGTGCCCGCGTGCTCGCGCGGGAGGCCCTGCTCATACATGCCGTGGCCGGCCTCGTGGATGGAGCTGTAGAGGGCGTCGAGGGGGTTGTCGGCGTCGAAGCGGGTGGTGAGCCGCAGGTCGTCGCCCGAGCCCTCGCAGAAGGGGTGGAGCGAGACGTCGAGGCGGCCGCGCCCGTAGTCGAAGCCGATCCGCTCCGTCACGCGCCGCACCAGCTCGCGTTGCGCCGCGATGTCGAAGCCCTTCAGCGCCAAGGGCGCCTCGCCGCGCGCGCGGGCGGCCTCGGCCCGCGCGTCGATCCGGCGCACGAGCGGCACCAGGCCGGCGCGCAGCTCGGTGAAGAGCGTGTCGATCCGCGCGGCGGTGAGGCCGGGATCGTGCCGGTCGATCGCGAGATCGTAGGGACGCTCGCCGTAGCCGAGCAGCTCGGCCTCGCGCCGGGCGAGCGCGAGGTGTTTTTCGAGATAAGGCGCAAAGGCGGCGAAATCCCGCGCGGCCCGCGCCGCCGCCCAGGCGTGGTAGGCCTCGCTGCTCAGGCGGGCTTTTTCCGAGACGAGCTCCGCCGGCAGCTTGGTCGCGCGGTCGAAATCCCGCCGCGCCGCGGCCACGACCACGCTCGCCTCCTCGTCGAGCGCGCCGGCGGGCGCCGCCTCACAAGCCGCGAGCGCGGCGCCGAGAGCGGGCGCGGTGGCCTCGGCGTGGACCAGCTCGGCGACGAGCGCCATCTGCTCGCCGCGCTGGGCGGCCGCGGCCGGGGGCAGGTTGACCTGCTCGTCCCAGCCGAGGAGACCGCCGACCGAGCCGAGCACGTGCACGCGCTTCAGCCGCGCCCGAAGTTCCGAGTATGCCGCGAGTTCGTTTGCCATGCGGGCAAGCTGCCTCCGCGCCCGCCCTCCGCAACGTTGGAAACAAACCTCGCCCCTTCCACCCGCCATCGTGCATTTCGTCCTTCATTGGCCATTGGACATTGGTCATTGGACATTCCGAATGAAATCAGGTCTCTCCCGTCTCAGCCTCGTCGGCATCCTCGAAGGCGTCTCTTTCCTGCTGCTGCTCTTCGTGGCGATGCCGCTCAAGTATCTCGCCGACCAGCCGCTGGCGGTGCGCTACGTCGGCATGGCGCACGGCATCCTGTTTTTGCTCTACCTGCTGGCCATCGTGCCGGTGGCGCTCGACTACCGCTGGAGCTGGAAAACCATCGGCCTCGCCGTGCTGGCCAGCGTGCTGCCCGCCGGCCCCTTCGTTTTCGAGGCGCGCGTGCTGCGGCCGCTCGCGCGGCAGGCCGCGTGACGACCCCGGCGGGCCACGCTCACTTGCCCGCCGCCCACTCGGGCACCACGCCCGGCTGCACGCCGAAGACCCAGCCTCCGAGCAGCCAGATCACGCCGAGCAAGATCGGCACCAGCGCGAGGTTCAGCCAAAGGCCCGCCTTGGCCATCTGGGGGAGCGTGACACGGCCGCTGCCAAACACGATCGCGTTGGGCGGCGTGCCCACCGGCATCATGTAGGAGCAGCTCGCCGCCAGCGCCGTCGGCACGAGAAAGAGCAGGGGGTTCTGGCCGAGGCTGAGCGCCAGCGCGCCGGTGATCGGCAGGAAAGTCGCGGCCGTGGCGGTGTTGCTCGTCAGCTCGGTCAACATCAGGATGCCGAAGCACACGATCGCGAGCGTGAGCAGCATGGGGAAGCCCGCGAGGCCGCCGCAGAGTTCGCCGAGATAGCGCGAGAGCCCGTGCTTCTCGATCACGCCGGCGAGGCTGAGGCCGCCGCCGAAGAGCAGCAGCACATCCCACGGCACCGTCTTGGCGGTATCCCAGCCGAGCGCGAACTCGCCGCGGCGCACGTTGACCGGAATCGCGAAGAGCACGAGCGCACCCGCCATCGCGATCAGGGTGTCGCTCACTCCCGGCACGAGCTTCGCCAGCCAGGGCTGCGTCACCCAACCGGCCGCGGTGAGGGCGAAGACCGTCGCCACGATCGTCTCGCCGCGGGAAAAGCCGCCCAGCTTCGCGCGCTCGGCCGCGAGCAGCTCGGCCATGCCCGCCACCGGCTCGCGCCCGAGGCGAAACGACACGCGCGTGAGCACCCAATACACCACCGGCAGCGCCACGAGCGTCACCGGCACGCCGAGCAGCATCCATTGCCCGAAGCCGATGCGCTGCCCGTAAACTTTCTCCAGGTAGCCGGCGAGCAGCGCGTTTGGCGGCGTGCCGATCAACGTGGCCATGCCGCCCGTCGTGGCGCCGTAGGCCACCGCCAGCAGCAGCGCCGTGGCGAAGGCCCGCGTGCGCGCCTCGGCCTGCTCGGCCGCGGGCGCGAGCTGCGCCACCGAGAGCGCGATGGGCAACATCATGAGCGCCGTGGCGGTGTTGCTCACCCACATGCTGATCACCGCCGAGGCGAGCAGGAAGCCGCCCACGATGCGCGTGGGCCGCGTGCCGAGCGCGCCGACGAGATTCAGCGCGACGCGCCGGTGCAGATTCCAGCGCTGCATCGCCGCCGCCAGCAGGAAGCCGCCGAGAAAAAGGTAGATGATCGGGTTCGCGTAGGGCGCCGCGGCCTCTCGCCCGTCGGCCAGCCCCAACAGCGGAAACAAGACCAACGGCAGCAGGGCCGTGGCCGGGATCGGCAGCGATTCGCTGATCCAGAAAACGGCCATGAACAGCGCCACGCCCGCGGTGCGCCAGCCTGCCACGGCCAGTCCCTCCGGCGGCGGCAACACCAGGGTCGCGAGCAAGCAGGCCGGCCCGAGCACCCAGCCCGACCACTGGCGAAGGCCATAGCGCGAAGGTTCCTCGACCGCCTCTTTGACGGCATGATCCAGCAGGGGTGACGGAGACATGGGGTGAAAGCGCCCCACGCTGGGCGGACTCGCGCCGCCTTGTCCAGCCACCAGCGCCCCGCGCTCCCGCGCACCGTCAGAACTCGATGCCCGCCTGCGCCGGCACGCCGACGTCGAAGGGATGCTTGATCACGCGCATCTCCGTCACGAGGTCCGCCAGCTCGATGATCTCCGGCGGCGCCCCGCGGCCCGTCAGCACGACGTGTTGGTCCGCGCGCTTTTTCTTCAAGGCCTCCACAATCTCCGCCACCGGCAGATACTCGAGCTGGAGCACGACGTTCAGCTCGTCGAGCAGCACGAAATCCACCTCCGGATCCGCCAGGTGCTCGAGCGCGCGCGCCCAGCCGCGGCGGCAGCAGGCGATGTCGGCCGCGCGGTCCTGCGTGTCCCAAGTGAAGCCCTCGCCGTAGTGGTCCCAGGTGAGCAGCGGCCCGCGGAGCAGGCGCTCCACGTGGTCGTTGCTGGCCTTGATGAACTGCACCACGGCGACCTTGTTTCCGTGCGCGAGCTGGCGCGCCACCATGCCGAAGGCCGCGCTAGTTTTACCCTTCCCGTCGCCGGTGTGGCAAAGGATCAGCCCGCGCCGGTCCTTGGCGGCGCGGGTCTTCGCGCGCATCTCCTCCTGCAGCTCGCGCATGCGCTCGCGGTGCTCGGCCTCGGTCTCGGTGCGATATTTGCTCATGGGAAGGGTTGTCCGGGGATAATCGGTGTCTTTCAACGCTTCTGCTTCCGTCTGGGCTCGTTTCTTCCGCTCAGAGCCCGAGATGGCGGCGCACCGGATCCATGTCCACATGCTCCGCGAGATGGTCCGCCATCGCGCGGTAGATCGTCTGGCGCTTCTCCGCCCACGTGAAGCCGGGAGCCCGATGGCTGTGCAGCCCGGCCGCGGCGGCGAAGCGCCCGCGTGTCTCCGGCACCTCGAACCAGCCGTGTTGATACGTGCCCCACACCATGCCCACGCACGCGCCCTCCGGCCGCGCCGGCCCGTGCGGCTCGTCGCGGACATGATGCAGGGGCTGCGCGCCCGCCCCGAGTTCGCTCCGCCCCATGTGGATCTCGTAGGTCGTCCAGCGCCGTCCCTCACACTCGCACGTCACCGGGCGCACGATCTTTTCCGCCTCGAAGCGCGTCCGCACCGGCAGGAGACCGAGGCCGGGCTCCTCGCCCGCGTCGCCCGCCACGCCGCCGGGATCGCTCAGCCACTCGCCGAGCATCTGGTAACCTCCGCACAGCCCGAGCACCGGCACCCCGCGCCGAGCCGCGGCCAGGATCGTCGCGTCGAGCCCGGTGACGCGCAGCCAGCGCAGATCGGCGAGGGTGTTTTTCGAACCGGGCAACACGATCGCGCGCGCCTCGGCCAACACGTTCGACGACGCGGTCCAGCGGACCCGCACGCCGGCGTCGTCCCACCAAGGCTGGCAATCCGTGAGGTTGGCGGCGTGCGGCAGGCGCACCCAGGCGAGCGTCCCCGCCGTCGGATCGCCGCGATCCGCGTCGGCCTCGCCCAGCCCGTCCTCCTCCTCCGGGCGCAGGTCGGCGCGATAGGGCACGGTGCCGAGCACCCCGAGGCCCGGGGCGTGCGGCGCGAGCCAGGCCGCCGGATCCGGAAAGAGCGAAAGATCCCCGCGGAAGCGGTTGACGATCGCGCCGAGGCCGCGCGCGCGGTCCTCCGGCGGCAGCAAGGCCCAGGTGCCCGCGAGCTGGGCGTAAACGCCGCCGCGGTCGATGTCGCCCACCAGCACCCAGCGCCCGTCGAGATGCCGCAGCGGGCGCAGGTTGACCAGATCGCGAGCCATCAGGTTGAGCTCCACCGGGCTGCCCGCGCCCTCGAGCACAAGCACGTCGCAACGCCCGCGCCAGCCGTCGAGCGTCGTCCGCACCTCCGCCCAGAGCCGATCGAAGTCGCGGTAGTAGTCGCGCCCCGCCTGGTGCCCGACCGCGCGCCCGTGGAGCACGAGCTGCGAGCCCATCGCGCCCGAGGGCTTGAGAAGGATGGGATTCATCGCCACCTCGGGCGCACGCCCGCAGGCCTCGGCCTGCACCGCTTGGGCGCGGGCGATCTCGCGGCCGTCGGGCAAGGCCCAGGCGTTGTTCGACATGTTCTGCGCCTTGAAGGGCGCGACGTTCACGCCCTCGCGGCGAAGCCAGGCGCAGAGCGCGGTGGCGATCCACGTCTTGCCCGCATGCGACGAAGTGCCGAGGACGCCAATGGCTTTCATGGACTGCGAAACGTCGGGCGCGCGAACGCGGGTGGCGGGGCCGCTTCAGAGCTCCACCCCGACCTGCGCCTTCACCCCGGAGCGAAAGGGATGCTTGATCTCGGTCATTTCGGTGACGAGGTCGGCGCACTCCACCAACTCCGGCGGCGCGCCGCGGCCGGTGATGACGACGTGCCGGCCCGGAGCGCGCTCGCGCAGGCCGGCGAGGACCTCGGCGACAGGGATGTATTCGTAATCCAGGACGACGTTGAGCTCGTCGAGCAGGACGAAACGCGTGTCGGGATCGCGCAGCGCGTCGAGCGCGAGCGCCCAGCCGGCGCGCGCGGCGGCGATGTCGCCCGCCCGGTCCTGGGTGTCCCAGGTGAAACCGTCGCCCACGCGGTGCCAGGTGAGCAACGGCGTGCCGCCGAAGGCGCGCTCGGTGGCGGTGTCGCCCGCTTTCACGAACTGCACCACGACGCATTTGCGGCCGTGCCCGATGTTGCGCAGGAGCATGCCGAAGGCGGCGGTGCTCTTCCCCTTGCCCGGCCCGGTGTGGACGATGACGAGGTCCCGCTCCGACTGCGCGGCGTCGATGCGCGCCCGCATCTCGGCCTGCACCGCGCGCATGCGCTCGGCGTGCTCCTCGTCGGTGGGGAGCGTGTGGTTTTGCTTGCTCATGAAAGCTCGAGGGTGAGGCCGGGGCGGAAGGAGGCGCGCACGCCGAAGACCTCGTGCAGCAGCTCCGGGGTGAGCACCGCCTCGGGCGCGCCGACCGCGCGCAGGCGCCCCTCGTGCAGGACCACCACGAGGTCGAGGCAGTGCGCGAGGCGCAGATCGTGCAGGGAGAGGACGATCGTGCGGCCCGCGCGCTTCAGGCGGTCGGCGAGCGCGAGCGTTTGCAGCCCGTGGCGCACGTCGAGCGCCGCGAGCGGCTCGTCCCAAAGCTGCAGAGGCGCGTCGGTGGCGAGGGCACGCGCGAGCAGCACGCGCTGGCGCTCGCCGCCGGACAGGCGGTTGACGGGACGCGCGGCGAGGCCGCCGAGATCCATCGCCGCGAGCGCCTCCGCCACGCCCGCCTCGTCGTCGCCATGCGCGTAGCGGCCCTGCGCGACGACCGAGCGAACGCTGAACCCGAACTCGAAATGCGCCTCCTGCGGCGCCCAGGCGGTGCGGCGGCCCCGCTCGATCACCGGAATCGTGGGCAACTCGTCCGCGCCCCAGCGCACACGCCCCGGCGCCGCGCTCGGCAGCAAGCCCGCCGCGACCGAGAGCAGGGTGGATTTGCCCGAGCCGTTCGGCCCCACGAGCCCGACCAGCTTGCCCGCCTCGACCTCAAGGCTGAGCGGATGCAGGCGACCCGGCACCGAGACTTCGGTCAGGGTGAGCGCCGCGCGCGTCCTGCGCGGTTCAGGCGGTCCGTCCCTGCCTTGATGCGCCGCCGTCATCGCTCGCCCCTCCTCAGCAGCCACAGGAAAAACGGCCCGCCGATGAGCGAGGTGACGATGCCGAGGCGCAGATCGCCCACGGTGCGTCCGATCACATCGCAACCCACCACAAAGGCGCCGCCGGCCACGAGGCTGAGCGGCACGAGCCGCCGGTGCTCCGGCCCCACCAGCAGGCGCAGGATGTGCGGGACAATCAGGCCCACGAAGCCCACCGTGCCGGCCACCGCGGTCGCGAGCGCGGTGAGCACGGTCGAGAGCCCGATCAGCCAGCGCCGCAGACGCCGCACATCCACGCCCAGACTCTGCGCCTCGGTCGCGCCGAGGCTGAGCAGATCCATCGGCCGTCCCAGCGGCAGGAGCAAACAGGCCGCGGGCACGATCGCCGCCGCCATCCACACGTGCTCCCAGGTGCGATCCTCGAGGCCGCCGAGCAGCCAGAAGAGAATCTGCGCATTGCGCTCGTAGGTGATGGTGTGCGCGGAGAGGACGTAGCTCGTCACCGCGCCGAGCAGGGCGTTGAGGGCCACGCCGGCGAGCAGCAGGCGCTCGGTGCTCGCCCCGCGCCGCGCGAGGCTGATCACCGCTCCGGTCGCCACCAGGGCGCCCGCCATCGCGAAGAAGGGCACGGTGAGGAGCGATATCGCCGCGAGGCCGCAGCCGATCGCCACCACCGCGCCGGCCGCGCCGCCCGCGCTCACCCCGAGCAGACCGGGGCTCGCGAGGCTGTTGCGAAAATAGGCCTGCATGACGAGGCCGCTCGCCGAGAGCGCCGCGCCGACGAGCATGGCGATGATCAGGCGTGGCAAGCGGATGTGCCAGAGGATCGTGGCGGCAAACTCGTCCTGCCGCAGCAACCCCGCCCAGAGCTGCGCGGGCGAGAGACGCACGTCGCCCACCGCCAGCGAGACGGCCGCCAGCAAGAGCAGGAGCGCGAACGCGAGCAGGTAGGGCGGGACCGCCGTCGCGCGTTTCGGCGGGCCCGAGGGTGCCGCCCTGCCTGAAGCACTCATTCCGCGAACCTCTCCGGATGCAGCGCGCGAGCCAAGCGCTCATACGCGTCCACCCGCAGGTGGCTCACGCAGCCGAGCATCCACGGAGCGAGCAACACCGCGCGCTCCTCGCGAAAGGCCCGCATGAACTGGTAGGGCGGCAGGCGGCGGTAGGGAGCGAGCGCCTGCGAGACGGATTCGCCCGCCAGCACCACCTGATCGACCGGCCAGGTGAGCAGCCGCTCGACCGGCGGCGCCGCGTGGCCGCGCAAGCCGCCAAGCGTGGCGGCGAGGTTCTCGGCCGCGGCGTGGTCGCAGAGATCCTGAAAGGTCGTGCCCGAGCCGGCGATGATGCCGTAGGTGGAGGGGGCGATCACGCGGGCGGGCCGGGCGTCCGCGAGGCGGACGCGCAGGGCGGCGAGGCGCTGCGTATCCGCCTCCACGATACGCTCCGCGCGCGCCTCGGCCTCGGGCCCGAGCGCGGCGGCGAGCCGGCGCAGATTGGCGTGGGCGTCGGCGAGCGAGGCGTAGCGGTCGAAGATCATCACCTCGACGCCCGAGCGACGCACCTGCTCGACCAGCTCGGCCCGGCTGTAGTCGGCGAAGAGCGCGAGCGTGGGGCGGTGGCGCAGGATCGTCTCGGCGTCGCCAAGCGTGATCTGGGGAAAGGCCTTGGCCTGCTCCGCCACGCCGGAGAACTGCGGATCGCGCGCGAGGTGCGAGAGCGCCGCGATCTGCCCGGGCGCGGCGACGGCGAGGAGAAGTTCGTCGCTGCCCACGGTCTGGGAGACGACGCGCGCCACGTCGGCGGACGCGGCTCCGGCGAGCGCAAACACGAACGCGATGCAGCCGACGAACAGACGACGGAAAGATTCGACGAGATAGATCGCGTGCATGTTCACCATGGCCGCGCGTCGGGGTAGGCGGGGTTCCAGTAGCCGTTGTTCTCCATCGGGCCGAACCAGCCGATGTCCGCATTCACGTTGTCGCCGCCGTAGTAGTTGGGCCCGGTGGTGCTGTTGCGGCTCTCGCTCGACACGCGTCCGTCGCACCAGACCACCAGCGCCTTGCCGGCGAAGCGGAAGTGGACGCTCGGCTGGAGCTGGAAGCCGGTGGGCAAGCCCGAGGGCACCAGCGAGCGCCGGGGCTCCGCCCACGCGTATTCCTGGAGGCCATCCGCCCGCGCAAGGGCCGTGGTCGCGAACATCAGCGTGCGGCTCGGCTGGCGCAGGCGCTCGAGGCGAGCGCGTGGGAAGTTGGTCTGCCCGGACGGATGCAGGACGCCGCCGCCGAGGTAGTTCGAGTTGTATCCGTAGCCCCCGGCGGAGAGCTCGAACACGCCGCCGTCCGAGGCGAGGTCCATGGTCGCGAACTGCGGGCAGACCTTCACGCGGCCATCCTGGCCAAGGTAGGGGCCGAGGTAGCCCTTGGAGCCGTCGAAGGGCGCCGATTCGTCGGGGCGGGCGCCATGCCAGCGGGTGTTGTTATCCTGCGACATCGAATGCGGGAAGAAGCCCCGGTTGTCGGCGATGTAGGTGTGCGTGGCGGCGGCGAGCTGGCGGAGGTTGCTCGCGCTGGCGGCCATGCGCCCGGCCATGCGCGCGCGCGCGACGACGGGCACAAGGATCGCCGCCAACACGCCGATGATCGCGATGACCGTGAGCAACTCGATCAAGGTGAAGCCCGGGCGGACGCCGGGCCGGGAGCGCTGGAGCTTTGCCCGGGTGTTCATGGACGTTCCACCCGCAGGCGAAGGAAGCGGCGCGGCGTGGCGCCGAGGGCGACGGTGTCGTGGACGGTAACGGCGCCGGCGATGTTCTGCGCGCCGGTGGACGTGAAGATCGTCGTCCAGATCGGCGAGCCGGCAAGTTCGTTGGCCGCCTCGACACGGTAGATCAGCTCGGGATCGGCCACGCGACTGAAGCCAAGGGTGAGCACGCTGCGCGTCTGCCCCTCCAACACAGCCGAGCCAAGACCGGGCTGAGGACGGGGCGCGGAGGCGGGATCAAGCGGCGAGCCGCCGAGCGCGTATTCGAGCAGGTTGGGCAGGCCGTCCGCGTCCGGGTCCGCATGGTCGCCGCTGACGCTCGCGTCGGTAAGCTCCTCCTCGTCCCACCAAGACGCCCGCCACTGGTCGTAGAGCGAGGCCGCGACCGGCTCGCGGTAGCGCACGGCGACGGCGTCGAGGTCGAAGCCGCCGGTGCCGAAGGGCGTGGGCCAGGGATCGTTGATGATGTTGCCGAGCGAATCGTAGGAGGCGTAGGCGGGGTCGATGGAGCCCACGACGTCGATGATGCGCACGTGGGTGATCGCGTTGAGGTTGAGCGTAGTCGGGTGCGCAGCCGCCACCTCGGCCAAGTCGGAAAGGTCAAAGGGTGTGCCCCAGCCGAGCGGGTCGCGGCCGGCGAGGTTGTGGATATTGGTCGGATCCATGCCTTCGAAGCTGTCGATCTGACGCCCGGTCTGCGTGAGCGAGACCGAGGGGAAGCGGAAAAAATCGACTCCGTTCGAGCTCACTTCGACGAAGGCGAGTTCGCAAAAATAGGTGGTGCCAAATTGAAGAAAACCGTTCTCGAAGACCGCGAAGTCCCAGCCCTCGCCGTTGCGGATCGGCTCCGCGAAGGTGAGCGTGATCGAGCCCCCGTCTCCGAGGCTGACGGTGCCAAAGACGTTCGTGCCGGCGGGACCGAGCGCGTCGGCGCCGGTGCCGTGATTGGCGTAGCCGTAGTCGGGCTCGTCGATCTGCGCGGGGCCTCGCACGAGCTGCGCCACGCCCGTGGCCCAGCCGCCGATTTCGGGGCTGGTGCGGGAGATGGCGGTGGAGCCGGGTTGACCGCCGGCCGGGGAGTAGGGGCCGGCGCGCAGGCTCGCGGCGCCGGCCCAGAGGAGCGCGGCGACGACCGCGAGCGCGGCCGCGTTGGCGCGTGCGGTTTTCATCGGCGGAGCTTGCGGCGACGGAAGCCCAGCAGCGCGAGCGCAACCACGCCGGCCAGACCGGCCGCGTTGGCGGGCTCGGGGATGACGGTGAGATTGTCGAGGGCGACGTAGGTGGGGGTGTTGATGCCGTATTCCCCGACGTCGGATGAGTTCCAGGTGAAAATGAGCGAGGCGGCGGCGCCGAGCGGGGTGAGGTCAACGTAGGACCAGGTGTTGACGATGTAATCCTGGCTGTTGTCCGCGAAGGTGTAATCGGCGAGGCGGAAGGTCACAAAGCCTGTCACGGCGCCCGTGCCGCCGAGGCCGGTGTAGCCGGTGATGATGACGTCGAAGAAGTCCTCGTCGTCGCCCGTCTCGCCGCCGAACTTTTTCGAGAAGGGCGAGCCGTTGAGCATGTCGAGCGCGGCGTAGGTGGTGTTGGTCAAATACACCGACTGCGCGAAGGTGCCGGCGGGCAGGTTGATGAAGGCGGCCGGGCCGGAGTAGGCCACGGCGTAGATGCCGGAGCCGCCCACGCCGGCGCCGGTGAAGGCGGCGTATTGGTTGCCGAAGCCCGGGGTGGTGGTGTCGTTGACGTTCGAATACACGAGGCCGTTCCAGAAGCCGCCCCAGCTCGAGTTGTAGCTGTTGCCAAAGGTAGCGCCGCCACTGGTCCAGCCGGTGCTGTTGGTGGTCGGGCCGCCGTTGAAAAAGGAATTGGGCGCGAGCGTGAGATCGGAGAAATCGATCACGGCCGCGGAGGCGAGCGAGGCCCCGGCGCCAAGGGCGGCGAGCGCAAGGGAGAGACGGCGCAGGGCGCCGACCCGCGAGAGGACGGAGGTGTTTGGTTCGAGTTGCATGGGCTTTCGGTGGACTGCTGGTGCGAGCAAACGACCGAAGGCCGACCTGCTCTCACGCTTCATTTTTGCGATGAAGATTTCGCGATCGGACGCCCGCAAAAGTTTGGCGACCGACGCGTGAGACGATTCCAGAACAGATCTTCGGACTCCGTGCTTCAGACCTCGCTCCTCGCCTTCACCGGGCTGCTAACCCGATTGGCTTTGCCCTCGCCGTTCGCCGACGAGGTGGGAGTTTGTGGCACGATACCGCAGCGCAACTGTGGCCGGTTCTCACGGCCTTCCCTGACTCTGAAAACGTGCAAAGAACGCGAACATCGCCGAGTTTTGGCCCCGCCGCGCCGCACGCGAGCCTTGTTCACCAGCCGATAAGAGCTTGGCAAAAAACGCGCGTAGGCCGGACAAGGAAAATCCCGACGCACTGAGCAACATATCAACATATCTAAAAGTAAAGATATGTTTTTGACCGACGAGGGAAAATCGCCTTTCGTCCCTTTCTCTTTCGCCTCCTGCTCTCCCGTTCCATGTCCGCTTCTCCCGTCCTCCCGCCGTCCGCCGCAGAAACCGAGCTCCGCCGCCTCCTGGCCGAGCGCGTCGCGATCATCGACGGCGCCATGGGCACCACCATCCGCACTTACGGCATCACCGAGACGCAGGCGCGCGGCGAGCGTTTCAAAAACGCCCCCAAGGACCTCAAGAACAACGGCGACATCTACTCGCTCACTCAGCCCCAGGTTATCTGCGACATCCACCGCCGCTTCCTCGAGGCCGGCGCCGACATCATCGAGACCAACACCTTCTCCGCCACCGCCATCGGCCAGAGCGAGTTCTTCATCGAGGACCCGCGCGAACACGGCGGCCGCAAGGACCCGGCCTTCTACCAAAAGGTCATCGAGGACAAATTCCTCCAGGAGCTCGCGCACGACATCAACTACCAGTCCGCGCGCCAGTGCCGCGAGTGGGCCGACCGCATCGCCAACGCCACCGGCCGCCGCCGCTACGTCGCCGGCGCCATCGGCCCGCTCACCGTCTCGCTCTCCAACTCGCCCGACGCCGACGACGCCGGCTTCCGCGTCATCACCTTCGACCAGGTCAAGGCCGACTACCGCCGCCAGATCCGCTCCCTCATCGCCGGCGGCTCCGACCTCCTCCTCGTCGAGACGATCTTCGACTCGCTCAACGCCAAGGCCGCGCTCGTCGCCATCGATGAGGTCTTCGCCGAGGACAAGATCCACCTCCCGCTCATGATCTCCGCCGCCGTCGGCCGCGGCGGCGAGACGATGATCTCCGCGCAGACTGTCGAGGCGCTCTGGAACGCCGTGCGCAGCCACCGCCCGCTCTCCATCGGCCTCAACTGCTCCATCGGCCCCGACCTCATGCGGCCCTTCCTCGCCGAACTCGCCGACAAAGCCGACGACACGTTTATCTCCGCCTATCCGAACGCGGGGCTGCCAAACCCGCTCACTCCGACCGGCTTCGACCTCGAGCCCGCCGACATGGCGCGCTTCATGGGCGAGTTCGCCGACAGCCACCTTTGCAACATCGCCGGCGGCTGCTGCGGCAACACCCCCGAGCACATCGCCGCCATCGCGCAGACTCTCGCGCCCAAGCAGCCGCGCAAACCCGTCGCCAAACGCGTATCCACTTCCCCCCTACCCGCCGCGCCCACCGCCCCCGCCACCTCCGCCCCCGCCTCCGCCCCTCCGCCCTCGGTCGCTCGGTCCGCTGTCGCTCCGTCGCTCGCCGACGCCGCGGCCGCGGAGCGGCCGCTGCGCCTCTCCGGCTCCCTCCCCTTCACCCAGCAGCCCGGCACCTTCCTCATGGTCGGCGAGCGCACCAACGTCGCCGGCTCGCCCAAGTTCGCGAAGCTCATCAAGTCCGGCCAATTCGAGGAGGCCGTCTCCGTCGCCCGCCAGCAGGTGGACAACGGCGCCAACGTCATCGACGTCTGCATGGACGACGGCCTCATCGACGGCGCCGCGGCCATGACGCGTTTCCTCCAGCTCATCGCCTCCGAGCCCGAGATCGCCAAGGTCCCCGTGATGGTGGACTCCTCCAAGTGGGAGGTCATCGAGGCCGGCCTGAAATGCCTCCAAGGCAAAGGCATCGTTAACTCCATCTCGCTCAAAGAAGGCGAAGCCCGCTTCCTCGAGCAGGCGCGCCTCATCCTCCGCTACGGCGCCGCCGTCGTCGTCATGGCCTTCGACGAGAACGGCCAGGCCGCGACCTACGCCGAGAAAATCCGCATCTGCGAGCGCGCCTACCGACTCCTCGTGGACAAGGTCGGCTTCCCGCCCGAGGACATCATCTTCGACCCCAACATCCTCACCGTCGGCACCGGCATCGAGGAGCACAACAACTACGCCGTCGATTTCATCGAGGCCACGCGCTGGATAAAACAAAACCTCCCCCACGCCAAAGTCTCCGGCGGCGTCTCCAACGTCTCCTTCAGCTTCCGCGGCAACAACCCCGTGCGCGAGGCCATGCACGCCGCCTTCCTCTACCACGCCATCCGCGCCGGCATGGACATGGGCATCGTCAACCCCGCCATGCTCGAGGTTTACGAGGAGGTGGACAAAGAGCTGCTCGTCCTCGTCGAGGACGTCCTCCTCAACCGCCGCCCCGACGCCACCGAGCGCCTCGTCGAGCACGGCGAAAAACTCAAGGCCTCCGGCGCCGCCAAGGACCAGAAGGCCGACATCGCCATCCTCGAAGCCTGGCGCCAAGGCACGGTCGAGGAACGCCTCTCCCACGCCCTCGTCAAAGGCATCGACGCCTGGATCGACGAGGACACCGAGGAGGCGCGCAAAAAATACGGCAAGCCCCTCTCGATCATCGAAGGCCCGCTCATGGACGGCATGCGCGTCGTCGGCGACCTCTTCGGCGCGGGTAAGATGTTCCTCCCGCAGGTCGTGAAATCCGCCCGCGTGATGAAGAAGGCCGTCGCCTACCTCACGCCCTTCATGGAGGCGGAGAAGCTCCGCAACATCCGCGTGCGCGAGCTCCGCCGCCGCGCCGCGCAGCTCACCGCGACCACGCCCCACGGCGAGCCCATCGCGCTCACCGAGGAGTTTTCCTACGAGCCCATGCCCGGCCTCTCGCCCGAGGCCCGCGCCATCGAGCAAAAGTTCGCCGCCGAGCTCGCCGCCGACCTCCCGTATTGGGAAGCCGAATACCACGCGCGTTTCGACAAGCTCTACGACCGCAACAACGCCCAGGAGCTCTCGCCCGACTACGCCGGCGCCGGCCCCGAGGACCGCGCCGCCCGCACCCGCTGGAGCTCCGCCACCCTGCACCCCGCCGGCGCCTTCATCGACTGGCTCTACCCGAGAAAGATCCGCTCGCTCCCCCCCGGCAGCCTCATCGCCTTCAACGCCGGCGGCCAAGGCAGCGGCAAGACCACGGCGTCGCTCGCCCTGGATGTTCTCCAGGAACCCGCCCTGCTCATGGACGGCACTCTCCAGAACGAACGCCGCAGCCGCGCCCAGATCGAGGCCGCGCTCGCCGCCGGACACGACGTGCAGATTCGCTTCGTTTACTGCCCTTGGGAAAAGGCGGTGGTGAACATCCTCCGCCGCGCCAAGAACGAAGTCGGCCGCGTCGTCGCCTTGGACCGCGCCGCCAATGGCCATTTCCACGGAGCCCGCACGGTCCTTTCCCTGGCACGGGATCTCATATGGCCCACCAAGATATACATCTACGACAACACCGTCTGGGGCCAGTCCGCCGTCCGCGATCTGGCATGGCTGCAGGACCACCTGAACCCGCCCATCGACAAGCTGATTGCCTCGGGCGAGCGAGCGGCTAACCTCTTTTTCCATGAGCACGACCTTGACCAGCACCCCGAACTCCGCGCCCTCCGGGCCGAGTTCCTTTCACAAACCGCCAAGTCCCGAGATGCAGGCCCGCATGGACCGCATGTCGGAGGCCACAATCCGCGCGCTGAACGAAGCGGGTCGGAAACGCGCGGCCCAGGAAGCGGCGGAGAAAGCGGCGAAAACGACGCCCAAGCAGGCCGCCTAAGCGCGCCTGACTTCTCGGCCGACCTCGAGGACGAGCGCCCGAAGCGCGTCCTCATGGCCACGGTCAAAGGCGACGTTCACGACATCGGCAAAAACATCGTCGGCGTCGTCCTCGCCTGTAACAACTACGAGGTCATCGACCTCGGCGTGATGGTGCCCTGCGAGAAGATCCTCGCCACCGCCAAGGAAAAGCAGGCCGACATCATCGGCCTCTCCGGCCTCATCACCCCCTCGCTCGACGAGATGGTGCACGTCGCGAAGGAGATGGAGCGCCAAGGCTTCAAAACCCCGCTGCTCATCGGCGGCGCCACCACCTCCGCCGCGCACACCGCCGTGAAAATCGCGCCGCACTACTCCGAGCCCGTCATCCACGTGCTCGACGCCTCGCGCGTCATCGGCGTCGTCTCCCAGCTCCTCAGCCCGACCAACAAGCCCGCCTACGTCTCCGAGATCCGCGCCAAGCAGGAAAAATCCCGCGCCGACTTCGCCGGTCGCCGCGCCTCGCGCCCCCTGCTCTCCCTCGCCGAGGCCCGCGCCCGCGCCTTCAGGTCCGACTGGGCCGCGATCGACATCCCCCGCCCCGAATTTCTCGGCACCCGCGTCTTTCGCGACGTATCCGTGCAGGAACTACTCGAGCGCGAGTTCATCGACTGGGGCCCCTTCTTCAGCGCCTGGGAGCTCCACGGCCGCTACCCCGACATCCTCCAGGACGAGGTCGTCGGCGCCGAGGCCACCAAGCTTTTCGCCGACGCGCAGAAGATGTTCGCGCGCATCATCGCCGAAAACCGCTTCCAGCCGCAGGCCATCCTCACCTTCTGGCCGGCCAACTCGGTCGGCGACTCGGTCGAGATCTACGCCGACGAAGCGCGCAGCCGCGTGCTCCACACCTTCCACTTCCTGCGCCAGCAGCTCGACCACGACGGCGGCAAGCCCTGCCTCTGCCTGGCCGACTTCATCGCCCCGCGCGACTCGGGCCGCATCGACTACCTCGGCCAGTTCGCCGTCACCGCGGGTCCGGGCGTCGAGGCCTTCGCCGCCGAGTTCAAGACCGCCAACGATGACTACCACGCGATCATGGTCCAGGCGCTGGGCGACCGCATCGCCGAAGCCCTTGCGGAATACTTCCACAAACGCGCCCGCGACCTCTGCGGCTACGGCCGCGAGGAAAAGCTCAGCCCGCAGGACATCATCCGCGAGCGCTACCGCGGCATCCGCCCCGCGCCCGGTTACCCGGCTTGCCCGGACCACCGCCACAAGCCCCAGATCTGGGACCTCGTGCCCGTCGAGCAGGAGCTCGGCCTACGCCTGACCGAGAGCTGCGCCATGTATCCCGCGAGCAGCGTCAGCGGCTTCTACTGCAACCACCCCGACTCAAAATACTTCGCCGTGGGTAAACTGGGCCGCGACCAAATCGAAGACTACGCCACCCGCAGCGGCTGGACCGTCGCCGAGTGCGAGAAGTGGCTCGGCTCCTATCTCGACTATAACCCTTGACGCCCCCAAGCCCTGACCAGCTTAGGCTAGCCCTGCTGTCTGCCACAGACGGCAAAGGCAGGGCACTTTTGACTCAAGCGGAAGCAGGAACACGCGCGGAGGCTATACAAGATTGGGTAGCTACTACGCGATATCCCCTGAAGCTGATCGGGTGGAAAACACCGTTCGGAGCACCTTATCCGGCTTACGAGTTAAGCGATCCGCGTTACAATTTAGACTCTGCCGACTTCGGTTTTGGAGCGCAGGATGCGTTCGCCGTGAATGCACCCGGCATAAGTCATGGAGACCTGCTCAAGCTTGGCCGCGCGCTCGAAACGGGGCGTCTACTCCTTGGCCGTTTGCCTAAGCATCTTCTCGATGGCCTAAGGGATCCCCAGAAACATTTGGATACAGTAGAAGAACTTTGCTGGCTCGACCGTTGGCAGGATGCACAAGCCGTGTCGGGACCAGTCCTCAATTCGGACACCGGACTAGATGCTGATTGGAGCCTGATCTCCCGCAGCACTTCGCTCGTTATCGAAGTCAAAAACTGGCGCGGTGAATGGACCGGCATATTGGACAACGCCCATAAAGGTCGTCGTCATCAAAGCAGGTTCGAATCGCTTACTGGCAAATTCTCACGCTCAGGAAATGGAACACTTAACATCGGATGCGTCTCAACGTTCTTTCCCGCCGACGCCGTTCTGGAAGCGACGGCTCAAGCCTTTTTAAAAGCACATCGAGAGCTCGATGCCATCGTCGTTCACTCAAGCCACGCACACGGCACCGAAACACACTTGAAGGTCTTCGGAGAAGAACAAGCTAGGGAGCGTGTTGGCATGCTATTGAAGCCGTTGCCACGCGAAGAACTCTTTCGGGCTGTTATTGTCCGGCACCTCGCCCGCGACCCTAACGGCGGGGTAATCAAGTCGATCGACGATTACCTCAAACTTCATGGGCTGATTTAAGCGGTGAACACGTGTTCGCGATGGTAGGCTAAGCTTTCTTGGGAAGGCTCCGCCAAAACGTTCGGCAAACGGATCGGCTGCCCCTCATAGGGCTCGAAATTCGTTTTCAGCGCTTCCTTGGAAAACTGCTTCTTCAGCCGCGGGCTGAGCACCAAGCGGTATTTCTCGTCCAAGGTGATCAGTCCCCCCGCGAACGCGGGAGAATGCAGCCCCGAGAGGCAAAGCCCGTTGTTCAGGTTGAAGCGCTCCTCCGGGAACTTCCGGGCTGGCCGAATATGGCTCGCAATCAGCAGACGCGGCATGGCGATGCCGGTGATGCAACATTGCACGTCGTAGATGTTGAGAATGGCCTGACGAAAGAACCAATAGCCGCGTCGCAACCTCCGGAGTTCGTCATCGGTTTTCTCCGCCGTCTCCTCCGCCTCGATCTCCATCTCGGAGGCAACGACTCGAATTCCCTTCGGATCGAGAAAATCCAGCTCCTGGTCCTCGCGCAGGCCGAACAGGGCGTGAAGCAGCGTCTCGCCTTCGGCGCGAACGTCTCCGCGACGCGTCTCAAACTCAGCCCATAGGGCGCGGTCTTGCGCCGACGTGTGCGCCATCCCTTTCTGTTTCAGCAGCGGATCGAGCGAAGCAAAGTTGGTCAGCTTCAAGGCCAGGCTCCCCGCGCTTCGCCCCATCTTTTCGGCGACTCCTTTAATGTGCGGATTACGGGAATGCAGACGCCCGAAGTTCAACTGCGGATAAAGGCTCAACGCCATCAGCAGATGTTCACGCGTCCATCTGACGGAAGGTGATTTCGCCATGTCTGCCCAGGCTGCAAAGGGCCGCTCCAGACGCCAGATGATACTCATAGTCCGTCGTCTGATAATCGGCGTTTCGATATTCTCGGCGGATGTCCGACCGAGAACCTATCCTCAAGAAGTTCGGCCAGAACGTCCGACGTAAGCGCGAAGCCTACCGCATCTCCCAAGAGAACCTCGCCGCGATTGCGGAACTCGACCGCACCTACGTGGGCGGCATCGAGCGCGGTGAGCGAAACCCCACTATCATCAGCGCCGTTCGCATCGCGAAGGCGCTCCGCGTCCGTCTGGCCGACCTCTGCGAGGAGATCGATTGATGCACGCCGCGCTTCCCGCGGCGCCCCGCGCGGTCACTTCCGACCGGCCGCTCCGCTTCATCGACCTGTTCTGCGGCATCGGCGGCTTCCGCATCGCCTTCGAGCGAGCGGGCGCCCGCTGCCTGTTCTCGAGCGACTGGGACAAGTATTCACAAAAGACCTACGCCGCCAATTTCGGCGAATCGCCGCACGGCGACATCAACGCCCTGCCGGTCGAGCAAATCCCAGCCCACGACATCCTCTGCGGAGGCTTCCCCTGCCAGCCTTTCAGCATTGCTGGCGTTTCGAAGAAGAAGAGCTTGGGCCGAAAGCACGGCTTCGACGACGAGCGGCAAGGCAACCTGTTCTTCGCCATCCGCGACATCCTGGAGCACCACCGTCCAGCCGCGTTCGTGCTGGAGAACGTCAAGAACCTGAAGAGCCACGACAAGGGCCGCACCTTCCGCGTCATCTACGACACGCTCGCCCACGAGCTCGGCTATCAGGTCCACTACAAGATCATCGATGCGCAAGGCGTGGTCCCGCAGCACCGCGAGCGCATCTTTCTCATCGGCTTTCGCGAACCCCGTTACTTCGAGTTTCCCGAGTTCCCCGCCGAAGGCGAAGGCCCGCGCCTCGGGTCGATTCTCGAAAAAGACGTGCCGGCAAAATACACGCTTACGCCCAAGCTCTGGGCCTATCTCCAAGACTACGCGAGAAAGCATCAGGCCGCGGGCAACGGCTTCGGCTTCGGTCTCGTCACCGCCCAAAGCACCACCCGCACACTCAGTGCCCGCTACTACAAGGACGGTTCGGAGATTCTTGTATCCCAAGGGGCGGGCAAAACGCCTCGACGCCTGACGCCGCGCGAGTGCGCGCGGCTCATGGGCTACCCCGACGATTTCAAGATCACCGTCTCCGACACCCAGGCCTACCGCCAATTCGGCAACTCCGTCGTCGTCCCGGTCGTAGAACGCCTCGCGCACGCGGTGATCGAGTCCCTACGGGCGCCTTTAGGGCGACCGCCCGACCTTGTTCTCGAAGAGCCTCAAGCCCGTTACTTCGCCACCAAGCCGCCTTCGGGGAAACGAAAGCGCGGCAAACCCGTTTGAGCCGCCGGCGCCAGCACCCCCCATGTCTGTCGAATCCGCCATCTCCGACGCGCTCGCGGCGGGACGTGCCCTCTGCAAGTTCATCACGCGAAATGACGTTGGCGCGACAGATTCACACCAATGCGGCTTCCACCTCCCGAAGCATGCTTGGCCCCTCTTCACCGCTCACCCGCCGCTGAAGGGGCGCAAGGACAAGTCATCCGTGCGGGTTCAATGGCCACACGGTTTCGCAACCGATTCTGTGGTGACGTGGTATGGTGAAAAAACTCGCAGCGAATACCGGCTCACCTGCTTTGGACGCGGCTTTCCGTGGATGGACGAACGCTATGTGGGCAGCCTGCTGGTGCTCGTTCCTTTTTCACTCACGCGCTTTGGCGCCCATGTCCTCGAAACGGATGCCGACATCGAGCTACTGAAAACCGCGCTCGGCGTCGAAACCCTTGGCGGCTGGGGCGTGTATGCGCCCGGCGCGGCGAAACATGACGGAACCAGAGGCTGCATCGAACGCGTGATCGAGAAAACCGTCACCACTTTGGATGAGTTTCCGGACGGTAAATGGATGGCCGCACGGGCCCGTGACGCCGTCAACCACTGCGCCGGCTCCTCCATACCCACGTCCGCCGACGAGAAGCTCCTCCGCTGGATCGAGGCGGAATACCAGCTCTTCAGACGCCTGGAGACAAAGCTCGCGCTTCCCTCGATCCAGCGTCCGTTTTTGGACCTCGATGCATTCATGGACGTGGCGGCGACGTTGATGAACCGGAGAAAATCCCGCGCTGGCCACAGCTTTGAAAACCATGTGGAGGAACTACTGCGCGGCGACGGCCTCCCCTTTGATCGACAACCGAGAATCGACGGCAACGTGAAGCCGGACCTGCTCATCCCCGGTAAGGCGGCCTACGAAAACCCGGCTTTCCCCGTTTCACGCCTCGTTGTGGCTGGTCTCAAAACCACCTGCAAAGATCGCTGGCGTCAGATTCTCAACGAGAGCAAACGCATCCCCGAGAAGCATCTCGTTACTCTTCAAGAAGGCATTTCGGCCAACCAATTGCTGGAGATGCGCGAGGCCAACGTCACCTTGGTGGTTCCGAAGCCGTTTCATAAGGGCTACGATCTCCGCACCGGCATCCGGTTGCTCAGCGTCGACGATTTCTTGGCCAAGCTCCATCGCCTGCAGACGCCCGGCAGCAGTTGACGCATTCCGGGTGACGGAGTTCTTGCGTCTTTCGGCCTCCCCCTGGCCAGCCCCACGTGCCCGCCATGCCCGACATCCTCACCAAGGCCCAACGTTCGGCGCTCATGGCCAAAGTGCGGAGCAAGGGCAACGCCTCGACCGAGCTGCGGCTCGTCGTCGTCTTTCGTGCGCTCGGCATCACCGGCTGGCGTCGGGGGAAAACGCTTCGAGGGAGGAAGGTTTCGGCCTTGGAGGTCCAAGCCGGACAGCGACGCTTCCAAGTCCGCCCCGACTTCGTTTTTCCCGTCCATAAATTCGCTGTCTTCGTGGACGGCTGCTTTTGGCACGGCTGCCCGATCCACGCAACCCAGCCCCGGCAGAACGCGAAGTTTTGGCGCGACAAGATCGCGAACAACCAGGCCCGCGACCGCCTCGTCACCCGCCAGCTCCGCGCCCGCGGCTGGCGCGTCCTCCGCCTTTGGGAGCACGAGCTGACCAAACGCTACGAGCGCCGCCTCCTCGCGCGTCTGCGTCGGATCGGGCTGCTGGATTAGCCTCTGGGACGGAAGCGCGGCAGCGTGCACGAAGTGCGGCAGCACGTAGATGGCCAGGCGACTGCGCGTGGCCTTGCAGCGAAGCGGAAAGGTGAGAGACGGCGGGCACCCTTTGGGTGCGGTCTCACATACATGTCGCGCCGTCCCCGGCGCGGCCCCGGAAGCCGCGTTCGCGGCTGAAGGGGTGGGCATCGCCGGGTGCCCCGCGGGCGGCGCTGCTCACAACACGAACTCACCCGTAAATACGAACGCCGCCCGGGTTGGGGTAACGCCTCCACCGAACTGCGTCTCGTGGCCGTCTTTCGCGCTCCGCATCACCGGCTGGCGGCGGGGCTTGCTAGCGGAGACGAAGCGGGTAGGATGAAGTGTATGAGCACGTTCATGGAACGGATAACCTTCAATCCCAACCAATGCGGCGGGCGCCCTTGCATCCGGGGTATGCGCATCCGGGTAAAAGATGTGCTCGATCTGCTGGCTGCCAAGGTCCCCGAGTCAGAAATCCTTGCCGACTATCCCGACCTTGAGGCGGACGACATCCGGGCTTGCTTGGAGTATGCCGCCGCGCAACTCGACCACCCGGTGCTCACCCTCGCTTCGCGGTGAAGTTTCTGGTCGATGCCCAGTTGCCGCCAGCGCTCGCTCAGTGGCTGCGAGAAGCCGGGCAGGATGCGCAAGCGGTCCGCGAGGTCGGCCTGCGTGAGGCCGAGGACGGCGCGATCTGGCGATACGCGCAGGCGCAGGGGCAAGTGGTCGTCACCAAAGACGAGGACTTCGCGCAGCGAGCGCAGACGGGCGCGGCCGGCCCGGTGATCGTCTGGCTTCGCCTCGGCAACACCTCCAACGCGGCGCTGCGCGCCTGGCTGGTGCCGCAGATACCGAAACTGGTTCGACTGATTGAGCAGGGTGCGCGCGTCGTCGAGGTGCGTTGAGCCAGAACTCCGGTTGGAGCGCCTCCGCGGCGCTGGACTGCTTGACTAACGCCGGCTGCCAAACACGCCCGTCTTGTAGCCCGCCATCGTGAGAATCATCTGGCGTCGCACCCACGGGATCCGCTGGGCCAGCGGCAACGCGAAATCCCGCGCCGCGCCCAAGGCCGTGGCGTCGGACTGGAACAAGGGCGTCAGCCAGCGCGTCGCCACCTGGTAGAACCGCAGATGCGCCCTTCGTCGCGCCGAATAGCGGTTCAAAGCCGCCTCCAACGACGACTCTTCGCCCAAAGCCCGCGCCAACTCCGCCGCGTCCATCAGCGCGAGGTTCACGCCTTGCCCGAGCTGCGGACTCAGCGCGTGGCCCGCGTCGCCCAACACCGCCACGCGGTCGCCGTGCCACCGACGCATGCGCACGTCGTGATAGGCCGCGACCGATAACTGCGCCTGACCCTCGATCTGGTCGAGCAAACCCGCCGCCTGCGGGACGAGCGCGCGCACCTCGCTCTTCCACGTATCCAGATTTCCCGCACGCCACGCCTCCACGCGATCCAGCCGGATACTCCAGAACAGACTGACCAGATCATCCTTCGTGCCCGTCGGCAAAAAACCCACCAGCTCCCGCGTGCTTCCCACGCGTTGCCACAGCATGTCGGCGGCCAGCTGCGGCGGGCGCCGGCCGATAAACCACAATGCGCCCCACGGGTAGCGGGTCGCCTTGCACGGGATGCCCGATTGGGCACGCAGCGCCGATTGCGCCCCGTCGCACAAGAGCACGAGGTCGAAGGGCCCCTCTTCGCGACCCTGTGCGTCGATCAGCCGGCATCGCCCGTCCGCATCCCGCTTCAGTTGCCCGATGGGGCGGTTCCACTCCACCCGCGCGCCGGCCTCCTCCGCCGCGCCGAGCAACAGGTTCAGCAGCGTGGCCCGATGGGTGCCCGCGCCATGAAGCCCCTCCGCGACATCCGCGTAATGCAGATCGAGCAGCGCCCGCTTCCGCCGATCCAGGCAATGCAAGCGACGAATGACCTGCGTCTGCGGCAGCAAGGCGTCCAGCAAACCCAGCTCCGCCAAGACCCGCATACCCGTGGGTTGAAGCAGAAACCCCGCGCCGACCGGCAGGTTCACCGGAGCCCGCTCGAACAAGCGCACCCGATGCCCCGCTCTCGACAAGAAAATCGCCGCCGCCGGGCCGGCGGTGCCCGCACCGACAATCGCGACATTTAGGGATGAACAGGCCATCGAGCCCGCAGCCTGCCCGAGCGCTCGCCTCCGCGTCAAAACGTCCGCTAAATCGGCGGCACTCTGCTCCCCATGCCCTCGCCCTCCCTTACCGACTCCCAGATGAACCCCATCGCCGACGCCCTGCGCGCCGGCAACAAGATCGAAGCCATCAAACTCCACCGCGAAGCCACCGGCCTCGGGCTCAAGGAGTCGAAGGACGAGATCGAGGCCATCGAGGCCGGCCTGCGGGCCAAATTCCCCGACCAATTCCCCGCCAAGCCCGCCGGCAAGGGCGGCTGCCTCGGCCTGATCGTCTTTGGTCTCGCCACCGGCCTCGCCGGCCTCGGCTGGTGGATTACCCAAGCATAGCGCTTCCGAACATCTGCGCCCATCTGCGCGATCTGCGGTGAATTCATACTCGTTCGAGCCACCACGGATCCCACGGATAAACACGGATAGAATCACGAAGGCCTTAAAAAATCCGCGCCCATCCGCGCCATCCGCGGTTAAAACCCCACTCCCTCACCCTACCGGGATAATTTCGCTCTTGCTTAATTAAGTTTTCACTTAATTATTCTTGGCATGCAAAGCCTTGCCGCCATCGCCGACCCGACCCGCCGGCGCATCGTCGAGCTGCTCGCCGAGCGCGAGCGCAGCGCGGGCCAGCTCGTCGAGGCCTTCGACCTCAGCGCGCCCGCCATCTCCCAGCACCTGAACGTCCTTCGCGAGGCCGGCCTCGTCGTCACCCGCGCCGAAGGCCAGTCGCGCATCCAGTCGCTCAACCCCGCCGGCTTCGACGAGCTCGAACGCTGGCTCGAAAAAACCCGCGCCGTCTGGTCCCGCCGCCTCGACGCCCTCGAACGCGAGCTGCTCGCCGACGACGCCCGCCAGCAGGCCTCCGCCAAATCCGCCAAACCCAAAAAGAAATCCAAATGAAACCCGCCACCCCCTCCCCCGACGAAAATCAGTCCCTCGCCAGTTTCCCCGCGCCCGGCGAAGTGCGCCTCGTGCGCCTGCTCCCTGGTCCGATCGAACGCGTGTGGGACTTTATCACCGATCCCGAAAAACGCGCCCGCTGGTTCTGCGGCGGCCTCCTCGAGCAAAAGGCCGGCGGCAGATTCGTCTTCGCGATGCACCACAAGAACCTCGCGCCCGGCGAGACGCCCCCGCCCGAATACGCCAAGGTGCAGGACCCCGGCGTCACCTTCGAGGGACGCGTGCTCCGCTGCGAGGCGCCCCGCCTGCTCGTGTTCACCTTTGGCGGCGACGATTCGGTCGTGACCTTCGACCTCAAGCCCGAGGGGGACAAGGTGCGGCTCCTGCTCACGCACCGCGCCTCCGGCGAGGATCTCAAGGAGGTCGGCAGCTTCGCCTCCGGCTGGCACATCCATTTCGGCATGCTCATCGCCCTGCTCGAAGGCGCGCCCCGCCCGGCCTTCTGGAGCGAGCACGCGCGCCTGAAACCGCTCTACTGCCAGATAAGCTCCACCCCGCCCGACGCCGGCTGCATCTCAAGCCGTTGCTGAAACAGCCCCGGGGTCGCCAGCGGGGATAACTGGCGCAACCCACCACGACCGCCGCGGCCCGCTTGCTCGGGTGAGTCCGCCCATGGAGCCGGACTGATCGTGGCTCTCGCCCCGCTACTTCCGCCCGGCGGGGATTGTTAAATTCTCGTCAACAGCCACTTCAGCGAGTTGCATGCGCATTCTCGCACATGCCCTCGCCTTTTTGCCCCCGCGCCTCTTGGGCCCTCCGCTTCTTCTTCGCCCTCACCTCGCTGCTCCTCCTCACCGCAGGAGGCCTCGCCGCGCAGACGACCGCCCCGCAGTGGCTGCATAAGGCGCGGGTCGGCGACGTTGTTTTCTTCACCTTCGCCTCTCCGGCACGCGTCGAGCGCTACGACCTCGCGAGCCAGGCTTGGCTCGCCCCCATCGCGCTGACCAACACGCCCGCCGCCTTTGCCGTGGACGCCTCGGGCATGAGCGTCGCCTACGGCCGCACGATCTACACCCGCGCCCTCGACGGCTCCGGCGAGACCGCGCTCTACAACTCCTCCTACGATGTCCGCGGGCTCCTGCACTCCCCCGGCTTCATCGTCGTCGTCAGCGGAAGCAGCGCCTACCCTTACCTGACCACCCTCCGGCGCTCGGACCGGCAGTTCATTGCCACCTGGTCCGGATACTACAGCTTCGGAGGCGGACTGGCGATAGATCCGGAAGCCCGCCGCGTGTATGGGATCGACACCTACACTTCCGGTTCCTCGCTGCATAGCATCACCTTCAGCACGACCGGCGCGTGGCCCACCGGCTACCCGGGCTACATCACCGGGCCCGCCACCCACTACGGCTACAACTCCGCCGCCCGCACCTACCTCGCGCCCGACGCCTCGTCTCTCGTGCTCGGCACCGGACACGTTTACGATCCCGCCTCGCTCGCCTACCGCGCCAGCCTGGCCGGAGCTTTCGACGACATGGCCTACCACGGCGCCGATGTCTTCATCGTCCTCCGCGGCGACAAGCTGGTCGCCTACGACAACACCTTCCTGGCCTCCGGTTCGCGCACCTTGGCCAAGCCCGCGCAAGGCGTCGCCGTCTCCCAAGACTCCGCCTTCGCCTTCTCCGCCGACGCCACCTCCGCCAGCGGCATTTCCGTCGCCAAGGTCGCCCTCTCTTCCCTCACCACCGCCGTGCCCGGCGCCGCGCCCGAGCCCGAGCGCCTCGACTTCATCCCCGACCACATCATCCCGGGCCCCGACGACACCGCCTTCCTCTACAGCCGCGCCCACAAGGCGATCTTCAGCTGGGACGCGACGACCCGCGCCTACGGCCCGTCCTTCGTCCTCGGCGGGGTGGCCGACCATGTCGCCTACTCCCCCACGCTGAACCGCCTCTACACCGGCTACGCCACCGGCGAGATCAAACAGATCAAACTCGACGAAGGCGCCTCCCACGAATCGCCCTTCGTCAACCTGCCCACCTCCGTGCTCGCCCTGCAAGCCGCCGGGCCCTTCGTCTTCGCGATGGACTCCACCGGCGCCTGGGGCACCCACTGGATCTACTCCTCCGCCGGCGCGCTCAAATCCTCCCGCGAATGGGCGTATTACTCGCGCAACTACGTCTGGAGCTCGGTCCAGAAAAAGCTCTACCACTTCCGGGACAACACCTCGCCCAACGACCTCCTCGCCACGCCGATCTCCGACGCCGGCGTCGTCGGCGCCTCCACCGACTCGCCCTACCACGGCGACTACTCCTTCACCCACCCGATTCGACTGTCCTCCGACCAGACCGGCGTGCTCACCGGCCCGGGTCGCATCTTCAGCGCCACCAGCCTCGCCCTCGTCGGATCGCTGGCCAACGCGATCACCGACGGCACCTCGATCAACAACCGCTGGCACACGATCCGGGCCAACGGCAACGACACCCAGCTCCAAAGCTGGAGCCAAAGCTATCTCTTCGAACGCGGCCTGAGCATCCCCGGCTTCCCCCTGCGCCTCCTTCCGCTCTCCGACGGCCGCCTGCTGGCGCTCACGTCCTCCGCCACCACCGTCAGCACCTCCTATCCCTACGGCAGCACCGCCGCGGGACGCGTCGTTTTCTCGATCGTGGACCTCGCCGGCGACGGCTCCGTATCCACTCCGGCCTACATCGGCACGCCGCCCGCCTCCGTCACCGTCACGCGGGGAAAATCGGCCACGCTCTCCGTCACGGCCCGCGGCAGCGAACCTTTCACCTACGAGTGGGCCTTCGAGGGGGAGCCCATTCCCGGCGCGAGCTCGGCCACGCTCCTGATCGCGAGCGTGCAGGACTCCCACGCCGGCCGCTACACCGTCAAGGTGAGCAACGCCTTTGGCCACGCGACCAGTTCCCCCGCCACGCTCACCGTAAACCCGCCCCCGCCTGCGCCCGTCATCACCACGCAGCCCGTTGGCCGCGTCGCGCAGCTCGGCAGCTATTTCACCCTCTCGGTCACCGCCACCGGCACCGGCCTCTCCTACCAATGGTATCAGGGCGAAGACCCCGTCGCCGGCGCCACCTCCGCCTCGCTCGCCTTCTCCGGCTTCACCGCCGCGGCCTACGGCGACTACACGGTCGTCGTCACCAACGAAGGAGGGGAGGTGCGCAGCGCCGTGGCCAAGCTCATCCCGCCGCCGCCGCCGGTGCTCCTTTCCCACCCCGTTGATCGCTATGCCCTCCCCGGCGGCACCGCGACCTTCTCCGCCTCGGCCACCCTGAACGGCGCGACCGTGCAATGGCGCCGCGACGGCGCCAACATCACCGGCGCGACATCCCTCACCCTCAGCCTGAGCGTCACCGAGCTCAGCTTCGGCCAATACGACGTCGTCCTCACCAATTCCGCGGGCTCCGTGACGAGCCACGCCGCCAAGCTCCTCCGCGCCCAACCCGCCACCATCGTCACCTCCCCCGCCGACACCGCGGTGTTCCGCGGCGGCGACGCGCTTTTCACCGTGAGCGCCAGCGGAGCCCCCGCGAGCTTCACCTACCAATGGCAACGCTACTCGGTGGCGACCGCCCGCTGGATCAACATCGTCAACGACGGCGTCTTCTACGACGGCGCCAACACCGCGCAGCTCGCCGCGCTGAACGTGCCCTCCGCCTCGCACGGTCTGCAGCTCCGCTGCCTGGTCGGCAACGGCTACGGCGCCACCGCCGAATCCGCCGCGGCCACGCTCACCGTGAACACCCCGCCTCTGGTGCCCGTGCTCTCCATCACCACCCAGCCGCGACCCCAGTTCGTGTCGGTCGGCGGTGTGGCGACGTTTTTCATCACCACCAACTCCACCCTCCCGCTGACCTACCAGTGGTATCACGACGGCGCCGCCATCCCCGACTCGAACGCTCCCTCGCTCGTCCTCGATCCCGTGAAGGCCGACGCCGCGGGCAACTACACCGTGCTTGTGAGCAGTGAGCACGGCTCCGTGATGAGCCTCCCCGGCAAACTCACCCTGAGCTCCAGCGCACCCACCCTCACCGCCCATCTCCCCGAGGTCGGCCGGATCGGCGAATCGCTCGTCCTCTCCGTCTCGGTCACGGGCCATCCGGCCCCCACCATCGTCTGGCGACGGGACAAACTCGTCCTCGGCACCGGCCCGGAACTCGAACTCGGCCCCCTCACCCTGAGCGACGCCGGCAGCTACACCGTCACCGCCACCAACTCCGCCGGCGCGGCCTCCGCGACGATCCGCGTGGCGGTGCGCCCGCCCGCTCCCGCCGAGATCGGCGACATCGCCGCGCGCACCGGCTCCGTCCTCGACCTCGCACTCGATCACGGGATAGCCCGCCCCGGCCTGCGCTTCCTCGCCGCCGGCCTCCCCGCCGGCCTCAAGCTCGACGCGGAAACCGGCCGCCTCACCGGCACGATCACCGCCCGTCCCGGCGATTACGCGGTGCGACTCTGGACGCAGTTCGGCTCCGCCAAGAGCGAGGTCAGCCGCTTCACCCTCTCCGTCTCCGCCTTCCCCGCCTCGCTGGTCGGCGCCTACGACGCGCTCTTTGCGCAGACCGGCGACCATTCCCTCCCTTGGGGTCGCCTCCAGTTCAAGGTCGCCGCCAACGGCCAGTTCACCGGCACCTGGCAATCCGCCGACGCCCCCGCCCGCTCGGTGCGCGGCCGCTTCGAACTGCACGGCGACGAAGACGCCGCTCTCGCCCTCATCACCCCGCCCGGCTCCGCGACCTTGCTGCGCGTCGCCCTCGACCCCGTCAACGGCTCCTACGCCGAAGCCGTGGCCGCCGACGAAGTCGTGGCCGAGGCCCTCTCCCTCCGCCTGCGCGAGCGCACCGACGGCCCCGTCTCCTGCGCCGGCGCCTATACGCTCGGGCTCGGCTACACCGACGTGATCGAGAACTACGGCGCGAACCACCCGCCCTTGGCCGCCCACGGCACCGCCCGCGTGACCACACAAGGAGCCCTCACCGCCCGCCTCCGCCTCGGCGACGGCACACCGCTCACCCTCGCCCTGCCCGCCTACGCCGAGGACGAGCTTCAAGGCTACTACCGCTGCTTCACCCGCCCGCACGCCAAGGGTAACAACTACCTCGGCGGCTGGTTCACCCTCCTGCCCGACGACGAAGCGCCCGACCGGTATCGCGTCCCGGTCTTCGTGGACAGCTCCACGCTCCACTGGAAAAAAGCGCCCCAGACCGACGGTCGCCTCTACCCCGCCGGCTTCGGCCCGACCCGCGTGGAGTTGATCATGAACACCTGGATCGCGCCCGATTCCGCCAACTCCTTGAGCAGCCTCCTGGGCGGCTCGCGCTTTGCGCTGGGGATCGA
>JAUWBD010000209.1 GCA_030605125.1 Verrucomicrobiota bacterium | reverse complement strand
CTCGCCGGCGCGGGCGCGGGCGCGGCGCCTCCCGCGGCGGGCGTGGACGCGGAGGAGGCCATCGGCGCCACGGTGAGATTCACCGCCGCCGCGGGCGCCGGCAGCTCGGTGCCGGTCGAAGGGGCCGCCGCGCCCGCGCTGGCGAGCACCTCGGGCGGGAGGTCTTTGACCAAAATCGCGTCGCCCTGCGCGATCACGGCGGCGCGATACACGAGGTTCTCGAGTTCGCGCACGTTGCCCGGCCAGTCGTAGCGGCAGAGCAGCGCCATCGCCTCGGGCGAGACCTTCGCCACGCGCGCCTTGCGCTGCTTGACGAGGTTTTGGAGGCAGAAATCCACGATCTGCGGGATGTCCTCCCGGCGCTCGCGCAGCGGCGGCATCTTGATGCGCACCACGTTGAGCCGGTAGTAGAGGTCCTCGCGGAAGGTCTTCGCCTTCACCATCGCCTCGAGGTCCTTGTTGGTCGCGGCGATGATGCGCACGTCCACCTTGATGGTGTCGGTGCCGCCCACGCGCTGGATCTCGCCCTGCTGGAGCACGCGCAGGATCTTGGTCTGCGTGGCGAGCGCCATGTCGCCGATCTCGTCGAGGAAAATGGTGCCGCGGTCGCAAAGCTCGAACTTGCCGATGCGCTGATTCGTCGCGCCGGTGAACGAGCCCTTCTCGTGGCCGAAAAGTTCGCTCTCGATCAGATTGTCCGGGATGGCGGCGCAGTTGACCGCGATGAAGTTGCCCTTCGCCCGGTGCGAGTGTTTCCAGATCGAGCGCGCGACGAGTTCTTTGCCCGTGCCGCTCTCGCCGGTGATCATCACCGTGACGTCGCTCGCGGTGACTTGGCCGATGACTTTGAAAACATCCTGCATCACCGGCGAGGCGCCCACGATGCCCTCGCGGTAGTCGTCGGCGTTGATGGTGGGCTTGTAGTCGCCGGCCGAGCGCATGTCGGCGTGGGCCTTGAGGGCGTTTTCGGCCAGCGTGAGCACCTTCGCAGGATCGAAGGGCTTCATGATGTAGTCGAAGGCGCCATACTTCATCGCCTCGATCGCGGTCTGCGCGGTGCCGAAGGCGGTCATGAGGATGACGAGCTGCTTCGGGTTGGCCGCGCGGATGTGTTGCAGCGCCTCAATGCCGCTCATGCCGCCCATGCGCACGTCGAGAAAGATGAGATCGGGCGGCGGGCCTTTTTTCACCGCCGCCACGCCCGCCTCGCCGCTGCCGGCCTCGAGCACCTGATACTTTCGCGAGGAAAGCACGCGGCCGAGCGAGTAGCGCACTTCGGCGTCGTCATCGATGACCAGGATCACGGGAGCTTTGGCGTCGGACATGAGGGCGCACGCTGCACGGCGCACGCCAATCGGTCAACGCCCTGCAATTACCTCCGGGGGGACTTTACCAAACACGGAATTTAGCTGGCACCGAATCGGTAACAGTTGGCCGTCCGCGTCCGCCCGAAACAGCTTTCCGGCCTTATGTCCGCCCCTGCCCGCAGGTCCCGCCCCGCGCCCCGCCTCCGCATCGCGTCCACGGGCCGCCACCTCGTCACCGAGGACGGCGCCCCCTTCTTCTGGCTGGCCGACACCGCGTGGGAGCTCCTCCACCGCCTCGACGACGCCGAGTCCGACCACTACCTCCGCACCCGCGCCGCCCAGGGGTTCAACGTCATCCAGACCGTCGCTCTCGCCGAGTCCGATGGTCTGCGCACGCCCGACGCCGCCGGCCACCTGCCTTTTCACGACCTCGATCCGATGCGCCCGAACGAGCCCTTCTGGGCCCGCATGGATCGCACCCTCGCCCGCGCCAACGAGCTCGGCCTGGTCGTCGCCCTCCTTCCGACCTGGGGTGACAAATGGAACCAAAAGCACGGCGTGGGCCCCGAGATCTTCTCGCCGGAAAACGCCCGCGCGTTCGGGCTCTGGCTGGGGCACCGCTGGCGTCATGTATCATTGGTGTGGATACTCGGGGGAGATCGCCCCGTCGAGACGGACAAGCACCGCGCCATCATCCGCGCCATGGCCGAGGGCCTGCGCGAAGGCGACGGCGGAGCGCACCTCATGGCCTTTCACCCGCAGGGCGCCGCCGGCTCGTCGGACTTTTTCCCCGACGAGCCCTGGCTCGACCTCCACCTCCGCCAAAACGGACACGCCGCCGACCACACCGGCCGCTACGAACGCACCCGGATCGATCACGACCGCATGCCGCCCCGCCCGGTGCTCGACGCCGAGCCCATCTACGAGGACATCGGCATCGACTTCGATCCGGCGCGCCACGGGCACGCCGTCGCGGCCGACGTCCGGCGCGCCTGCTACTGGAACCTCTTCGCCGGAGCCTGCGGCCACACCTACGGCCACAACGCCGTCTGGCAGATGTGGGCGCCCGGCCGCGAGCCGATCCTCTCCCCGCTGCTCCCTTGGCGCGAGGCGCTGGACGCCCCTGGAGCACGGCAGATGATCCACGCGCGCCGCCTCTTCGAGTCGCGCCCTTTCCTCGCTCGCATCCCCGACGATTCGCTGCTCGTCCCCCACCCGCTCGCGCCGCACCTCGTTCCGGGCGCCGGCCGCGCCCGCTTCGCCGCCACCCGCGACGCCGCCGGCACCTACGCGATGATCTACGTGCCGCTCGGCCGCCCCTTCGCGGTCAACACCGCCGCGCTCCCCGCCTCCCGCCTCCGCGCCTGGTGGTTCGATCCTCGAAACGGCAGCGCGAGCGAACTTGGCACGCTCTCCTCCGCGCCGGAGCTGCGGTTCACGCCTCCAGCCCTGGGTGAGTTGTCCGATTGGATACTTGTCCTCGACGATGCCACGGCCGGCTACCCGCCGCCGGGCGTCGTTTCCTGAGACCTTTCCTCCCCCTATGCGCCTTGCCGCACCCAACTACGACACCTTCGAGCACGCCTCCGCATGGGCCGCCGCGCATCGCGCCGCCGGCTACGGCGCGGCCGATCCGCTGCTCGAACCCGACGCGTCCGACGCCACCGTGGCCAGCTACGTCGAGGCCGCGCGACGCGCCGACCTGATCATCGCCGAGGTCGGCGCTTGGTCCAACCCCATCAACCCCGATCCCACCAAGGCCGCCGCCGCCCGCGAAAAATCCATCCGCCACCTCGACCTCGCCGAGCGGCTCGGCGCCCGCTGCTGCGTCAACATCGCCGGCTCGCGCAACCCCGACAAATGGGACGGTCCCCACGCGACCAACTTCGACGCCGACACCTTCGACCTCATCGTCCAGTCCGTGCGAGCCATCGTGGACGCGGTGAAGCCGCGCCGCACCTGCTACGCGCTCGAGACCATGCCCTGGATTTTCCCGTCCTCGCCCGACGAATACCTCGCGCTCATCCGCGCCATCGATCGCCCCGCCTTCGCCGTCCATCTCGATCCGGTCAACATGATCAACTGCCCCGCGCGTGCCTACCGCACCGGGGATTTCATCCGCGAGTGCTTCGCCAAGCTCGGCCCCTACATCCGCAGCTGCCACGCGAAGGATATCGCCCTGCGGCCCGACCTCACCCTCCACCTCGACGAGTGTCGCCCCGGCACCGGCCTGCTCGACTACGACACCTTCCTCCGCGAAGCCGCCAAGCTCGACCCCGACACGCCCGTCGCCCTCGAACACCTGCCGCCTCCCGAGTATCCCGTCGCCGCCGCCCATCTCCGCGCCGTCGCCGCGCGCCACGGCCTCAGCTTCCGCTAGACTTCGTCCATCCTCCTCCGCTCCCCGCACCTCGCTCCCCCATGCGCCAAGTCATCTTCCCCGCTCGCGAAACCGCCGCGCTCCTCGAACGCCCCTCGCCCGCCGAAGCCCACGGCCCGATCAAGCCCGATGACGTCCGCGGACGCACCCTCGTCTCGCTCGTCAGCCCCGGCACCGAGCTCAACTGGGGCTATCTCGGCAACAACTTCCCCGCCGAGACCGGCTACGCCTGCGTTTTCGAGATCACCGAGACCGGCCCCGCAGTCACCGATCTCAAGCCCGGCGCCCTCGTCTTCGCCTCCGGCCCTCACGCCGAGTTGCAGCAGGCCCGTCATGATCAAGTCACCCCGCTGCCCGCCGGCCTCGCGCCCGAGATCGCCGTCTTCGCCCGCCTCATGGGGGTGAGCATGAGCACGCTCAACACCGCCGCCGCGCACGCCCCCTCGCGCGTGCTCGTCACCGGCCTCGGCCCCGTCGGCAATCTCGCCGCGCAGGTCTTCGCCCGCTGCGGCTACCAGGTCACCTGCGTGGACCCGGTCGAGCCGCGCCGCCGCGCCGCGCTCGCGGCCGGCCTCCGTGATGTCCGGGCCAACTTCACCGACGGCGACTCGCTCGAGGGCCAGTTCGCCCTCCACCTCGAGTGCAGCGGCCACGAACAGGCCGTGCTCGACGGCTGCAAATGCGTCTGCAAACGCGGTGAGGTCGTGCTCATCGGCGTGCCCTGGCGCCGTCGCACCGAGCTCTCCGCCTTTGATCTGCTGCACGCCGTCTTCCATCGCTACGCCGTCGTGCGCAGCGGCTGGGAATGGGAAGTCCCGGGCCAGCCCCGCGACTTCTCCTTCAACAGCCTCGCTGCCAACTACGCCGCCGCGCTCGACTGGCTCCACGAGGGCAGCGTCCGCGTCGCCGGCCTCGCCGAGAGCTTCTCGCCCGCGGAGGCGCAAACGGTTTACGCCGGTCTTCTCTCCCAGTCGCTGCCCACGCCCGGCGCGCTCTTCGACTGGCGGAAACTCCCCGCGCCCGCGGCTGCGTAGTTTGCCCGCTTGAGCCCGCACACCCCCGGCTCAAGCTCGCGCTCTCCTGGTTCCCCACCCCATGCCCTTTCGAGTCATCGAAACCGGCGACCTCCGCCATCTCCGCTGGAAAAGCGACTTCAAGGAGGGCGCGCTCATCATCGCCTACCACTTCCCCGAGCACGATCCCGCCGAGCCGCCGCACGACCACGACTTCGTCGAACTGCAGCTCTGCGTCGGCGGCCAGGGCTGGCAACAAACGCCCACCGGCGAGTTCCCCTTTGATCGCGGCAAGGCCCTCCTCATCCGCCCCGGCGCCTGGCACCGCCACCACGACAACCAAAAGCTCGACGCCTACGTCTGCTGCTTCAGCGCCAAGCTCCTCCTCCACGAGCTTCTCTGGACCCTCGACGATCCCGCGCTCAACGAGCTCCTCTGGCGTCCCGCCACCGGAGCGGGGGCCGACGTCGGCATCGTGCGCCTCGAGCTGCCCGAGCCCCTCCTCGTGCGTTGCGTCGCCCACCTCGACGCGCTCGTCGCCCTCGGCGAAAACGACGACCCCGCGGAGAAACCCGTCCGCCTCGGCCACCTCATCCTCGTGCTTGCCTGCCTCGCCGAGGCCATCGCCTCCCGCCCCCGCGAAGCCGGCTTCCAGCCCGCGCACGGCGCCGTGAAACGCTGCCTCGCCCTGATGAACAGCGACCTCGCCGAGCCCTGGTCCGCCAACGGCCTCGCGCGCCGCCTCAACATCGACGTCTCCTACCTCGGGCGCCTCTTCAAATCCACCCTCGGCATGTCGCCGATGTCCTGGCTCGCGCAGACCCGCGCCGAGCGCGCCGCCTATCTGCTCGCCCGCACCGACAAGCCCGTGTCGGAGATCGCCGTCGAGGTCGGCTGGCCCGACCCGGTGCACTTCGCCCGCCGCTTCCGCGCCCACTTCGGCATCTCCGCCAGCGCCTATCGCGAACGCGCCCGCCGCAATCGCGACGAGCTCGACGCGAACCCCGAGGCGCGCCACCGCTGGGCCGTGAAAGACGAATCCGGCGCCACACGAGTTCCGTGAGTCAACGCGGCCCGCCCCCGGAGGGACGGGGACCGCACTCAATCGCGCCGCCCGAGCTTGGCGTGCAAAACCAGAAAACGCATCGGCGCGTCGCCGCTGTTCACCAAGGAGTGGCTGTGCCCGCTGCGCGTCAGGCACACGTCGCCCTCCGCCACGGGCGTATCGACTCCATCGATACGCATCACGCCCCGGCCCGAGAGGATCACATAGACCTCCTCCTCGCCGTGGTGCGCGTGCTCGCCGATCGAGGCGCCCGGCTCGATCACGTTGTCGTGGATGAAGGCGAAACCCGCGTCGGTCTTCGCATAGTCGGCCAGGATCTCGTTGCACCACAGGGCGCCCGCGCCCTCGTGGCACTGCTCGAACTTCTTCAGGTTTCCGGCGCCGCGTTTGAGAAGCATGACGCGACGACGCTGCCCTTCCGCCCCGCGCCCTTCAACTCTGCTCCGGCCCGATGTCGGATTTGTCCCAACGAAAATCCGCGCGCGTCCTAACGCGCCCCGCCCCCGCCGGCTAGCCTAGCGGCATGCCCCGCCTCCCGCTCGCCGCCCTGCCGCGCGTCGCCGTCGCCTTGCTCGCCTTCGGCCTCGCCGCGGCCCGCGCCGATTTCGCGCCCCACACCGGTTCGCGCGTCGCCGCCCTCTCCGCCTCCGCCAGCCACGGCGACGCCGCCTTCGCCGCCGCGATGACCTCCCGCGGCACGCCCCCGGCCATCAGCCTGCCCGGCGGCGCCACCTGGACCGGCACGCTGCGTGTCCCCGCCCTTCCCGTCGGCGGCATGCTCACCTTCGGGCTCGATCGCGCCGGCTACACCGCCTCGGCGGAGATTTCCACCGACTCGACCAACGGCACCGACGGCACCTGGCAAAACCTGCCCGTCCCGCTCTGGCTGCCCGAGGAAACCGGCAACCTGCGTCTCCAAAAACTGGATATACCCGCCTCCGCCGCGCCGCTCTGGATCCGCCTCCGACTGCCCAATCCCTCCGCGACCGCCGTCACCAACCTCGCCGACCTCGAGCTCCACGCCTATGATCCCGCCGGCAAGGACGACATCTGGATCGCCCTCGGCGCCTCCATCACACGCACCTCGATCTATCACGCGCAGTTCAAGGCCAAGATCCGCGAGCTTCACGGCCCGCAATACGACCCCGTCCTCTTCAACCTGGCGACCGGCGGCTCCACCACCTACACGTGGCACGACGGGTCGCCCAACCTCGTCGCCCAGGCCCTCGCGTTCCATCCGCGCGCCCGTTTCGTTTTCGTTCACATCGGCGGCAACAACGTCACCAATATCCGCCCCTACGACCCCGCCACCGACTCGCGCGACGTCATCATCGGCACCCACCTCGAGTCCATCTACCGCACCGTGGTCAACGCCGGCCGCGTGCTCCTCCCCGCGCGCCTCTCCTTTCGTGACTACAAGACCGCCCCGCTCGTCAACGCCGGCGCCAATCCGGAAAACGGCTCCCTGCCCTACAACGTCTCCGTCCTCGATCCGCTCATCGCCCGCTTCGCCCCCCACGCCTACGATTCCGCCGCCGGCCGCGGCCGAGTGGATCCCTACACCTTCCTGCTCGATCGCCAGCACTACCTCGACGGCGACGGCATCCACCTCACCTCCTCCGGCCGCCTCGCCTGGACCACCGAGATGCTGGCCCCGATGGCCGGCGCGATCGTGTATCCGCCGCCCGCCTTCGCCTTCACCAGCCAGCCGGTCTCCGCCGCGGCCTTCCCCGGCGCCACCGTCCGCTTCGCCGCCACCGTCAACCTTCCCTCCGCCACCTTCCAGTGGTTCCACAACGGCGCCGCGCTGCCCGGCGCCACCGCGGCCCCGCTGACGCTCGCCGACGTGCAAGCCGCGAGCACCGGCTACTACGAACTCGTGGCCACCGAGTCCGGCCGCGCCCTCCGCTCCGATCGCGTCACGCTCACCCTCGCCGACTCCTCAACCTCGCGCACGCTTTGGCTCGACCTCGGTTCCGCGTCCTTCCCCGCGCCCAGCCCCGACTCCACCGGACGGCGCTGGAACAACCTCATCTCCTCGACCAACGGCTCCGCGCTCGGCTCGCTCGTCTTCGCCGACGGCACCGCTTTGTCCGGCGCCGCGCTCTCCGTCGTCGCCTCCTTCTCCGGGCCCAACACTTCCGGCCCGACGGGCAACACCAGCGAGCCCTCCGAGGCCCGGCGCGATTCCTTCTACGTCACCGGCACCGGCACGAGCGGCACCCAGCGCAGC
>JAUWBD010000222.1 GCA_030605125.1 Verrucomicrobiota bacterium | reverse complement strand
GGGCGGGCACCTTGAGCTTGGTCTGGATGTGCAAGGCCACCTCGGCCGGGTCGAAATAAACGAAGTGGCCGACACGGTGATAAGGGATGCGGCGGAGCTTCGTCCATTCGCGCAGGGTGCGAATCGACGGCTCGCGTCCCTTGGGAAAAAGCCCGCAGGTGCGGAGGCCGGTGATGTCGGTGAGGTGGGCGAGGGGCGATGCAGGTAGTTGCGTTTCCATGCCCCTGTGTCGGTGTAAACGGAGCTAGTGGCGGGGCGCTCTTTCCCCCTTGGTCCATCGCAAAACGACCGGCGCGTGTCGTAAACCGCCCGACATGGCGCGCGGGTGACGCCATGCCGGACCTAGGATTCAAGCGGCGACGGGCAGGGTTTTGGGCTCCTCCTCTCCGGCGGCATGCTTTGGCATGATCCCGAAAAACTCTTCGGCCTCGGTCGGGCTCTTTAGATCGAGGTAATGCTTGCGGATAATGCTCTCGGAGTTGCCTGCCTGAATCGCAGCTTCGCCGATGGAGCGAAATTTCCCGACAAACATGGATATGAACGTGTGACGAAGCACGTCGTGGGACAGGTTAAAGCGGTCGCGAAATTTCTCCCGGCGCTTCTTGAAATTGCCCACGACGATGGGGAATTTTTTCAACGGGTAGGCACGGAGCCAAGCCGCGAGATTCGGCTGGATGGTGATACGCCGCGGCTCGCGCACCTTGGACACGTCGGCGGAAATCGCGATTATGCCGGTTTCAAGGTTAACGTCCTCAGGCTTGATCTTCGTGATCTCGCCGTCGGGCACGCCGGGGCGGATGCCTGCGAAAAGGCAGAGCGCAAAGTAGGGCACCCACCGGCCGCCCTCGTAGGTTTCGAAAAAGGCCATTAATTCGGCCGCTTGGGCTGCGGAGAAGGTAACGGCGGAGCCTCGCTTGCGCCTGATGCGGAAGTGCGGAACTTTTGGAACAGGGTTCTCGACGATCCATCCGCGATGGAACGCGTATTTGAAGAACGTGGAGAGCACTCCGCGCCGGTTGTTGTAGGTCTTCATCGACGGCCGGCCGATTTCAAGGAACTCGACCAACGCGGGAACCGTCAGCTCCGCCACGGCGCGCTTGGGAAATTTTTTCTCCAGCCGGGCCAAATCCCAGCCGATGCGGTCGAGCTGTGGTTGAGAAATGTGCCCCTGTTCGCACTCGTGCGCCTTCGCCTTGTTGTAGTCGGCGATAGCGTCGGCGAGCGGCTTTTGCTTCTCTGGCTCGCGATAGTTCGTGAGAGCGAAATCGACGTAGAAAGACAATGGCCGAGGCTTGTCTGCGAGACGGAGAAATACCGCCTCCGCCTCCCGCGTCTGGTCCTCCGTTAAGGTGGTCGCGACGCTCCGCAGGCTCGATGTCGATTGCAGGGCTTTAAGCTCCAACGTCGCTTTTTCGGCGGCGGCTTCCTCTCGTGTTTTGAAGTTTTTTCGGATGCGGACGCCGTTGATTCGTCCATCCACCCGCCACGAGATAACTCCGTTCCGGTTCCGGAACTGGCTGACGGCAAACTCTGTCTGATTCATGCTTAGGTTGCCGTGCAAACCGGGCAACCTAGCTACTGAGAAAAAGGATCTCCTTCGCGTGGAAGGAGATAAATGGCGTCCCCACGGGGATTCGAACCCCGGTTCTTACCGTGAAAGGGTAGTGTCCTAGACCAGACTAGACGATAGGGACGGAAACTGACAGGAGGGCGAAAGGTGGAAAGGCCACCCGCATGCGCAAGGCAATTTTTCGCGTCTCACCCTAAACGAGATTTACCGAGACGACCGCGCACATCCGCTTCCCGGGCTTCACCGGCCTTGCCCTGTGTCCCCACGTCCCTTCACTTCTCACCTTTACGTCCCACGCCATGTCGCACCTCCCTGATTCCCAACGCGTCGTTGTCACCGGCCTCGGCGCCATCCACGGCCTCGGCCAGACCGCCGATACCTTCTGGGCCAGCCTCGTGGCGGGCAAAAACGGCATCGACCGCGTCACCCAGTTCGACCCCGCCCCCTTCGCCACCCAAATGGGCGCCGAGGTCAAGGGCTGGAACGTCGAGGAGCACATGGACCCCAAGGAGGCGCGTCGCAACGACCGCTACACCCACTTCGGCTACTGCGCCGCCAAGCAGGCCTGGGCCGACTCCGGCCTCGACATGGCGACCGAGGACCCCGACCGCGTCGGCGTCGTCATCGGCTCCGGCATCGGCGGCATGCTCACCTACGAGACCCAGTGCCGCAAACTCCACGAGCAGGGCCCGCGCAAGGTCTCCCCCTTCACCATCCCCGCCCTCATCGGCAACATCTGCTCCGGCATCGTCGCGATCGAGCTCGGCGCCCGCGGGCCGAACTTCGGCGTCGTCTCCGCCTGCGCCACCGGCACCCACGCCCTCGGCGAGTCCATGCACATGATCCGCCGCGGCGACGCCGACGTGATGATCGCCGGCGGCACCGAGGCCGCCATCACCCCCTTCGCCTACGCCACCTTCTGCGCCATGAAGGCCATGAGCACGCGCAACGACGACCCCGCCACCGCCTGCCGCCCCTTCTCCCTCGGCCGCGACGGCTTCGTGATGGGCGAGGGCGCCGGCGTCCTCGTCCTCGAATCACTCGAACACGCGAAAAAACGCGGCGCCCGCATCTACTGCGAGATCGCCAGCTACGCCGCCACCGCCGACGCCCACCACATCACCATGCCCGACCCCGAGGGCAAAGGCCTCGGCGCCGCCATGACCCGCGCGCTCAAGGGCGCCGGCCTCACCCCCGAGCAGATCGGCTACATCAACGCCCACGGCACCAGCACGCCCTACAACGACAAGTTCGAGACCCTCGCGATCAAGCGCGTCTTTGGCGACAACGCCCAAAAGCTCGCCGTCAGCTCCACGAAGTCGATGACCGGCCACCTCCTCGGCGGCGCCGGCGGCATCGAGAGCGTGATCTGCGCCAAGACCCTCCAGACGCAGACCCTCGCGCCCACCATCAACCTCCACGAGCCCGACCCCGAGTGCGACCTCGACTACGTGCCCAACGCCGCCCGCCAGGTCGCCGGGCTCACCGCCGTGCTGAGCAACAACCTCGGCTTCGGCGGCCAAAACGCCGCGGTCGTTTTCAAGGCCGTCTAACTATCTCCACTCCGTTCCGCGCGCGGCTCGACTTGGCTCGGGCTCCGCGTCCCTTTGTTTGCGGCACCGCCGCCACCTCTCCATGTCACGCATCGTCGCCATCGTCGGACGCCCCAACGTGGGCAAGAGCCGCCTTTTCAACCGGCTCACGCGGTCGCGCATCTCGATCGTGCACGACCAGCCGGGCGTCACCCGCGACGTCGTCTCCGCCGAGGTGCGCGACGGCGCCTACACCCTCCTCGACACCGGCGGCCTCGGCCTCAAGGGCGGCGACTCGCCCGCCGAGCTCACCCGCGCCTCCGAGCAGCAGGTGGACTTCGCCATCGAGGCGGCCGATCTCATCCTCTTCGTCGTGGACGGCCTCGAGGGCTTCACCGCCCTCGACACCCAGATCGCCACCCGCCTGCGCCGCGCGAAGAAAAGCGTCCTCCTCGTGGTCAACAAGGCCGACTTCGGCGACGACAAGCTCGACCTCGGCGAGGCCTACCGTCTCGGCCTCGGCGAGCCCCTCCGCATGTCCGCCGAGCATGGCCGCGGCGAAGCCGAACTCCGCGCCGCCATCCTCGAAAAACTCGGCCCCGCGCCCGAACAAAATCCCGCTCCCGCCACCGTCGCCTCCACCGACACCGCCGACGCGTCCGCCGACACGTCCCCCACCGAAGACTTCGACGCCGAAGGCAACCCGCTCCCGCCCGCCCATTTCCCCGGCCGGCGCGATCCCTCCGCGCCGCTCTGCGTCTGCTTCATCGGCCGGCCCAACGTCGGCAAATCCTCCCTCTCCAACCGCCTCCTCGGCAGCGACCGCCTCATCGTCTCCGACATCGCCGGCACCACGCGCGACGCCGTCGAGATCCCCTTCACCTTCCAGGGCCGCAACGGCAAGGACTACCCCTTCCGCCTCATCGACACCGCCGGCATCAAGGCGCAGACCAAGCTCGCCTCGCCCGTCGAGTATTTCTCCCGCCTCCGTTCCCTCGATGCCATCAGCAAGTGCGACGTCGTCTTCCTCGTGCTCGACGCCATCGACGGCGTGACCGCGCAGGACAAGGCCATCGCCGGCGAAGCCATCAAGGAGCGCAAGCCCATCATCGTCATCGTCAACAAGTGGGACGTCGTGAAAGACGCCTTCCGCCGCGGCGTGGACCCCGACTGCGCGCCCGAGGAGGCGATCCACGACTTCAAGTCCGAGCGCGAATACCGCGCCAAATACGAGCGCGCCATCCGCGATCGCCTCTTCTTCACGCCCGGCGCGCCCATCCTCTTCGTCTCCGCCATGAGCGGCTACGAGGTGGACCGCATGCTCAACGCCGCCGTGCAGCTCAACCGCGCGCTCGAGAAAAAGATCCCCACCGCCAAGCTCAACGCCCTCATCGGCGAGCTCGCCGAGCGCGTGCCCGCCCCCGCCATCGGCGGCAAACGCTTCCGCGTTTACTACGCCGTGCAGACCGGCGTGCGTCCCTTCCGCATCAAGTTGTTCTGCAACCGCGAGGACAAGTTGTCCGAGCAATACCGCCGCTACCTCGAGGCCGGCATGGTCAAGGAGTTCGGTATCGACGGCTGCCCCGTGTATTTCGACCTCGTCGGCAAGCCCAAGCACACGCCCGGCACGCCCTACACCGGCAAGGCCGCCATGGCCGAGAAGCGCCGCGCGAAGAACGAGGAATCCGCCACCCCGAAGTGGAAGGTGCGCGAAGACCGCGAGGCCCAGGGCCTCGGTGAAGCTTTCGACTATGAAACTCTCGAAGATTGATATCCGCGGGGCCGAGGGCCTCCGCCTCGAAACGGGCGCCCTCGCCCTCGAAGTCACCACGGGCGTCGGCCCGCGCATCACCTCCTTCGCCTCAAAGAAGGGCAAGGCCGGCAACCTCTTCCTCGAGATCCCCGAGGCGGCCGAGCAGGACTTCGGCACCGGCTTCAAGCTTCGCGGCGGCCATCGCCTCTGGCACGCGCCCGAGGTCATGCCCCGCACCTACGCTCCCGACAACGAGCCCCTCGCGCTCAAGCCGGTGAAAAACGGCGTCGCCCTCGCGCAGCCCGTCGAGCCCTCCACCGGCCTGCAAAAGGCGCTCAAGATCGAGCTCGTCGGCGAGCGCACCGTGCGCCTCACCCACGCCCTCACCAACCACGGCGCCTGGCCGGTCGAGACCGCCGCCTGGGCCCTCACCATGTTCCGCGCCGGCGGCTACGCCGTCGTTCCGCTCCTGCCCAAGGGCGATCACTCGAAGGGCGATTTCCTGCCCACCTACACCATGATCCCCTGGAGCTACACCGACCTCTCCGAGGACTGCTGGGATCTTCATCGCGACTACATCGGCATCGATGTGGACGCCGCGCCCGGCCCGCAAAAGCTCGGCCTGAGCAACTACCCCGAGTGGTCCGCCTACTTCCTTGGCGGCACCACCTTCGTGAAGCACGCCAAGGTGATCGCCGGCGCCGTGTATCCGGACAATGGATGCGCCTTCGAGACCTTCACCAGCGGCAAGATGGTGGAGCTCGAGACGCTCAGCCCGCTCACCAAGCTCGAGCCCGGCAAGTCGATCCAGCACGTCGAGCACTGGACGCTCTTCGACGGCCTCAAGGAGCCCGCCACCGACGGCGCCTTCGCCAAGCTCCGCGACGAAGTCGCGAAGTGGATCAAGACGCTCTGAGTTTTTAACCACGGAGAGCACGGAGGACACGGAGAGACGGAAAGAGAGAGGAAGCCACTCCTCTTCTCCTCCGTGCTCTCCGTGTCCTCCGTGGTTTAATTCTCGCCGAAATTCATGCCGCGCCCGCGCACCGTCTTCCTAGGCTCCGACGCCATCTCGCTGCCGCTGCTCGACTGGCTCGTCGGCCCTGAGGGCTCCGCGCTCGTCGAGCTGACCGCGATCTACACCCAGCCCGACCGCCCCGTCGGCCGCGGCCAAAAGATCCAGGCCAACGCGATCAAGCAGTGGGCCCTCGCCCGCGGCCTGCCCGTCCACCAGCCCGAGAAACTCACGCCCGAGGTCCGCGCCGCCTACGCCGCCTCCGCGCCCGAACTCGCGCTCGTCATGGCCTACGGGCACATCCTGCGCGACGACTTCATCGCCGCCGCCCCGCTCGGCACGCTCAACTTCCACGCGTCCCTCCTTCCGCGCTACCGCGGCGCCTCGCCCATCCAGACCTCGGTGGCCAACGGCGAGGCCGAGACCGGCGTGAGCCTCATGCGCATCGTGCGTCAGCTCGACGCCGGCCCTGTCGCCGACCGCGAGGCCGTGCGTATCGAAGCGCTGGATACCGCCCTGGAGATCGAGCAAAAGCTCGCCGTCGCCTGCGTGCCGCTCCTCGCCCGAGCCCTGCCGCGCCTGCTCGCGGGCGAGCTCGCCTTCGTGGAGCAGGATCACGCCGCCGCGACCTTCTGCCGCAAGCTCACCAAGGACGACGCCGCGCTCGATTTCGCCGCCGCGCCCGCCGCCGCCCTCGCCGCGCGCATCAACGGCCTCAACCCCTGGCCGGCCGCCCAGGTGGAGTGGCAGGGCCAGCCGCTGAAGTTTGGCCTCGCCGACGCCCTCGACGGCTCCGCCGCCCCGGGCGTAGTCGCGGGTGCCGACGCCGAGGGCCTGCTCATCGGCACCGCCTCCGGCCTGCTCCGCGTGCGTCGCCTGCAGAAGCCCGGCGGCAAGATGCTGCCCGCGGCCGATTTCCTCCGCGGCAGCCCTATCGCCCCCGGCACGGTTTTCGCCTCGCGCCCGATGGCGCCGCTGGTGGACGCAAAGCCGTTTCCGGTTCGCCGGTAGGATCGTCGCGAGCGGCGACCCTACAAAAACTGGCAAGGCGGCGCTTGCCGGCCAAGGTGTCCCCATGCCCGCGCTCGCCACCATCGTGCACCTCGACGCCGACGCGTTTTTCGTGTCGTGCGAGCTGGCGCTGAAGCCCGAGCTGCGC
>JAUWBD010000121.1 GCA_030605125.1 Verrucomicrobiota bacterium | reverse complement strand
GGGCCCGCGGCCCCCCCCTGGCCCCGCGCGCCCGGCCACCCCGACCACTCCCCCGCCTGCGGGCGGGGTTTTTGTGGTGGCCTCCCGCTGGCTTTCTTTTTCCCCGGCCCCCCCGGCCGCCCCGCCCCCCTGCCCCCCGTCGCCCTCCTCCTCCGTCGCCTTTCCTAAAAATAGGGCGATCAACGGGATTGGCTTCGGCCTTGCAGGCCTCCGGGGCTTCGCCCTCGCCGCCTGCGGCGGCGCCCGTTCCGCTTCGCTTCACAAACCCGCTCCGCGGGTTCTCATCCCGGCTTTAGGAACTCGTGCGCCGTCCGCTTCGATCTCTCCTCCTCCGCTTTCGCAAAAATGGGGCGGTCAACGGGATTCGAACCCGCGACCCCAAGAATCACAATCTTGTGCTCTAACCAACTGAGCTATGACCGCCGTGGGAGGGGCAAACGCTCAGGACTCACGCGCAGCTGTCAACCCTTCTTCTTCAACCGTCTTCCCCACCCGCCGCAGGCGTTGCGCCGCCCCCCCGCACCGCCCACGTTTGGCACGATGTTCGTGCTGAAAAAGATCATCGGCCACCTCCTCATGCCCCTGCCGCTCGGCCTCGGGCTGCTCACGATCGGCATCCTGCTCGTCTCCCTGCGGCGCCGCGCCGGCGGCTGGCCCTTCATCGCCCTCGGCTGGCTGGTCCTCCTCGTCGCCTCCAACCGCGGCATCTCCGTAGCCCTCACCTCCTCGCTGGAAAACACCTTCCCGCCCGTGCCCGCCGCCGCCCCCGCCGACTGGCCCGAGCCGCTCCGCTCCGCCGCCTTCGTCGCCATCCTCGGCAGCGGCCACGGCGACGCCGCCGAACTCTCCGCCGGCCAACGTCTCTCGCCCTCCGCCCGCGCCCGCCTGCTCGAGGGCGTGCGCATCGCCACCGCCCTGCCCGACACCTGGCTCGTCACCACCGGCCCGCTCGGCAAATCCACCCTCGGCGGCGAAGCACGCGACAACAGCGACGCCGCCTCGCAGGTCACCACCCACGCCCGCGCCCTCGCCGATGCCGCCGTCGAGCTCGGCTTCCCGCGCGAACGCATCGTCGAGATCGACCACTCGCGCGACACCGCCGAGGAAGTCGCCGCCCTTCGCCAACTGGTCGGCGAGGAGCGCGTGGCGCTCGTGACCTCCGCCTGGCACCTGCCGCGCGCCATGCGCCTCGCCGACGCCGAGAGCCTCCACGCCTTCCCCTGCCCCGCCGACTATCTCGGCTCGCGCGACGCCCGCATCGGCCCCGCCGCCTGGATCACCTGGGACGTGGATTCGCTCGCCAACACCACCCGGGCCTGGCGCGAATACCTCGGCAAAGCCTGGGCCTCGCTCGTGGCCTGGTGGCGGCGCTGATCAGCCCCGGAGAGGGGCGTGACTTCACGCCCTTCGCGTTCCAGCGAATCAAAATGGAGGGGCGACGTCCCCGTCGCCCGCGCCCGAGTTTGGCAGGCGTCACCTCTCACGGACGCCGAGGACGGCGTCCCTCCAGATACCTCGACACAAACCGCTTTCGCGTCGTGAAGAGCGCTCGCCCAAGCCACGGGCGTGGAGGCGCGCCCGCTCCGTCCTCGCTACGCGCGGGCCGCGGCCGCGGCGGCGAAGGCGCCGATGATGCCGTCGAAACTGCCGTTGGAGAAAAACACCACCACGCGCGGCGTCGCGTTCGCCGCGCCGAGCGCGGCGACCTTTAGCTTTTCCAACAACTCCGCGTTCGTCGGCGCGGTCTCGGCGTGCACGCCCTGCGTCTCGAGGTGCTGCACCACCGCCTCGGCGTCGAAGCGCTCCGCCTCCTTGAGTTTGTCGGCGCGGTTCACGGCGCCGATGAACACCTCGTCGGCCTGGGCCAGCGCGCGCATGAAGCCGGCCTGAAGCGTCTTGGTGCGCGCGGTGTTGCTGCGCGGCTCGAAGACCGCGGTGAGCAGCGCGCCCGGGTGGCGGTTGCGCAGGCTGGCGAGCGTCTCGGCGAGCGCCGTCGGGTGGTGGCCGAAATCCTCAATCACGGTGAGGCCCGCGCGCGCCACGAGCTGCTCCTGACGGCGCTTCACGCCGCGGAAACGCGCGAGCGGCGCGAGCGAGATCGCCTCGCGTCCGCCGAGTGCGAGCGCCGCGGCGGTGGCGGCCATGGCGGCGTTGCGCGCATTGAAAATGCCGGGCGCGGACCAGCTCACCTCGCCCCAGGGCTGCCCGTCCCAGACGAGCGAAAACTTCACGCCCTGCGGCCCCTCAGCGAAGTCCGTGATGCGGACGTTGTTCTCGGCGCCGAGGCCGACGCGCGTGACGCGCGTCCAGGGCAGCGGGCCGAGCGCGCGCAGGTTGTCGTCGTCGCCGTTGAGGACGACGTGGCCGTTGCGCGGCACGATGCGCGTGAGGTGCGCGAAGGTGCGCTGCACGTCGGCGAGGTCGCGAAAGATGTCGGCGTGGTCGAACTCGAGGTTGTTGAGCACGGCGACGTGCGGCGCGTAGTGGATGAACTTGGAGCGCTTGTCGAAGAAGGCGCTGTCGTATTCGTCGCCCTCGATCACGAAGGGATCGGTGGCGGCGCCGGGGTGGTTGCCGGTGGGCGGATCGAGCGGCACGCCGCCGATGAGGAAACCGGGGTCGCGGCCGTTTTCGCGGAGGAGAAAGGCGGTGAGCGCGGTGGTGGTGGTCTTGCCGTGCGTGCCGCAGACGACGATGTTTTTGCGCGTGGCGAGGACGGTGTCGTGGAGGAGCGCGGGCAGCGAGGTGAACTTCAGCGCGCGTGTGTCGAGCAGCCACTCGACCTCGGGGTTGCCGCGCGACATGGCGTTGCCGATGACGACGAGATCGGGCGAGAGCCGCGCGAGGCGGGCGGCGTCGTAGCCCTCGTGGAGAGTGATGCCGGCCTCGGCGAGCACGGTGCTCATGGGCGGATAGACGCCGGAATCGGCGCCGAGCACCTCATGCCCGGCGGCGCGGGCGAGGAGGGCGGCGTTGCCCATGGCGGTTCCACAAATGCCCATGAAATACAGCTTCATCGTCGTGTGTCGGTGGTGCGGTGACTGGTGGCCGCGGAGTGTCGCGGACGGACGGAGGCTGGCAATGGGGATTCCGTCGGGACGAGCTTGGCGCGCAGGAGACGGAGGCACGGGGCTCCCGCCCCGTGCGTTCGATGCACGCACAGCAGGACTCGACGGGGCGGGAGCCCCGCGTCGCTCCTCGCCGCCCCGCCGCCTCACCTCGCCTGCTTGCGGAAGCGGTGGCGGGCCTCGTCGCCGGTGCCGGCGCGGAGGATAAACATCTGCAGGCTCCGCGCCGGCAGGCTGCGTCGCAGGTCGCCGGCAAGCAGCGGCGCGTCGTCGATGAAACCCTCCTCGCGCGACGTATCCAAAATCAACTGCCAGCGCGCGCGGCGCGAGGAGGGCAGGCGGATCGGCACGTCCTCGTGGTGCGAGTTGAACCAGAGCAGAAAGGTGTCGTCCCGCAGAGGGCGGCCCCGGTGGTCGCGCACGTGCATGGCGTCGCCGCTGAGCATCATGCCTACCACCTTGGCGAAGTCGGCCTGCCAGGCCGCGTCGGTCATCTCGCGGCCGTCGGCGCCATACCAGGTCACGTCCTTCACGTCGCCGCCACGGAGGGGGCGGCCTTGAAAGAATTTCGGCTGGCGGAAAATGACGTGGCGGTGGCGCAACTCGATGAGGCGACGCGTGAACTCGAAGAGCCGGTCCGCCTCGGGCGAGGGCGTCCAGTCGATCCAGCCGATCTCGTTGTCCTGGCAGTAGGCGTTGTTGTTGCCCTGCTGCGTGGCGCCTCGCTCGTCGCCGAAGCGGAGCATGGGCACGCCCTGCGAGAGGAAGAGCGTGGCGAGGAGGTTGCGCTGCATGCGGCGGCGCAGGGCGAGCACCTCGGGAGGGGCGTCGAGGCCCTCATGGCCGCAGTTCCAGGAGTGGTTGTTCTGGTCGCCGTCGCGGTTGTCCTCGCCGTTGGCGAGGTTGTGGCGGTCGTTGAAGGAGAAGAGATCGCGGAGGGTGAAGCCGTCGTGCGCGGTGATGAAGTTGATGCTGGCCCCGGGCGTCTTGCAGTTGGACTCGTAGAGATCGGCGCTGCCGCAGAGGCGGTAGGCGAGGTCGCGCATGTGGCCGGGGTCGCCTTTCCAGTAGCGGCGGATGGTGTCGCGGTAGCGGCCGTTCCACTCGGCCCAGAGAATGGGAAAGTTGCCGACCTGGTATCCGCCCTCGCCGATGTCCCAGGGCTCGGCGATGAGCTTCACCTGCGAGATGATGGGGTCCTGGTGGATCACGTCGAAGAAGGCGCCGAGCTTGCGGACCTCGTGGAGTTCGCGGGCGAGCGAGGAGGCGAGGTCGAAGCGGAAGCCGTCCACGTGCATCTCGGTGACCCAGTAGCGCAGGCTGTCCATGAGGAGCTGGAGCACGCGCGGGTGCGGCACGTCGAGCGTGTTGCCGGTGCCGGTGTAGTCCATGTAGTAGCGCCGATTGTCGCCGACCTGGCGGTAATAGACGGCGTTGTCGATGCCGCGAAAGGAGAGCGTGGGCCCGAGGTGGTTGCCCTCGACGGTGTGGTTATAGACGACGTCGAGGATGACCTCGAGACCCGCGGCGTGGAGGGCCTTTACCATGGCCTTGAACTCGCGCACCTGGTCGCCGCGACCGTCGCCTCCGGCGTAGCGCGCCTCGGGGGCGAAGTAGCCGATGGTGTTGTAGCCCCAGTAGTCGCGCAGGCCGCGGTCGATGAGGTGTTGCGAGTCGATGAAGTGGTGCACGGGCATCAGCTCGACGGCGGTGACGCCGAGCCGCTGGAAATACTCGATGGCCTGCGGCGAGCCGATGCCGGCGTAGGTGCCGCGGAGTTTTTCGGGAATGGCCTCGTTGAGCTTGGAGAAGCCGCGCACGTGCGTCTCGTAGATCACGGTCTCGTGCAGCGGACGCATCGGGAGGCGGTCGAGGCCCCAGTCGAAGGCGGGGTCGATGACGACGGCCTTGGGCATGTCGGCGGCGTTGTCGGTCTCGTTAAAACTGAGATCTTCGTCGGGGTGGCCGGGGATGTAGCCATACATGGCCTCGCTCCAGCGCGGCTCGCCGGCGATGGCCTTGGCGTAGGGGTCGAGGAGGAGCTTGTTGGCGTTGAAGCGGTGGCCGTGGTGCGGCTCGAAGGGGCCCTCGACGCGGTAGCCGTAGAGCTGGCCGGGGCGCAGGCCGGGGATGTAGCCGTGCCACACCTGGTCGGTGCGCTCGGTGAGGCGCACGCGCTCGGCCTCGGGCTGGCCGAGCTCGTCGAAGAGGCAGAGCACCACGCCGGTGGCGTGGGCGGAGAAGATCGCGAAGTTCACGCCCTCGCCGGTCCAGGTGGCGCCCAGCGGGTAGGGCCTGCCCTGCCAGACCTCGGTGGCGCGGGCGGCGATGGTTTTCTCGGCAAGGGGCGCGCCGGCCACGAAGGCTTTGGCGAAGGGCGGAAAGGGAGGCAGCGAGACGGCGGGAAAGCTGGGCGGTTGCATCTGCGCCAGCCTAGCCGCGCGGGGCCGTGGCGAAAACCGAGCCGCGGACGGCGTGGCGCCGCGGGTAATCCCCGTCGCCTAACCAAAAAAATTCCCGGCACCGAGGGGAGGGATGCCGGGAACCAAACTCGCCGCATCAAGCGGCGCAGGAGTCAGGGGGAAAGAGATCTTCAGTGACCGATCAGCAAATGGCCGTCGCGCTGCCTTGGGGTATTATGGCCATCCGTCCAGCCAACCGGTCACTGAAGTAAGAACAGGATGCCCGAAGCGATTACGTTTCTCCATCGGGCGGCGGCCCCATCGACCACCCGGGCCATATGTGGCGCGGACGGCGGGGCGGTGTGCGGGACGCGGCCTAGACGACGCCCTCGCTTCGCACCCACTGGATCGCGTGGCGCACGAGGTCGGAGCCTTTCTCGAGGCGGAGCTTGAGCTTCAGGTGCTCGCGGTAGGAGTCGATGGTCTTGACCGAGAGGTTGAGCTTCTCGGCGATCTGGCGGGTGCCAAAACCGTTTCCGATGAGCTGGAACACTTCCATCTCGCGGTCGCTGAGAGTGTCGATGGTGAAGACGACCTCGTTCTTCCGGCTGCGGACGAGACGGTGGAGCATCTTCTCCTTCATCTTTTCGCTGAGGTAGAGATCGCCGGCGATGACGCTGCGGATGGCGGTGAGGATGCGATCGCTGGCCTCGTGCTTCATGACGTAGCCCTTGGCGCCGGCGCGGAGGGCGCGCTCGGCGTAGAGGCTCTCGTCGTGCATCGACATGATGAGCACGGGGAGATCGGGCAGGAGCGCCTTCACGTTTTTCATCAGCTCGATGCCGCTGGTGGTCTTGAGCGTGATGTCCACGACGGCGAGGTCGGGCTTGAGGCGCTGGATGAGCTGGAGAGCGGCGGGGGCGCTGTCGGCCTGGCCGCAGACGACGAGGTCGGGCTCTTGGTCGATGAGGACGCGCACGCCCTCACGGGTCACGGGATGATCGTCCACAAGGAAGATGCGGTGGCGGACGGGCTCGCCGGAGGCGGGGGTGGAAGCGGCCGGTGCGGGCGCCGGCGGATTGGAGGGAGAAGCAGGCTTGTTATCGGTTTTCATCGGGAAGGGAAAAGGGTGAGGCGGAGGCGCCGACGGGGACGGGCTCGCCGTGGAAAGGCGCGGAAGTGGGCGTCCAATCACAGGTGACGCGGGTGCCGAGGCCGAGGCTGGAACGCACGCTGAGCACGCCGCCAAGCATGTTGGCCCGGTAGTGCATCAGGCGGAGGCCGCGACCGCCATCCCAGCGGCGGGCCTGGCTGTCGAAGCCCTGCCCGTCGTCGAGCACGACGAGGCGGTGGCGATCGCCGCGGGTGATGAGCCCCACGCGGACGCGTTGCGCGGTGCCGTGGCGCACGGCGTTGTGGATCGCCTCCTGCACGATGCGGTAGAGGTGCGTGCAGCCGATGTGGTCCATCAGGGGCGAGGGGCCGCGGAGCGAGAAGCGGCACTCGATGTTGTGGAGGCGCTGCGCCTGGTAGGAAAGGTCCTCGAGGGCGGTGGCGAGGCCGTGCTCCTCGAGCTGCACGGGGCTGAGGCCGCGGGCGAGCGCGCGGGATTGCTCGGTGGCCTCGTTGGCGAGACGCGCGACCATCTCGGCGGTGGCGGTCTCGGCGGGAAGCTTGGCGCGCAGGCGGTCGCGCAGCGCGGCGGCCATGCAGGCGAGGCCGGTGAGCTGCTGGCCGAGGCCGTCATGGAGGTCGGCGCCGATGCGTTGCTGCTCGGTGTCGCTCGCGTTGAGCAGCTCGCGCTCGAGGCGGCGGCGCTCGGTGAGATCACGCCCGAAAAACGTCGCGCCGCTGCCGAGCTCGGCGTCGGCCGAGACGGAAAAGTCCACCAGCCACTCGCTGTCGCCCTGGCGACCGCTCAAGGTGAAGTTGGCGCTGCCGCCGGCGAGCGCGTGCGCGATGGCGTCGCGGCTCTGCGGAAACAGCTCGGAGAAGACGCGCCCCTGGAGTTCGCGCGGCGCAAAATCGAGTTCCTGCAGGCCTTCGCCCTGGGCCTCGACCACGCGGCCCTCGCCGTCGAGGCGACCGGCGATCACGGGCAGGTTTTTCAAGATGCTCTGGAGCAAGCGCGCCTGGCGCCGGCTCTCCTGCTCGGCCTCGACCCGCGAGGTCACGTCGATGGCAAAACCGATCGCGCCGCGCCCGCGAATCTCGTCGAAGCGGAAATAGCAGTCGAAATGGTGCCGCGCCTCGCCGCGCGTCACCTCGCGGGTGAAGGCGGACTCGCCGCCGGCCACGGCGCGTTTGATCTCGGGGGCGAGCGAGGGCCACATCTCGTAAACGTTGCGCCCCACCACGTGTTTCTCCTCGGCCTCGAGAGTGCCGAGCCCGCGGCCGCGCGCCTCGATCACGGTGCCGTCGCCCTCGACCCGGCCGGCGATCACCGGGAGGTAGGAGAGCACGCTGTTGAGCAGATGGCTGGTGCGGCGCAGCTCGGCGAGGGTGTTGGCCTGCTTGCGCGCATAGCGGATCGCGCGCTCGAGCTGCACGCTCGTGAGGCCGACCTTGCACAAAAAGTCCGCGGCGCCGGTTTGCAGCGCCTCGTTGTCGAGGTTGGGGTTGTCCACTCCCGTGAGGAGCAGGATCGGCATGTCGGTGCCGGCGGAGAGCGCCTTGCGCAGCAGGTCGAGGCCCGTGCCGATGCCGAGCCCGTAGTCGAAGAGACCGGCGTCGTAGCGCCGGGTGCCGAGGCGGGCTATCCCCTCGTCGAAGGACACCGCCCAATCCAGCTCATAACGCTCCATAAGCTGAGGCCTGCTCAACAACATGGAGAGGAAATGGTAATCCTCCTCGCGGTCTTCGACGACCAGGATTTTTAGCGGATTAGCGCGGGGAGGAGACATGGGTTTTGGCTAGGTGGGCTATGAGTCAAAGTGCTGCCGCACGGAGGCTACGCGCATAAACGTTGCCATTGCATCGGAGTTTACCCGGTGACTCGGCATAGGTGAATCTCCCATTGCATGCATCCATCTGCAACAAGCTTGGTTAAATGCGATTTTCATTCTCTCGCCTCAAGGGCTTTCCCTCCGGCGCACCCGTTTTACCGGCCCTTCGAACCCGACAAGTTCCGGATGCGGTTTCCAGAAACGACGACGCGCGCCGTCAAAGGTATGGAAATGTAGGGTCACGATGCGTCGGCCTTGGTGCCGGGCCTGCGGCAGATCCATCGCGAAACCCGCGCCGGCGCGTGGGCGCGAACCCGATGCCCCCGGCATGGGCGGGCTGGGTGGCGGGCGCGCGGCGCGAAATCTATCCTGCTGCCGTGCAAGCGACCGCCGCTCCGGCCACTCCGGCCGGGCGGCGTCGCGGGCATATCCGCACCCGTATCCAACCCCTCCCTCGCCATGAAAACCTTCAAAACACTTCTCTGCTTGTCCCTTGGTCTGTTTCTCGGCGGCGCCTTTGTCACCGGCTGCTCCAGCACCTCCACGCGCGAAAGCACCGGCGAATACATCGACAGCTCCGCCCTGACCGCGAAGGTCAAATCCGCCCTCGTCGCCGACGAGGTCGTGCGCGCCCGCGACGTGCAGGTCGAGACCTTCCGCGGCACCGTGCAGTTGAGCGGTTTCGTGGACAGCGAGGCGCAGAAGGAGCGCGCCACCGCCGTCGCCCGCTCCGTCCAGGGCGTGCGCGACGTGAAGAACAACCTCATCGTCAAGTGAGCCCGCGCACCGGCCCCGCCATCCGATGATCCCCCCCGCCCTCTCCTCGTCCCCCCACGCGCCCGCCACGCCCGCCGAGGCGGGCGCGCTGGAAGCGCTCGTTCGCCGACGACGTGCCACGCCCAAGTTCCTGCCCGAGCCCGTCCCGGCCGAGGACATCGACCACGCCCTGCGCGTCGCCGCGGAAGCCCCCTCCGGCTACAACTTCCAGCCGTGGCGTTACCTCGTGCTGCGCTCGCCCGAGCGCCGGGCCAAGCTCCGCCAAGCCGCCTTCGATCAAGAAAAAATCACCGAGGCGCCGCTCGTCATCGTCGCCACCGCGCACCGTGAGGCCTGGCGCCAAGCAGCCGACGAGATCCTGCGCACCCAAGCCCAACGCACCGGCCGCGATCCCGCCGACACCCAGAAGATCGAGAAGGCCAAGGCCTCCGCCTTCGCCTTCATCGACCAGCTGCCGCGCGAGGTCTGGCTCACCCGGCAGGTGATGATCGGCTTCACCTACCTCATGCTCGCCTTCGAATCCCTCGGCTGGGACACCGCGCCGATGGAGGGCTTCGACGCCGCCGCCGTGCGCGACGCGCTCGGGCTGCCGCCCGACACCGAGGTGGTGGCGCTGCTGGCGGTCGGCCGCGGCGCCGAGCCCGCCAAGCGCCACCCCGGCCGCCTGCCGATCGAGCGAATCGCCTACGACGAGAACGACGGCGCGCCCTGGCGCCCCGTCTCCGAATCCTGAACGCCCGAGCGGGACGCGGCGACCGCCGCGCCCCCGCCTCGCTTTTCAACCCCGCCGGCGCCGGGTCTCGTCGCGGGCGTCCGACCAGAAGGTCGCGATGACGAGCCAGCCGCCGCCCGCCGCCGCCGCCACGAAGCAGAGCATCGCCAGGCCGGGGTAGCCCCAGAGCCGGAACGCCGTGTCCACCCGCATGAGCAGCGCCGCGCCCACGATCAACGCGGCCAACACGAGCCCGGCCGAGATGCGGTTGGCGATCTTGCGCATGCCGGCGAGGAGCTCGTCGGTCTCGGGCGACTTCACCGTCAGCTCGAAGTCGCGCCGGCCGAGGTTCTCCATCACGCGGTTCAGGCGGCCGGGCAGGCCCGCGGCGAAGTTCTTCGCCTCGAGCAGGGTGCCGAACAGGTTTCCCCGTGTAAGGTCGGAGCGGATACGCGCGGCCATGATCTCGCCGAGATGGCGCTTGATCGAATCGGCCGGGCGGAAGTTTGGATCGAGCGTGCGCCCCACCTCGTCGAGCTGGAGCAGGGTCTTGCCCAGCAGGCTGAGCTCGGGCGGCGGATGCAGCCGGTGCAGCCTCGCCTCGTGATCGAGCAGGAGCAGCGCGCGCCCCACCGCCCGGTCGCGCAGATCGGCCTCGGGCTGGCGCACCACCACCGAGGCCACGGCCCGCGCGAGCGCCTGCGTGTCGGGCGCGGAGCCCGCGCCCTCGCCCGCGCCCATCGCGGCGAGCACCTCCGCCGCCTCCTCGCCGCGCCCCTCGTTGATCGCCATCAGCAGTTGCAGGAGCTGCTCGCGCAGCTGCGGCGTCACCCGCCCGACCATGCCGAAATCGAGCAGCGCGAGGTGGTTCTCCCCGGTCACGAAGATGTTGCCCGGATGGGGATCGGCGTGGAAGAGCCCGTCCACCAGGACCTGCTTGAGGTAGGCTTGGAGCAACTCGTCGGCGAGCCCGGCGCCGTCGAGATCGATGCGCGCGAGCGGGCTGAGCCGCGTGATCTTTCGCCCCGGCGCGTGCTCCATCGTCAGCACGAGCGGCGAGCAAAAATCGTTCACCGGCTGCGGCACGTGGAGCCGGGGAAACTCGGCCAGGCTGCGCCCGATCTGGCGCATGTGGGCGGCCTCGCGCTCGTAGTTGAGCTCGTCGCGCAGCGTGCGGCGAAACTGCTCCACCAGCTCCGAGAAATGATAGAGCCGACCGGCCTCGGTGTGCCGGTCGAGCAGCGCGGCCACGTCGGCCAGCACCTCGAAATCGGTCGCGATCACGCCACGGATGCCCGGTCGCTGCACCTTCACCACAACCTCACGACCGTCGCGCATCGTCGCCCGGTGCACCTGCCCGAGCGAGGCCGCCGCGAGCGGCTGGCGCTCGAAGTGCGCGAAGGCCTTCGAGACCCGCACGCCCAGCTCGGAAAACAGGATCGCCTCCACCTCCTCGGCCGGGAAGGGCGTCACCTTGTCCTGCAGTCGCGCGAGCGCCTCGCGATGGGGGGCCGGCAGCAGATCGGGCCGGCCGGAGAGGATCTGGCCGACCTTCACGAAAGTCGGCCCCAGGCGTTCGAGATCCCGCGCGAGCTCCTCGGGCTCCGAGCGCCCCTGCCGCGCTTGATCGCCTCCCTGCCCGGCGCGCACGCCCTCCTCGGCGACGCCGAAGTCGTCGTCCTCACCGTGGATGCGGCGCGCGAGGTCGCCGCGGCCGTGTTTCAGAAAAAGGAGCGCGATGTCTTTGTAGCGACGCAGGTGGGTGGGCGAAAGTCTCATGGCCGGCACCGCCCACTCTATCGCGGCCCATCGGGGCGGTCTATCGGCGGGGGGTGTCGGCGGCGGCCCCGGTAAAGTCCCCCGCGCCCTCCCCGGAAGACGCCCGGGCCGCCAAGATCCCGCGACGCATACGTCGCACGGTGTATCCGCAAACCACTACAATGGCGAGGTAGTAGATCGCCAGCGCCGTCACGCGGCCCACGGTGAGATCCGCGCTTATGTTGCCCAGAATCACCGTCACCGAGGCGCGCAGGGTGTGCAGCGTGCCGCTGACCAGACAGATGAGGCGCAACGGCACGTTCATCACGGGCAGGAGATAGAGCTGCACGGTGTAGGGCATGCCCGGCAGGATGGAGCAGAGCACGGCGGCCTCCACGTGCCCGGCGCCGGCGAGCTTTTCCCGCCACGGGTCGAGCCGCGCAAAGTAACGGTCCGGCAGGGCCCGCACCAAGGCCCACGCCGCGGTGTGGTGAAACATCGTCGTGATCCCGACCACCAGCAGCGCCGTCCAGAACGGGAAACGCACGCCCGTGGCGAGATGCAGTGCGCTCACCGGAAAACCACCCAGCGGCGTCACGCCGACCACGGCCGAGACCATCAGGGCCGGCAGCCGCTGCATCCACGCGTGGAAGGCCTCCATGTCGATGCTGCGCCATCCGATGCCCACCGCCACGAGCGCCGCGACCACGCACAGCCCCGTGATGATCTGCTTGCGCGTGAGGCCGCGCCACCAGCGCGCGATCCGTTCGCCTCGGCCCGCGGGCGCGTCCGACTCGATCACCGGCTCGCCCTCGCGCTGCGAGGGATCGTCGGCACCGCCGGCGCCCGGCGCGAGGCGTCCGGCACCGCCGATCATGACGAGGCGGCCGGCACGAGGCCGGGCGATCCAGAGCCGCCGGCGCCCCCGGCCGCGGAGCCGGTCGCCGCCGCGGCCACGGCGGAGGATGCGCCGGTGACGGCGCGGAGCAGCGCGCCGGCCTTGTCGGCAAGGATGTGGCCCTCGGTCATGATGCGCGCGAGGGCGGGGCTCGGCGCGGCGTCGCGCACGGTGCGCGACTGCTCGCGCACGAGCCCCTCGTAGAGCGAAAGGAGACGGCGATTGGTGCGCGTGCGGTCCACGGTGGCCGCGGTGCGACGCGCGGCCTCGGCCCAGCGCAGGCGGGTGGCCACGCGGCGCAGGCCGTTGACCAGCACGCGGGCAAAAAATTCCTCGGGCGCGTCGGGCGGGAGCAGGCGGCCGTTTTTGCCGTCGCGCACCATCTCGCGCACCCCCGAGGCGTCGAGCGCCACCACGGGCGCGCCCGCAGCCATCACTTCGGCGAGCACCAAACCCTGCGTCTCCGAGAGCGAGGCGAAGGCGAAGAGATCCATCGCGGCGCAGGCGTCGCGCAGGCGCCGGCCCGTGAGTTTGCCGGCAAAGACGACCGCGCCCGCCACCCCGAGCGAGCGGAACACCTCCTCCATCTCGGCGCGCGCCGGCCCGTCGCCGACGATCAGCGCGCGAGCCTCGGGACGCGCCCGCAGCGCCAGCCCGATCGAGGTCGCGAGGTAGCGCAGGTTTTTCTCCGCGGCGAGCCGGCCCAAGTGGCCGATCACCGGAGCCTCGTCCGGAAGCCCGTGCGCGAGCCGCCCCTCGTTGCGGTCGCCGGTGGCGAGCAGGGCGGTGTCGATGCCGGTGGGGATGACGTGCACCGGCGTGGTGACGCCGCGCGAGACGATCAGCTCGCGCACACTGCGGCTGGGCGCCACCACGGCCGCGCAGCGGTTGGCGAAGCGCGTCGCGACCTCGGCGGCAAACTCGCCCGCGGCCTCCGCCTGCAAGGGCAGGTAGTGCGTGTAGTGCTCGTAGAGCGTGTGGTGGGTGAAGATGATCGGCACGCCGCGCTTGGCCGCCTCGCGCAGCGCGGTGTCACCGAGCAGAAAGGGATGGTGGGCGTGAATCAGGTCGGCCGGGAAATCGGAGAGCCGGTCCTCGAGCGCCGCCGCGAGCGGCAGTCGCACCGAAAAATCGCTGTCGTTGAAATGCGTGAGCGCGGCGATGCGCACGACCGAGCGCTCGATGCGCGGAGGCGCCGCCCCCTCGGCGAATTCGGGCGCGACCACCAGCACGCGGTGGCCCGCGTCGCGTTGATCTTCGAGCAGCGTCTGCACCGCGCGTGCCACGCCGCCCACATGGGGGGAGAAGGTGTTGGTGAAGTGACAGATGTTCACGGCGGGGGGAGCGAAACCGGAGGAGGCGGGACGGGGGCGGAGCGCATGCGCTAGCCGCGCCGCCCCGCAAAAAAGCCGAGCCCGCCCACGACCACGCCGACGACACCGAGGATGATCAGCCACATGCTGCGATCGGTCGGCGTGCCGGTGACCGCCTCGCTCACGTTGGACGCCACGGAGTTGGACGCGTTGAAGCCGAAGACGAGCAGCACGATGCCGACGACGAGGAAGACGAGCGAGATGGTTTTGTTCATGGCGGACGAGGGATGGGCTTGAGTTTGGCGGGCGCCGGAGAGCGTGCCTCGGCCGCCGCTTCGCAGCTCGGATGCCACCCGCCCGGCGCCTCGCGCAAAGCCCTGCGCCCACGGGGCCTCCGCCCGCTTTCGCCCTCACGGCCCGCCCGTATCGCGGGTGCGTTTTGCAGCGGGTTTTCGAGAGGCCGGCGCGTTTCGCGCACGCCCGCCGCGCCGCGAAAAAAACGCCGGATTCGCAATCCTACTCCGGGAGAAAATCGGCCTCAAACGCGGGCGTTTTACCGCCTCCGCTTACACAAGCCGCTGCAAAACCCGCCCCTCCCTAGGGAGCGCTTTAAAGCGCCCCTGAAAACCCCGTCCCCGATACCGGAAGCCTTCCCGACCATGCATACTGAAATCTCCAGAACCCGTCTCGGGTCACAGTCCCATGTCAGTAACCGGAATTTTCCCCATGCCGCGCTTCCGGGCGGCACCCGAGACCGCTTGCACGAAATCGCACCCAGGAAACATGAAGAAAACATCCGCAAGCAAGCTCCTCCTGTCGCTCGCCGCCCTCGTGGTCGCGCCGCTGGCCGAGGCCGCGATCACCATCAG
>JAUWBD010000114.1 GCA_030605125.1 Verrucomicrobiota bacterium | reverse complement strand
CCGTCGATGTCGCCGAGCACCACGTCGCCGGGCTTGATGACCACGTCGCCGATCTTGATCGGGAGCTGGTAGTGGGTGATGAGGCAGCGGCCGAGGCTGCCGTTGGGGATGCGGTGTTTGTAGAAGACGGGGAAATCCTTCTCGAGGATCTGGTGCGTGTCGCGAATGCCGCCGTCGATGACCGCGCCCTTTACGCCGAGGCCGACGGCGGTGGCGGTCATCACGCCGCCCCAGAGCGTGGCCTTCTCGTCGCCGGAGGTGTCCCAGGTGACGATGGTGTTTTTCGGCAGCTCGGAGATCATCTGGGTGCGGAAGGTCATCTCGCCGGTGATCTTCACGTTGGGCGCGCTCTTCACGGTGAAGGCGAAGCCCGCGACGGTGCGCTCCGGGCGGAGCGGTTTCATGTGGCCGGGCAGGGCCTGGTCGAGCAGCGCGAATTCGCGGAGCACGTCGCTGATCGCGCCGGTGTAGAGCTGCTCGTAGCGCGAAAGTAGTTCTTCGTCGGATACGGGGAAGGGCTTGGTGGAGATCTGCTCGCGGGCGGCGATCAGCTTCTCGAGCTTCATCATGCCGACTTCCTTTTTGTAGGCTTCGATGTCGGCGTTGAGGTTTTTGGCGGGCGTGGTGGACATGGGAATCGGGAGAAGGGAAGGAGTAGGAGAACGAGAAAGAGGGGTCAGGCGCAGGGGATGCGGGCGGTGTCGAGGATGCCCTTCATGTAGCCGATGGCGAAGAGGCGCCCGAGCCGGGCGTAGCCGTGGGGGAGGTTTTCCTCGCCGGCCATCGAGGGCACGTGGTCCACGCGCACGGGGCCGCGGAAGCCGAGCTCGTGGTAGAGCTTCAACATCGCGGGCATGTCGGTGGGGCCGTTGTCGTGGAAGGTCTCGGTGAAATCCTCGCGCGTGCCCTCCACATCGCGGAAGTGGACGAACACGATGCGCCGGGCGAAGCGGCGGGCGGTGGCGGCGATGTCCTCGCCCATGGCGAGAAAGTTGGCCTGGCAGTAGGTGATGCCGTGGGCGGGCGAGTCGCTCAGGCTCATGGCGCGCGCGAAGGCGTCGGCCGAGGTGAGGATGCGGCCCACGCCGCGCAGCGGCGAGACCGGCGGATCGTCGGGGTGCAGGCCCATCTGCACGCCGGCCTCCTCGGCGACGGGGAGGACGCGGGTGATGAAGTATTCGTAGTTTTCCCAGAGCTTCTCCTCGGTGACGCGGAGTTCGGGCGAGACGGGCTCGGGGTCCACGGCGGCGAGGCGGAAGCGGTTGCTGATCGCGCCGCCGCGCGCGGGCACGCGGGGATCGGTGCGATACCAGCCGATCGTGGCCATGAAGTTGTAGCAAAGGAGGCGGATGCCGAGCTCGCCCATGTTGCGCAGCATCTGCTGGTAGCGGGCGATGTCCTCGTCGCGCCCGGGCAGGCCGAGCTTGATGCGCTGCATGTCGAACTCGTCGCCCTCGAGCCCGTGCAGGGTGATGCCGGCGGCGGCGAAGCGGTCGCGGATCGTGCGCAGCGACTCGAGGTCGTCGGGCGCGGGCAGGCCGGTGTCGCGCGGGTGGCAGCGCGCGATCGCACGGGTGACGCCGACCTGCTTGGCGAGATCCCAGGAGAGGTCGGGGACGGGCGGGAGGAAGTCGGCGAGGATCATGACCGTAGCGGGGAGCGAACTACACGCCCGGGTCGGCGAGAAAGCCGCCGTCCACGGCGATCATCTGGCCGGTGACGAAGCCGGCCTGCTCGTCGTTGAGCAGCCAGTTTACGGCGCCGAGCAGCTCGGGTGCCTCGCCGAAGCGTTTTTGCGCGGTGTGGGCGAGGACGTTTTCGCCGCGTTTGCTGAGGCTGCCGTCGGGATTCATCAGGATTTTTCGGCTGCGCTCGTTGACGAAGAAGCCGGGGGCGATGCCGTTTACACGGATGCCGGCGGGAGCGAGGTAGGTGGCGAGCCACTCGGTGAAGCGGATGATGCCGGCCTTGGCGGTCGAGTAGGCGGGCACGCGCGAGATGGGGCGGTAGCCGGTCATCGAGGAGAAGGTGAGGATGGAGCCGCGGCCGGCGCGGGCGAGGTCGCGGCCGAAGACCTGCGAGGGGATGACGGTGCCCAGGGTGTTGACGCGGATCACGTCCTGGTAGGCGGCGGGATCGAGGTTGAAGAAGCCGCGGACCTCGGCGGGTTTTTCGGTGGAGAGCTCGATGGGATCGAACTCGGTGAGGGTGGTGATGGCGGGGGCCTGGTTGCCGCCGGCGCCGTTGATGAGAAACCAAGGGGCGCCGAGTTCGGCGTTGAGGGTGGCGCGGGCTTTTTCGAGCGCGGCGGCGTCGGTGGCGTCGGCGGCGAGCGGCAGGGCGCTGCCGCCGGCGCGGGTGATCTCGTGCGCGACGGCCTCGAGGGAGGCGAGGGTGCGGCCGAGGAGGGCGACCTTCGCGCCTTGGCGGGCGAGGTCCTTGGCGATGACAGAGCAGAGCAGGCCGCCGGCGCCGGTGATGACGGCGACCTTGCCGGCGAAGAAGGGCTGCGGAGCGGGAGTGGAGGGAGAGGACATGGCGGGAGGGAAGTCAGGCGAGGGCGGCGCGGAGCTGGCCGAGGAGGCCGGCGCTCATGGAAGACAGGACGCGGTAGTCGGAGCGCTGGAGCGCCTCGCCGCCGCGGTTGGACTGGGCGACGCCGCCGAGCTGCCCGTCGGCGGCGAGGTGGCGGTAGAGGGCGGCCTCGGCGCGGCGGGCGGCGGCGAGGGCGGGCGCGGGCTCGATCCAGCCGTGGCGGGCGCAGAGGGCGAGGGCGGCGGCGATGCCGGCGGAGCCGGAGGTGTCGGGCGCGGTGGCGGGCTCGTCGAGGAAGCAGCGCCAGAGGCCGTCGGGCAATTGCAGGGCGAGGGCGAGCGCGGCGAGGCGGCGCAGGTCGGCGAGGACGGGCTGGAGGTCGAGGCCGGGGAAGGCGCGGAGCTCGCGGGCGCAGCGGGCGGTGCCGAGGAAGTGCCAGGCGAGGCCGCGGGCCCAGTTGCGGAAAGTGCGGGAGCCGTCGTGGAAGTGGTAACGGAGCCAGACGGCGTCCTCGTGCCAGAGGTGGCGGCGGCGGACGTCAAGTTGCGCGAGGGCGGCGCGGGCGAGATCCTCGCGGGCCCGGAGGGCGGCTACGCGGGCGAGCGGGTAGGCGATGGTGTAGCTGCCCTCGGCGGAGAGAAGGGTCTCGTCGAGGATGGCGCCCTCGGCGTTGGTCCGGGAAAGCCACCAGGCGACGGCGCGGTCCACCCAGGGGTGGGCGGGCCGGTCGGAGGCGAGGGCGGAGAACATGAGCGTGGCCTCGATGCCGTAGATGGCGTCGTCGCAGGGCTCGCTGCGCGGCGTCTCCCCGCGGAGGGAGCCGTCGGCGGGGAAGAATTTTTCGAGGTGGGCGCGGCGGGCGTCGGAGAAGTCGAATTCGGTTTTTGGATACGCGTCGTGCAGGTCCTCGAGGGCGTCGAGCACGCAGCCCTCCATCCAGCCCCAGGTGTGGAGGCTGTTGGGCGAGGCGAGCCAGCGGAGGTGGGCGGCGGGGCGGGTCTCGGCGGGGGTGTCGGGCAGGAGCGCGGGCGCGAGGCCGGGGGCCTCCGCGGCGACCTCGGGGGAGAGGAGCCAGAGCGGGGTGGTGGCGAGATCGAGCGTAAGCTCGATCCCCTCGCGGGCCGCGGCGGCGAGGTCGGTGTCCGAGAGGGGCAGCGCGAAGGTCTCGAGCGCGTGGGCGTAGCGGAGATCGAGCTGGCCGAGCGGGCGGCCGGAGTCGGCGAGGCGGACGGAGAGGAGTTTTAATTCGCGGTCATCGATCGCGGTCGTGAGGCGCAGGACGCCGGGGGTGGCGGGCGGGGTGGAGTGGCCCGGCCAGCGGAGGCGAGCGGCGCCTTCGCCCGGCAGCGGGACGGCGAAGCAGGTCCAGCCGAAGGGCGCGCGCTTGCCGGCGGGGGGCGGGAGCGCGGGGGCGTGGGCGAGGGAGGCGACTTGGTGCAGGGTCACGAGGCGAGGCGGAGTTGGCTGGCGGCGTTGTCGTGGCAGACGGCGCGGACGAGCGCGGAGAGCTCCGCGGGATCGGCGGGGAAGTGGCCGGCTGCGGCCTGTTCGGCGAGCCACTGGCAGAGGATGCGGCGGAAGTATTCGTGGCGCGCGAGGGAGAGCAGGCTGCGCGAGTCGGTGGTCATGCCGACGAAGGTGGAGAGCAGGCCGTGGCGGGAGAGCGCGTCGAGGTGCTGGCGGATGCCGAGATCGTGGTCGTTGAACCACCAGGCGGGGCCGGCTTGGACGAGCCCGGGCACGCCGTCGGCGGCGTAGGATCCGGTGAGCGTGGCGAGGGCCGGGAGCAGGGTCGGGTTGAGGGAGAAGAGGATCGTGCGCGGGAGGCCGCCGGCGAGCTCGAGGTCGTCGAGCAGGGCGCAGAGCGCGGGGATATCGGTCGGATTGCCGAGCCCGGCATAGCCGCCGAAGGGGCCGGCGAGGCGGCGCAGGCGCGAGCTGGTGCGGCGCTGGGCCCCGAGGTGGAGCTGGAGGGTCCAGCGGCGGCGGGCATACTCCACGCCGAGCCAATGCAGGATGCCGGAGCGGAGGCGGACCTGGTCGGCGGCGGGGAGCGGGCCCTCGAGGCGGCGCTTGAAGAGCGAGGCGGTGGCGGCCTGGTCGGTTTCGAGGTAGGCGAAGTCGTTGAGCGCGTGGTCGGCGAGCCGGCAGCCGAGGGCGTCGAACTCGTCGAGGCGGTGCAGAACGGCGGCGCGGAAGGCGTCGTAATCGCGGAGCGGTGCCCCGGCGTGGCGTGCCAGGGCGTCGAGGAAGTCCGGGAAGCCGGGCGCCTCCACCGCGAGCAGATCATCGCCGCGGAGGGAGGGGCGCACTTTCACCTTCCAACCGGAGCGGGCGAGATCGGCGTGGGCCGAAAGGTCGTCGAGCAGGAGGTCGGAGGTGCAGAGGCAGGTGGCGCGGGTTTGCTCGACGAGGCCGCGGGCGGAGAGGGCGGGCGAGGCGAGGCGCGCGGCGGCGTGGAGCCAGAGGGCGTCGGCGGTGGCGGAGGAAAGCGGGAGGGAAAAATCGAAGTAGCGGGAGAGCTCGAGCGAGGTCCACGCGTGGAGTGGGTTGCCGAGGGTGAGCGGGACGGTGGCGGCCCAGCGGTCGAATTTCACGCGGGCGGGAGCGGGGCCGCTGATTTCGGCCTCGGGCACGCCGGCGATGCGCATCGCGCGGTGCTTGTAGGGATCGGCCACGACCCAGAGTTCGGTGAGGTCGGCGAAGCGGCGGTCCTCGGCGAGGGCGCGGGCGTCGAGGTGGTTGTGATAATCGACGACAGGCAGGTCGCGCGCGACTTCGTGGAAAAGCGTCCGGGCGAGCGGCAGGGCGAGCAGGCGATCGTCGTCGGAGGCGTGCATGGGGAAGGTGGCGGGAGCGGGTGGCGTCCGGCGAACAGGGGACCACGCCCGGCGCGGGCACGGCAAAGCTTGCGCATGGTTACACGTAACCCATCCTCGGGGCGATGAAGCCGAGCAGGAAGAAAAGCACCCCGGTGCCGGCGCCGACCTTTGCGGAGGTGGCGCGGCTGGCGGGCGTCTCGAAGATGACCGTATCGCGGGTGTTGAACGGCCGGGGGCGGGCGAGCGAAGAGACGGCGGCGAGGGTCCGCGCGGCGGCGGCGCGTTGCGGCTACCGTATCAACCCGCTGGTGCAGGCGTTGATGGCGGGCGTGCGGCGGGCGCGCGCGACGCGGACGGCGAACCTGGGCTGGGTGACGCGCGGGGAGGGAGCGGTCCGGCGGGAGGAGCCGCGGGCGCTGGTGTTGGCGGGAGCGCGGGCGCGGGCGGAAGAGCTGGGCTTCGGGCTGGCGGAGGTCGAGTTGCCGGCGGATGAGTCGCTGCGGCCGGAGCGGGTGGGGGCGATCCTGCGGGCGCGGGGCGTGGCGGGGGTCATCGTATCGCCCTTGGTCGAGCCGGGCGGCACGCTGCCGGTGCCGTGGGCGGATTTTCCCTGCGCGGCGATCGGCACCTCGCTGGGCGAGCCGGCGCTGCATCAGGCGATGGCGCATCATGTGCGCATCATGGGGCGGGTGATCGAGGAGGTGGAGCGTCGCGGCTACCGGCGGCCGGTGCTGGCGACGATGCGCGACACCGCGGAGCGCACGGAGCACGGCCAGGCGATGGCGTGGCAGTATCGGCAGCTGTTGTTGCCGGCGAGGGAACGGATCGACGCGGTTTTTGTGGATCGGTGGACGCCGGCCGATTGGTCGCGCTGGTTGCGGCGTGTGCGTCCGGATGTGGTGATCGGGGCGCATCCTCAGATGTTGGCCGCGTTGGAGTCGGTAGGGGCCAAGGTGCCGGACGAGACCGGCTTTGTGACCACGAGCTGGCGGGCGGATCATCCCAGATGTGCCGGCGTGCGGCAGCCCTTCGTGGAAGTGGGCGCCGCGGCGGTGGATTTGGTGGTGGCCCAGATCCACCGCAACGAGCGGGGGGTGCCGGGCCGGCCGAAGATGGTCTTGGTCGAGGGAGACTGGATCGACGGGCCGACGCTCGCGGGGGGCGGCGGGTCGGGGGCCGCCGGATAGGCGCCGGCCCGCGGCGGCGGCGCGCCTTTTTTGTTCCGTGCCGAAGGGGGTGGCGTTAGCGCTCACGGATGCTGCCCACCCGCGACGGATCTCTGCGCCTCTTCCGCTTCTCCGGAATCGACGTCTATCTGCATTGGTCGTGGTTCGTCGTGGCCCTGTGGCTGATTTCGAGCCGGGCGGGCGAGTATTCCTCGCCGATTTGGAACGTCGCGGAATATGTGGCGCTCTTTGGCATCGTGCTGATGCACGAGTTTGGCCACGCGCTCGCTTGCCGGCAGACGGGCGGCCGGGCGGAGCAGATCGTGCTCTGGCCGCTCGGCGGCGTGGCCTATGTGGCGCCGCCGCAGCGGCCGGGCGCGCAGTTGTGGAGCATCGCGGCGGGGCCGCTGGTCAACGTGGCGCTCGTGCCGGTGCTCTACGGCGCGCTGTGGCTCATGGACGCGCGGGGCTGGGCCGACGCGTTTCCCGACCTCTGGAAATGTCTGGTGATGATAAACCGTATCAACGCGCTGCTGCTGATTTTCAACCTGCTGCCCGTGTATCCGCTCGATGGCGGCCAGATCCTACGCTCGGTGCTGTGGTATTTTGTGGGGCCGGTGAAGAGTCTCTTCGCGGCGACCTTCGTCGGCTTCCTCGGCGGTGGAGCGCTGCTCGTGTTGGGGGTGGTGTCGGGGTGGTGGTTCATGGCGGTGCTCGCGGGTTTCCTGCTCTTCAACTGCTGGCGCTCCTTCCGCTTCGCGCAGGCCTGGCGGGCGCATCTGGAGGCCGAGGCGCGGGCGGCCGCCCGCGCCGCTGAGGACGATCCCTGGCGGATCTCTTGAGCGAGGAGGAACAACGGTTGCGCGGCGACGGGGCGCGGGGCTAGGCTTGGGGACGTGATCGCCTCCGTCGCCTTCCGAAATTTCAAGGCGCTGCGCTCCGCGCGGCTCGCGTTGCAGCCTTTCAATCTCGTGATCGGGCCGAACGGCTCGGGCAAGAGCAGCCTGATCCAGGCGTTGCTGCGGCTGCGCACCCTGGCGCGGATGCCCCTGCGCGACCTGCGCCGGGAGCAAGACCGCCTGCACGACGCGGCGGAGGTCACGTTCCGGTTCGAGCCGCCGCACGACGGGCTCGAGGCCGTGCTCGGCTGCGCGAGCGAGAGCGTGTGCGATCTGCTCCAAATCGTGCCCTTGCCGACGGGAGAGGGCGCCGACGATTGGGAAGGACTGCGGAAAAAGATCCTCGGTCTGCGCGCCTACCTGCTCGACCACACGGCCATCGCGCGCCCGCTGTATCCGGTTTCCTCCGACGAGCTCGCGCCCGACGGCGGCAACCTCGGCGCGCGCCTGGCCGCGCTGCGCGACCGCGCCCCGGAGGCCTTCGCCGGGCTGCGCGCGGAGGTGCTGCGCCTTTTCCCCGAATATTCCGAACTAATGCTGCGGCCGGAAAAGGGGAGCTTCGCCCTCCGGATCGCGGACCCTTCGGAGAACGCGTTGCTGGAGCCGGAAGACCTTTCCCAGGGCACGCTTTACACGCTGGCGCTGCTTGCGCTCGCGCATGATCCCGAGCCGCCGGCGATCGTGTGCGTGGAGGAGATCGATCGAGGCATCCATCCCCGTCTGCTCCGCGAGGTGCGCGACATCCTCTACCGCCTCAGCTATCCGGCCGATCGCGGGCTCGACCGGCCGCCGACGCAGGTCATCGCGACGACGCACTCGCCGCTCCTGCTCGATCTCTTTCGCGACCATCCGGAGGAGGTGGTCATCGCCGAGAAGACCGGCCGCGCGGCGACCTTCACGCGGCTCTCGGAGCGAACGGATCTCGGCGAGCTGCTCGCGGAGGGCGGCAGCCTCGGCGATCTTTGGTATTCCGGCGTGCTCGGCGGCGTGCCCGAAGAACAGCCATGAAGCGCGCGCTCCCGCCCGATCCACACCATCCGGCGCGGCCTCCGCGCATCGCCCTGCTGGGCGAGTCGATCGTGGACGAGACGGCGACGGCGATCCTCGCGGAGGCCGTGCTGGGAGGGCCCTTTGAGCGCGTGCAGCCCAATCTCCGCGCGCGCGGCTGGCCCTCGGTGCTGCAGATCCTGCCGGCGATCGCGCGGCACCTGCATTTCCACACCGACGCCGACGGGCTGATCGTGCTCGTGGACGCGGACGACAGCGAGCCGCACACGGCGGCGCACGAGGCGCCCGGCTACTTCCACCCGCGCTGCCGGCTCTGCCAGCTGCGGGCGACCTTTCGCCGCGCGACCAAGACGCTGCCGCCGGCGCGCGGGCGCGAGCGGGTGCTTCGCGCGGTGGGCCTGGCGGTGCCGGCCGCCGAGGCCTGGTATCTGTGCGGGCTCGACGAGACGGTCGGCGAGGCGGGCTGGATCGAGGCGCGGGCCGAGGGGCGCGTGCCCTACACGAGGCGCGAGCTGAAGCTGCGCGTGTATGGCACGGAGCGGCCCACCTTGCCGCTGGCCTTGGAGCGGGCGACGGCGGCGGCGCGGCGGCACGCGCGCGATCTGCGGCGATTGGAGAACGATTTCCCGGGCTTCGCCGCGATGGCGGACGAGCTGCGATCGTGGCCGCGGGCCCTGGCCCTGCGTTCCCCGCGCGAGTCGGCGTCGGGATGAGCCGGGCCGGGCCGCGCTATTTTTCCAAGAGGTCGGCGAGCGGGCGCGTGGCGGTGAAGCGCCGGCAGACGATGAAGATCGCCGAGAGAATCGGGATGCCGAGCAAGGCGCCCGGGATGCCCCACAACCAGCCCCAGAACACCATGGAGAGAAAGAGCAGCACGGGCGATAGTCGGAGAATGCGCCCCTCGAGCCGGGGGTCCAGAAGGTTGCCGATGGTGAACTGGATGACGGTGAGGCCGGCGAGCGTGGCGAGAAACAGGCTGGCGCGGCCCTCCAGCGCGGAGAAGAGCGTGGGCGGGATCACGGCCACGATGGAGCCGAGGGTCGGGATGTAGTTGAGGAGGAAGGACAGCACGCCCCAGACGAGCGCGAATTCCAGGCCGATCATCCAGCAGTAGAGCCACACCAGCAGGCCGGTGCTCGCGCTCACGAGCGTGCGAAGGAGCATGTAGCGCTGGAGCGTGCCGGCGATCTCGGCGACGACGTCGCGCACGGTGGTGCCGTGGGGGGAGGGGAGCCGGCGCTCGATCTTTTGCGTGAAGCGGTGGATCTCGATGAGGGCGAGCACCGTGAAGGTGATGAGCAAGGCGAGCTGGCCGACGATGCCGTAGGCGAAGGCGAGCACCTTGCCGGCGAAGCCGACGAGCGGGCTGTCGCCGCCGCTGTCGTCGCCATTCTTCGGCTCGGACTCGCGCGGCTCGCTCTCGGTCGCGGCCGCGCCCGCCGGCGGATTGCCGGCGCCGGGGGCGTCCGGCGCGCCGGCCGAGCCGGATGCGCCAGACGGGGGCAGGTCGAGCGAGAGGTCGGTGAGCGAGGCGGTCTTGCGGCGCTGCTCGGCCATCCACGCTTTCGTGTTTTGGTGGAGCTCGGTGAAGCGCTCGCGGTAGTCGGGCGCCTTTTCGGCGACGTTGCGCGCGCAGATGTAGATCAGGCCGACGAACACCCCGACCACGAGGAGAACGGTGAGCAGGGTGAAAACATAGGCGAGCGGGCGGGGCGTGCGCCATTTCTCGAGCCGGCATTGCAAGGGCCACGCGAGCGCGACGGTGAAAAGCGCGAGGGCGAGCGGAATGAAAACGGCGCTCGCGAGGCGGAGCAGGATCAGTGCGATGGCGATGATCAGGACCGCCCAGCCGATGCGGACGATGGGGGGCGTCGGGGCGTCCATGCGGGCAAGGAGGGCGGCGCACGCGGCGCTGCAACCGGTTCCGCCACGGGCGCTCCCGGAAAACACAACCGGGAAACGGGAGGGGGCGGCTGGGCCCGGGGCCCTCTCGCCTCGCCGCGAGGAGGCGGATCAGGCGGCGAGGCGGGCGTGGAGATGCGCGTGGAGGTCGGCGACGGTGGTGATGCCGCGGAGATCGGCGGTGCTGATCTCGACCTCGAAGAGGTCCTCGACGAGGAGCGCGAGCTCGGCGAGCAGGAGAGAATCGTAGCCGAGGTCGGCGACGAGGCGGGAGCCGGCGGTGAGCGGGGCGGGCGCCGCGCCGGCGCGGGCGCGCGTGGGGCGATGGTGCTCGAGCAGTTCGTTCACGGCGATGTCGAGCGAGGCGGGATCGCGACGCGCGGCCCAGTGGGCGTGGGCGTCGCGGGCGGAGGGGGAGAGCGAGGCGAGGGTGTCGGTGGCGTCGTTCATGTGGCGGGGGCGGGGTCTGGCTCGGGAGCGCCCGGCGCGTGGCGCGTTGTCGGGCGGGGAAGCGGGCGGGCGCGCGGCGGGGCGGGCGCGGCCTCGGGCGCGGACGCGGACGGCAGCCAGGTGCGCCAGCCCTCGAGCAGTTCGAGACGGGCGTAGGCGCCGACGGCGACGAGGACGCGGAGCGGGAGCGTCCAGGTGAGTTCGTAGCTGCGGAATGAATACACGCGGGCGTGGTTGCGGGCGCCCCAGGCGCCGCGGGCGAGCCGGGCGCGGGCGAGGGCGGCGAGGCGGCGGTTGTAGAAGGCGATGAAGCGGGCGAAGGGGCCGGCGCCGGGATTGGCGAAGGGCGGGGTCTCGAGGGCGGAGGGGCCGAGCTTGAAGAGGCGGGCGACGACGCCGAAGTAGTAGAGCCCGAGGTCGAGCCGGAAGGCGGTGGTCATGAGCTGGTGGTCGCCCATGTAGTAGTATTTGTCCCGATACACGCCGTCGAACCAGCGGTCGTGGGCGAGGGAGAAGAGGGTGTTGTGCCGGGCGACGCGGGGCGCGACGGGTTTGCCGCGCGCGCAGGCGTCGATGAGGGCGGCGGTGGAGCCGGCGGTGTAGGCGATCCAGTCCATGCCGGGCGAGTAGAAGGGGTCGATGAAGGCGGCGGCGTCGCCGACGAGCGCGAACCCGTCGCCCGCGAAGGTCGAGGAGCGGTAGGCGAGGTTGCGGCGGAAGTGGACGTCGCCGCGGCTCCAGGTGGCGTCGGCGAGGATCTCGCGCGCCGCGGGGTGGGCGAGGAGGAGGGCGCGAAGGCGCTCGCCGAGGTGCTCGCCTTCCGGGAGCTCGACGAGGCGCTGGTCGAAAACCACGCCGATGCTCACGTCGCCGCCTTTGAGCGGGATGACCCAGGCCCACCAGCCGAGGCCGACGAGGTGGTTGGTGGCCACGTGGCGAAGGGCCTTGGTGCGGCGGGCGTAGCCGGGGAATTTGTCGGCGAGGGCGCGCGAGTCCCAGTTTTTCACGCCGCTCCAGCGCGACCAGACGGCGGCGGTGGGGTGGGCGGTGTTGGGCTGGAGCCAGCCCTCGCGGCGGGCGAGCAGGGCGGCGAAGCCGGAGGCGTCCACGACCCAGCGGGCGCGGAGGATGGCGGGCGCGGGGGATCCGGACGGCGGGAGCGGGATGCTCCCGCCGCCTTCAAGTTCGACGGTTTGCAGGCCACCTGAGGAGAGGGTGATGGCGCGGACCTTGGCGGGGCGGAGGAGCGAGGCGCCGGCGGCGACGGCGCGGGCGAGCACTTCCTCGTCGAGCACGGCGCGGTCCACCTGGTAGCCGGGGAAGCGGACGTTGTAGCCGGGGCCGGTCTCGGAGCAGCCGGCGAGGGTTTTGGCGCGCTCGTTGTGAAACCAGAAGCGCAGGCCCTGCTTGGGGAGGTGTTTTTCGAGCAGGTGCCCGGCGAGGTCGAGCTGGCGGGCGAGGAACCAGGCGCTTACCTCGACGGTGGATTCGCCGACGCGGCGTTTGAAGGCGGGATCGCGCTCGATGATGAGCACGCGCAGGCGGGGGTTGCGGCGGAGGAGGAGGCAGGCGGTGGAGGCGCCGGAGAGGGCGCCGCCGACGATGATGACGTCCCAGGAATCTTGCGCGGGATGGGCGGCGGGGGAGGTGGGATCGGTGGGCGGCGTCACGGGCGAGGGAGCTTAGGAGGTTGCCGGGGGCGCGGGCATCCGGGTGGTTTCTGTGAGCTTGTAAGGGAAAAGGGCGCGCGCGACCGTGACGGCCGAATTATTCATGGGCCAAGCGTTGCGCAACATCGGGATCGTGTCGGGGGTGACGATGGTCTCGCGCGTGCTCGGGCTGGTGCGCGAGATGGTGATCGCGGCGGTGTTTGGCGCGAGCGCGCTGGCCTCGGCTTTCGTGACGGCGTTCACGATGCCCAATCTCTTCCGGCGTCTGCTCGGCGAAGGGGCGCTCACCTCGGCCTTCGTGCCGACCTTGCAGGAGGAGACCCGGCGGCGGGGCTACACTGGCGCGCTGGCGCTGGTCAACGAGGTGGCGACGTGGGTGGGGGTGACGACGCTCGCGATCACCGGCGTGGCGATGGCGCTGCTCTCGGCGCACGATTGGTGGGGCGCGGGCCTGGCGTCGGCGGGCGTGGAGGCGGACACGGTGGAGCGCTGGCGGCTGGGGGCGCGGCTCGCCGTAGTGCTGTTTCCCTACATGACGATGGTGTGCCTGGCGGCGGTCTTCAGCGCCGCGCTCCAGACGCGCGACCGTTTCCTCGAGCCGGCGCTCAATCCGGTGTGGCTGAATCTCGCCATGATCGGGCTGCTGCTGCTCGGCGTGCGGCTGGCGGGGGACGATGCGGAGGCGCGCATGCGCTGGCTCTGCGCGGGCGTGCTCCTCGGCGGGGCGATGCAGATGCTGGTGCCGGGGCTGGCGCTCATGCGGCTGGGCTGGCGGCCGCGCTGGGCGCCGGCGCGGAGCGAGGGCGTGCGCCAGATCGCGCGGCTCATGGTGCCGACGCTTTTCGGCTCCGCCATCTATCTGGTGAACACCACGCTCTCGCGCCTGCTCGGCCTGTCGCTCGACGACGCGGCGGCCACGCTGCTCAACCTCTCCACGCGCGTGATGGAGCTGCCGATCGGGGTCTTCGCGCTGGCGGTCTCGACGGTGGTGTTTCCGCAGATCGCGAAACACGCGGCGGAGGGCCGGCCCGATCTGCTGGCGGAGGATTACCGGCGGGGCATGCGCCTCATCCTGCTGGTCAACGTGCCGGCGGCGGCGGGCCTGATCGTGCTCGCGCGGCCCTTCACGCGCGTGCTGTTCGAGCGCGGCGAATTCACGGCCGAGCACACGGCGCTTATGGCGCCAGTGCTGGCGGTGAGCGTGGTGGCGCTGCCCTTCCTGGCCTTCGTGAGCCTGGCGCTGCGGGCCTTTTATGCGCGGAAGGACACCCGCACGCCGGTGCGGGCCGCGTGGTGGAGCTTCGTGACCAACATGGCGCTCAGCCTCGCGCTGATGCACTGGCTGGGCGCTCCCGGACTGGCGCTCGGCGCGACGGGCGCGGTGATCGTGCAGGCGGTGTATTTGCAGTCGCACCTGGCGCGGGCGAACGCGGGCCTGGCCTTCCGGCATCTGGGCGGGCACCTGGCGAAAGTGGGCGCGGCGAGCGCGGTGATGGCGGGCGTGGTGATGCTCGCCGCGGCGGGCTGGCGGGCCTGGGCGGGCACGGGGGGAGGCAGCGAGGCGGCGGGCTTGTTTTTCCTGATCGGGCTGGGGGCGGCGGTGTTTTTCGCGGCGGCCTGGGCGCTGCGCGTGCAAGGGCGCGAGGAAGTGGTGGCGCTGGTGCGGCGGCGGTTCGTGAAGCGCGGATAAGCCGTTCTTCTCGCGGCGCGGGCGGCGGATTGGCGGGTTGCCTTCGGGGCGAGGGCGGGGCAATCTGTCGGCGTCAGAGAGAACGTTGTTTGCCAAACCCTTAACCCCTGTTGTCGCCATGAAAACCATGCTGGTATCGGTTGATTTTTCGCCCGCGACTCGCGCCGTGATCGAGACGGCGGTCGAACTGGCCAAGACCTCGGGCGCCGAGGTCGTGTTGCACCACAGCCTGCTGCCGCCCGTCGTGACGACGGAGTATGGCATCGGGATGGAGATGTTGCAGGAGACGCTCGCGGTCGCGGAGAAAAACGCGAGGCACCAGCTCGAGCACACGGAGGACGAGCTGACGGCGCGAGGGCTGACGGTCAGCACGCAGCTCACGCACGGGCCGGCGGCGGCGCACATCCTGGAGATCGCGGCGAAGCGAAAGGCCGACTTGATCGTGCTCGGCTCGCACGGGCACACCGCGTTCTACGACTTGATCGTGGGCAGCACGACCCACGCGGTGCTGCGCAAGGCCGCGTGCCCGGTGATGGTGGTGCCGCGCGCGGCGGCGAAGAAGGGCGTCGCGAAGGCGAAATCCTCGAAGCGCTGAGCCATCCTCCTGCCGGCCAGGCGCCGGGCTTCTCGCTCAGCGCGCGATGTCGGACTGGGTGAGGACCTTGAAGCCGTGGTTGCCGAGCGATTGCGCGGCGACGTCGGGGTCCTCGATGTTGAGGACGAGCGCGGAGCGGCCCTCGGGCCGCTTGATGAAGCTGTAAACGTAGTGGATGTTGATCTCGGCCTCGAGGAGGGCGGCGAGCACCTCGCGCAGGTCGGCCTCGTCGGCGATCTCGACCGCGACCACCTCGCACTCGGTGTAGGGAAAATCGTTGTTCACCATCAGCTCGCGGGCCTTGTCGTTGTCGTCCACCACGAGGCGCAGGATGGTGGTGTCGGTGAAGTCGAGCACGGTGAGCGCGACGATGTGGACGTCGTTGGCCTTGAGCAGCGTGGTGAGGTCGGACAGGCGGCCGACGCGGTTCTCGGTGAAGACGGAGAACTGTTTCACGGGATCGGAGGCGGCTTTGATGGCGTGCGACATGAGGGGATGGGCGAAGGCTGGCGGGACGGGAAAGGGCGGGGAGCGTGCGCGCGGCCCGGCGCGGGCTCAAGACCGGCCTTCGGCGGGAGGACGATTCAGGGCGACGAGGCGGGGCGGAAGCGCAGCGCGACGCCGTTGATGCAGTAACGTTGCCCGGTGGGCGGAGGGCCGTCGGGGAAGACGTGGCCGAGGTGCCCGTCGCAGCGCGCGCAGAGGGTCTCCACGCGCACCATGCCGTGCGAGTGGTCGGGCCGTTCGAGCACGCGGTCGTCGGCGAGCGGCCGGGTGAAGCTCGGCCAGCCGGTGCCGGAGTCGAACTTCGCGGCGGAGTCGAAGAGGGCGAGCCCGCAGCCGGCGCAGTGGTAGCGGCCGGGCTCGTCGGTGATCTTCCAGAGCGGGCAGGAGAAGGGGCGCTCGGTGCCCGAGCCGCGGAGGATGCGATACGCCTCGGGATCGAGGCGAGCGCGCCACTCGGCGTCGGTGAGGCGCACCTTGCCGTCGGCGTCGGGCACGAGATCGGCCGGCGCCGGGTCGGTCGCGGGGGCTCCGGCCGGGGCCGCGGCGGCGGGCGATGCGCCGGAGGCGGCGCGGGTATCCGGATCGCAGGCGGCGAAGAAGGGCGCGACGGCGAGCAGGGCGGCGGCGAGGAGGCGGCGAATAAACATGACGCGAGCGCGGCGGTTGACGGGGGAGGCGGCGACCTCGCAACCTGTGCGACATGGCAGGCGACGCAAACACTCCTCCGGCTCGGGTCTTTCTCTGGCTGGCCCGCAACACGGGCTTTCCGGCCTCGCGGCTGGAGGCGCGCGCGGAGCAG
>JAUWBD010000168.1 GCA_030605125.1 Verrucomicrobiota bacterium | reverse complement strand
GATATTTTATGCCCGCCACCTTCACCGCGCTCGATTTCGAGACCGCGAACCATCGCGGCGACAGCATCTGCCAGGTCGGCCTCGTGCGCTACGAGAACGGCGTGGCGACGCGCGAGCTGGCGCGGCTGGTGCGCCCGCCGGGCAACTGGTTCAACGCGAGGTTTACCGGCATCCATGGTATCCACGCCGGCCTTACGCGCTTGGCGCCGGACTTCGCGGCGCTGTGGCCGGAGTTGGAGCCCTACATCGCCGGCCAGGTCGTGGTGGCCCACAACGGACCGCGCTTCGATTTCCGGGTGCTCCGCCAGTCGCTCGCCCGCTACGGGCTGGCCGTCCCCGAGTATCAAGGAGTCTGCACCCTCCACATTTATGGCAAAGGGCTGGCCGGACTGTGCGCCGAACATGGCATCGCGCTCGACCACCACGACGCGCTCTCGGATGCACGCGCTTGCGGCGAGCTTTACCTGCGTTCGCTGCGAAAGACGGGGTAACGGCTCCGCCCCGGAGTGCGCCGGCTTTCAGCCGGCCCCCGCTTGCTCTCGCGCGGCGTCCGCATCCTGTTACCGGCTCATGGATTCCGTCACGCAAGCCGCGCTCGGCGCCGCCGTCGCCCATGGTTGCTGGCACCGCCAGCTCGGCCGGCGCGCGCTCGGCTGGGGCCTGCTCTTCGGCACCCTGCCCGACCTCGACATCCTTGTCTTCCCCTGGCTCGACCCCGTGCAACGCCTCCTCTTTCACCGAGGCGAATCGCACGCGCTCTGGGCGATGATCGTCGGAGCCGCCCTCTTCGCCCCGCTTCTCGCCCGTATCCACCTGAACCCTACGCCGCCGCGCGTTTCGCTCACGCGCCGCGACGCCTTCGTCGGCCTCTGGCTGATCTTCGCCAGCCACGTGCTGATCGACGTCTTCACCGTTTACGGCACGCAGCTCCTCGCGCCCTTCTCCCGCCACGGCTTCGGCCTCAACAACCTCTTCATCATCGACCCGCTCTACACCGCGCCGCTCGTCTTCGGCATCCTGCTCGCCCTCGTGCTCCGCAGCCCGCGCGCCCGCCACCTCGCCAACGTCGCCGGGCTCGCCCTCTCCACGCTCTATGTCGCCTGGAGCTTCGTCGCCCAAGCCCGCGCCGCGATGGTCTTCGCTCAAGCCCGCGTCAGCGCTGGTCACGAAGTCGCGCCCGGCCGGGTTATCACCTCCGCCACCGCGCTCAACACCGTCCTCTGGCGCCACCTCGCCGAAACCGAAGACGGTTTCGTGGTCGGCCATTGGTCCTGGCTTGATCGGGACAACTCGGTGCGCTTCGACCTCATCCCGCGCAACGCGGCCGCCATTCCGGCCGCCGTGCGCTCCTCTCGCGCCTTCGCCACCGTCGAGTGGTTTTCCCAAGGCTTCTGGGCGGCCTTCCCCTCGCCCGACGATCCCGCCGTGATCCGTGTCGTGGACCTGCGTTTCAGCGAGATGCGCCCCGGCCCGGGAACCTCCGCGAACGAATGGACCTGGCCCTTCTCATGGGATTTCCCGGCCGCCCCGGAACCGGGCGCCGAGATTCCGCTCCGACAAAGCATCGCCGCCCTCGACGCCCGCGGCGCCGGCTTCGACGACGTCTGGCGCCGTCTCAAGGGCGACCGCTCCGCCTGGTGACGCCACCCGTCAACCCGCCCACCCGGGGGTCGTGTAACCTATTGGGTTACACTTTGCCGATTACTCGCCCAGCGTCCACTCGCTCCCGTCGGCGTTGAAGACCCGCTTCTCCGTCGCCGAGCGCCAGCCGCGCCACACGCGGTCGCATTGGTGCGGCAGCGCCACCACGCTCGGCATCGAGATTTCCGCGCGCTCGTTCGGGCATCGCCACGCCCGCCCTTCGCTCCACGCCAAGGCCATCGCCGGCAAATCGAGCAACGATACGGGCTCGTCGGCGGAGCGCGTTGTCCCCGACGCGCCGGCCTTCGGCGCGCCGCGCACCAGCAGCGGCACGCGCACGCTCTCCTCGTGCGGCCAGCCCTTCCGGAAAAGCCCGTGCGCACCGTGCATGTCGCCATGCACCGAGGTGAAAACCACGATGGTGTCCGGCGGCACGCGCGCGAGCAGCCGCCCGATCGCCGCGTCCGTCGCCGCGATGTGCGCGTAGTAGCCGGCCAACTCGCGCCGCGCCTTCGCCTCCGCCTCGCCGCCGCGCGGCACGTTCGGCGACAGCATCAGTTCGGTGGAACGCGTTGTCCCCAACGCGTTTTCTCCGGAGCTCGGCACCGGCGCATGGTAGGGCGGATGCGGCGCCTCCAAGCTCACCACCGTGAAGCGCGGAGCGCTCGCCGCCTCCGGTCGCGCCAGCCACTCCGCCGCGCGCTCGCACAGCACGTCGCTCTGGTAACCTCGCGCCCGCTCCCAGCTCTCGATCCCGTCGCCGTGCAGCCAAGGGTCGTTGAGCAAAAATCCGCCTTCGAATCCCACCCACCAGCCGAAGCCGCCCCGTGCCTCGCGTTGCACCGGCACGCGCGCCGCGGCCTCGCCGACGAGCGGCGCCGCACGGTCGCGCTCGCCCACGCCCCACTTGCCGAAAAAGGCCGTCGCGTAGCCGCGCCCGGCCAAACCGCGCGCCACGGTCCAGGCGCATCGCGGCAGCGGGTCCCAATAATCGCGCACGCCGTTTTCCGGGCTCGGCACGCCGGTCAACATCGCCGCCCGCGCGAAAGGCCCGAAGGGATGCGGCGTCACCGCCTGCGCGTAGTTGACCGTCCGCGGATCGGCCGCGAGCGCGTCGATCGCCGGCGTGCGGGCGTTGGGATCGCCGGCGTAGCCGCAGGCCTGCGCCCGCCACTGCGTGGTCACGATCCAGAGAATGTCGGGCGCGGACGCCATGCGTCCACTCGCACCACGTTCCGCCTCGTGTCTCAACCACGAACACGCCCCGCCCCGTCGCGCTCAGTCGGCCAACTCGATCCGCACGGGCGCGCCGCCGCCATCCGGCCGATGCTCCACGCGCACGACCTGCTCGCGACCATCCCGACGCACCGTGACCTCGTAGGTGCCGTAGAAGGCCCGCGCGCTCCACCTGCCCGCCTCGTCGCTGCGTCCGCTCGCATCGGTGTGCCAGGTCTCCTTCACGAGCGTGCGATAGGCGGCGCCGTTGGGCCGCTCGGTCCAGTCCTTGCGATAGAGCGCGGCGTTAGGCTGCCAGTGCCGCCCCGCCCAGAAGCCCCAGTGCTGCACACCGACCACCGAAGGATGGCTGAACATCGCGATCATGAAATCACGCGTGTAGGCCGCTTGGATCTCCTCGTCGTCGATCGCCACGTCAAACTCCGTGACGCGCACCGGCAGCCCGAAAGACGCCTGATAACGGTCCAGCGTCGCAAGGATGTCCTCGGGGGCGCTGAGCACGCCGCCGATGTGGCACTGCAGGCCGAAGCCTCCGAGCGGCGCGCCTTGGTCGAGCAGATAACGCGCGACCTCCTCGAAGGCCTTCACGTGCGCCGGACTCTGGCGCTGGTCGTGGTTGCCCCAGTCGTTGAGGAAAAGCGGCACGCCGGGGCGCGCCTTCGCGGCCTCCTTGAACCAGTCCACCATGATCCCGCGGCCGAAGGCGTCCATGAGGTCGTGGTTGTTGATCGGCTCGTTCAACACGTCCCACTCCGAGACGTGGTCCCGGGTGGCGAGGGCGATGTCGCGTATGTGCTCGAGCACGAGCTCCGGGATGCGCGCGCGCTCCGGCCCGTCGAGCATCCGCACGATGTGCGCCGGCAGGAAACGTTTCCCCGGCCACACCATCACATGGCCGCGCACCGCGAAGCCGCGCTCGCGCAGCCAGTCGAGCGTCTCGAAGGTGCGGCTGCGGTAGTCCTCGGGCTTTTTCTCCCCGATCCAGTTGCCCCACTTGAGCGCGTTTTCGAGGGTGGCGGCGTTGAACAGCTCGCCGACGAGGCGGCGGTAGCGGGCGGTGTCGGGCGAGTCGGCGGTGAAGGTGTCCACGTTGACCGCGACGCCAAATTCGAAGGCGTGCGAGCGCAGCACGGCGCGCACGTCGGCGGCGACCGGGCGGCCGGCGGCGTCCACCACTTGGAGCGCGAGCTCGCCTTTGCGCAGGCGCTCGATCCGCGCCAAGGCCTCGCGGCGCCACGCGGCGTCGGGCTCGTGGCCGCGGTAGCCGGGGCGCGTGCGGGGCAGGCTCGCGATCGGCACGCCCGCGCCGAAGTGGACGATGCGCAGGCCGGCCAGCTCGACCGTCTGCCGGCCGAAGCCGAGGTCGAGCATCGCGGTCACCTCGCCCTCCGCGAAATCGCGGGCAAAGGTGAAGGGCAGCGCGAACTCGCGCCACTGGCGGTCCGCGAAGTAGTGGCCCACGGCGATGCGCGGGAAGGGCTTGGCCTCGTCGGCCACCACCAGGCGCAACTGGGCTTGATCGCTCTCGTGGCGGGTCTCGACCGCGCGGGCCTGCACGACGAAGAGCGCCACGTCGCCCTTGCGCACCGCCTGGCACGTGCGCGCCTTGAGCTGGACGAGCCAGGGATCGGTCGCCTCGGCCGCGCTCTCGGCGCGCCAGATCGCGCGCCCGTGCCATTCGCCGAGCCCGCGACGCCGCAGATCGACCAGCGCCGGGTTGCTACGCACCTCGAAATCCTCCGCCTCCACCAGCGGGGCTCCGGGAGGCAGGGGCGATGGCGTGGCGCCGTCGGCGCGCAGCACGACGGAGGCGAACGCGAAGAAAACGAAAGCGAACAACAGGCGGGGCAGCGGAGGTATCATGACGATCTGGATTCAGCGGCGCCCGCCGCGGGCGAACAAACCGGCGCGTGGTTTACGCGTTCCGCACACGCGCTTTTCCGCGGCCGGGCTTTCGGGCGCCCGGGGTGCGAGGCTCCGGCGCGGCGTCCAAGCCCACCGGCTCCACCACCTCCGCCTCGCGCAGGCTCGGCCCGTCGTGCCACACGCCGTCGATCATCACCGTCTTCGGCTGGGCGGGGATGCCGAGCTCGTTGTTGTTGAGCTGCTCGATCAGCAGGTCCACGGCGGCCGCGCCGATGCGGTCGGAGCATTGGTTCACGCCGGCCATGGCGCCCTTGAGTGGCGACCAGTCGAGGTGCGCGAAGCTCACGTCCGCCGGCACGCGCAGGCCGGCCTGCGTCATCCAGCGCACGATGTGGTGGTTGGTGCTCACCACCGCGTCGAGGCGCTGCTCGCGGATCCACGGCACGACCGTCTGCGCGTTGAAACTCGCCGTGGCCAGCGGCGGGATCGCCGGCAACCCGTGGCGGAGCTGCGCGGCGATGTAGCCGGCCACCCACATGTTCTCCACCTTGTCGTCGTCCATGCGCGGCAGCACGAGGCCGATGCGGCCGAGCCCGCGCTCCACCAGCTTGTCCATCGCGAGACGCATGGAGTGAAATTGGTGATTGCTCACGCGGTGCGGCTGGAACGCCCGGAAGGTGTGGCCGATGGCGACCGTCGCGAGCCGCGCCCAATCGAGGTCGATGCGCACCGACGCGGAGGGCAGCGGCGCGATGACCACGCCCGGGATGCCGCGCGCATACAGGATATTGCCCAGGCGCCGGCTGTTGCCCTCCACCTCGCCCTGCCAGTGCAGCTCCACCCGGTAGCCCAGCTCCTCCGCGCGGGCGGTGGCGCCGCGGTGAAACTCCACGAAGGTCGGGTGCTCCTTCCAGTCGTCCTTGCCCGGGAAAAAATTGAGGAAAGCCAGCGTGCAACGTCGGCCCGAGCGGCGCCGCCGCAGGTTGCTCATCAGCGCGGTGACGAGGGGATTGGGCCGGTAGCCCATCTGCTCCGCCGCCGCGAGCACGCGCCGACGCGTGGCCTCGGAGATGCGCCCGCTGCCGCGCATGGCGTTCGACACCGTGACCTTCGAGATCCCCAGCCGCCGCGCGATCGTCTCCATCGATATGGCCATGCCGCGACCGTGGGGCAAAACGCGGAACGTGTAAAGCAGGCGACGGCTTCGTCGGCGGCGACCGCTCTGGCAGGGTATGGGCACACCCCTCGCCATGCCGTCCTCCCTTTCCCTCCTCCGCGCCCGCCTCTCGCTGCTCGCCCTCCCGCTGCTCGCCCCGCTCGCCCGGGCCGAGACCGTCTTCGTGGACAGTTTCGACGACGGCGACCCCGCCCTCGCCGACTCGCAGCCCGGCTTCTGGACCGTGCTCCGGCCGGACGGCAACAACGACAGCACCATCACCGAGGCCGGCGGCACGCTCCGCCTGCGCGCCTCCACCTGGCCCAACACCTACGTCGCGCTCGTGAGCCAGGCGCTCGAGGACTTCGGCTTCTTCACCCGCCCCATCACCGTCACCATCGAGGACATCGCGCTCGAGGCGAAGGGGATCGAGCCCGGCGACGCCCGCTTCAAGCTCTCGCTCTCCTCCACGCCCGACCGCGCCGAGCGCGCCGAGGACGTGATCTCGCTCCGCGTGCGCCCCGGCCTGCTGCTGCTCGGCTACCGGGTGGACGGCTTCGACCTGGGCTCGGCGCCCGAGACGCTCTCCGGCAAGAAGGTGAACTCCGTGCTCGTGCAGGAGCTGCCCGCCGTGCCGAAGCGCATCTCGCTCACCCTCGGGCCGGCGCAGACGCCCGGCTTCGTGCGCTTCGACCTCTCGGCCGAGGGCAACGGCGTCTCGATCAACCGGTCCGGCGCCTTCCCCCTCTCGCTCGCCGAGTGGGGCCGCTCCGACAGCGCCGCGATCTCGATCGACGCCCGGCGCGACAACACCGCCGCGCGCGCCGGCACCCATACCGAACTTTCGCTCGGCAAGATCACGGTCGCCCGCTGACCGCGCCCTCGCCGCGTATCCACACCACAACGACACCCCGCATGAACTCCAGATCGACACTCGGCGCCGCCGGCGCCCTTCTCGCCCTCCTCGCCAGCTCCGCCTCCGCCGCCGTGCTGGTGGACTACAAGATGACCGCGCCCAGCGCGGCGCTCAACAGCTCGACCTACCTCGGCCCGACGGCGTTGGCGGAAAACGTCGGCTCCACCTTCCTCGTCAACCACCTCGGCAACGCCAACACCGGCAGCAACGTGATCGAAAACGGCACCGACCGCATCACCACCTGGAACAGCACCACCGGCTCCGGCGCCAGCACGCCCGTCACCTTCGCGAACGCCTTCGCCGCCGGCAACTACGTCACCTTCAGCGTCACCGTGGTCGAGGGCTTCCAGATCGCGTTTGACTCGATCAGCTTCCAGGCGGGCATCGCGTCCTCCAACGACGCCGCCCGCCGCGGCGTGTTTCTCGTCACCGAAACCAGCGCCTCCAGCTTCAGCGCCTCCAGCACCGTGCTCGCGAGCGATGTGACCGCGCCGGCCGGCGGCACGCTGGTGCGCTACGCCAGCCCCGAGGGAAACACGATGCCGCTGACCTACTCCGCCAGCCTCGCCGGGCTCGGCGTGCTCGGCTCCGGCCAAACCCAGATCTTCCGGTTTTATTTCCAGACCCAGGACGCCAGCCAAGGCATCTTCCTGGACGACATCGTCGTGAGCGGGACGGTGTCGCCCATCCCCGAGCCCTCGGCCTTCGCCGCGCTCGCCGGCCTCGCGGGCCTCGGGCTCGCCGCCACGCGGCGCCGCCGCCGCGGCTGAGGTGATCGACTGTTTTATCGTTGGAGGGGCAGCGTCCCCGCTGCCCGTGTCCGCGTGAATTCTTCCGAGCTCCCGAGTCAACGCGGACGCCGAGGACGGCGTCCCTCCAAAAGCAAACGGCCCGCGGCGAAATGCCGCGGGCCGTTTTAGTTGTCCGGGTTTCCGCGCCCCTGCGCCGCGGCGTGAAGGCCGTCCAGCGCGGCACGGCGCGCCGGCCCATCAGGCATCGCGAGGATATGCCGGCGCGCGGCCGCGAGGTCGTCCATCGCCCAGTCCACCGCGAGGCTTCGCACGAGACCGGGATCTTCGGTCGCGGCGCCACGATCGATCGCGAAGGCCAGGCCGGCGGCGGGATCGCGGCGGCTGACGCCGATGGCCGCGTTGGCCAGCACCACGCTCCGCGCCTCCGGCGGCGCACCCGCCGCCACATGCGCCGCGGCGGCCGCCGGATCGGCCAGTCCGAGACGAAACGCGATGTGCCCGAGGTAGCCCGTGCGCGCCTCGCTCGCGGGCAGCGAGAGCACCGCCTCCGTCGCCGCGCGCGGGTCCGCCAGCCCTCCGATCACGCTGTGCCACCAAGGCGGATCGAGGCCGAAGCCCTTCTCGTGCCCGAAGGCCAGCGCGGCCTCCGGCGCCAGCTCCGCGAGCCGCTCCAGCAGCACATGCGCGATGTCGTTGAGCTCGTCGTCGCCGAAGCAGGCCCGCAGCAAGGCCTCCACGATGCGCGGCGGCGCCTCCTCCAAGGCCTCGCGCAACAAGGCCTGGCGCTCGCGGCCGAAACCCAGCTCGCCGGTGATGAAGGCGAGGAAGGCCTCGAGCTTGCGCGCCTCCTCCGCGTCGATGTCCGGCGGCGGGCGGGGCGCGCGAGCCGGCGCGGGCGCGGGCGAAGCGGGCTCGGCCGCGGCCGCGATGCGGACGGGCGTCGTCGTCGTCGGCGGTGGCGCGAAGGGACGCCCGGCGTCAACGTCCCGAAAAAGACAAAAAACGCCCGCGCCGACGCCGACCAGCAAGGCCGCGGCGCCGGCGAGGGCGCGACGCCGACGCGAGCGGCTCAGTAGCCGGTGCGCGACGGCGAGGAGGCGTTGTTTTTCCACCACGTGCTGTAGCCGCTCAGCTTGAGACTCGCGCCGCCGGTGCCGACTTCGGAGCCGGCGTGGATCGCGGTGATCTTGCGCGCCGTGGGCACCTCGGCGTCGATGCAGAGCTGCCGCACGTCGATGCTGCCGCTCACGTTCTCATGCTTGATCGTGCGCACGCTCCAGCCGATCCAACCATACCAGAGATCGCGGCCGTGAGTGCGCTTGGTGTAGGAGCCGAGCGGCGTCATGCCCTTCCACTTCGTCCAGAGCATGACCTCGTCGGACTGCGTGGTGGCGGTGGCCGAGGTGTGGCACCAGATGTCGAGCGCGACGTTCCACACGTCGTCGGCGTCCCAGGCGTTCCATTGCTCGGGAGCGAAGTAGCAGCCGGCGAAGGAGCCGGCCTCGTCGAGCCCGACGAGGAAGTCCGTGCCGGGGGCGCCGGTGCCGGGATTCCAGCCTTCGACGGCCGAGGGGAAGAGGACGACGTATTTGCCGGGGTTGCGCGTCACGCCGGCCCAGTCGGAGCGGAAGGCGCGCGGTTCGGTGACTTTCCAGACGGTGTAGCTGGCGTAGTTGCCGCTGCCGTTGAGCACGCCCCAGTCGTTGCGGTTGGCCCACCAGGCGTGGGCGGAGGGCGCGAGCGCGAGGGCGGCGAGGGCGACGAGGAGCGGGAGGGAGGTTTGGGCGGGGTGCGGGGTTTTCATGGGGCAAGAAAGCATCGGGGCGCGGAGCGACCGGAGACGCCGGGACGGGCGTCGGGGAAATCCGGATACACGGGCGCGGGCGGGCCGGCTCAGTGGTTGTCGAACAGACAGTTCGCGTCGCCGTTGGGCCGGTCTTTTAGGTCGGCGATCAGGTCGAGCGACTTCACGTGGCCGTCGTAGAAGGCGGCGTTGGCCTTGGACTTGCTCCCATGGCGGGGCCACACGCTCCAGTTGAGGTTGAAAGTCCCGCCCCACGGAAAGCGCGCGAAACCCTCGCTCACCGAGTTCGTGGTGCGGTCCTCGACCCAGGTGGAGGGGTTGTTCGCATCGCCGGTGCCGCGACCGATGTCGGACATCATGATCATGCGGCTGGGCTCCTTGATGTGGGAGAGTGTCTTCGAGGCGGGCACCTGGGTGCCGTATTGCAGCATCGGATTGCTGCCAACGAACTGCGAACCGTAGTTGAGCCCATAGGAGGCGGGCCACTCGCCGGTGCCGGAGGAGAGCGGGTATTCCGTGATCGAATCGCTCGGGCAGATGAGGATGCTCGTCCCGGAACGGCGCGAGCCGATGTAGGGCTCGATCTTGATCCGCCACGTCACGAGATCGGCGTCGCGGATCGGCACCATCTGGTTGCGGTTTTCGTTCGCGTAGAGCAGGCAGGCGGCGGCGAGCTGGCGGAGGTTGGAGGCGCAGGCGCTGGCCTTGGCGGTGTCGCGGACCTTGCCGACGGTCGGGATGATGATGGCGGCGAGGATGCCGATGATCGCGATGACGGTGAGCAGCTCGATCAGGGTAAAGGCGCGGGCCGGGCGCGCGGCGGGGCGCAGGGGCGAAAGCGGGGCGAGGTGGGGCATGCCGGAACGCTGGCAGGCTGCCCGGTCGCCGGCAAAAGGACGACTGCTTTACGCGTTCTGCAAAACGGGCGGGCTTCCGGTGCGCGTTTTTGCTGAGCGCGGCACGGGCTCAGCGCACGCCGGCCGGGAGGATCTGGAAACGGCGCGCCATGGCGTCGAGCACGGGGCTGGTGGGCGTCGCCTTGATGTCGGGGCCGAGCGGGAGCGTGCGCGAGGGCAGGAAATTGTTGATCAGGGCGCAGGTGTCGTTGCTCACCATCACGCCGAGCAGCTCGCCGGTCTTGCTCAGCACGAGGTCGCCGCGCGAGGGCGAGAACTCGCCGAAGAGCCGGCGCACGAGCCGGTTGTCCACCTTCACGTAGCCGGGGTTGCGCGGGTCGATCTTGAAGGGCAGCTCACCGTAGCCCGCGCCGCCCGAGCTGATGAGCACCGCCTCGGGAAACTTGAAGGGCTCGAGCGCGAGCAGATAAGGCTCGCCGCCGAGACGCCGCGCCTCCTCGGCGGAAAGCGGGACCATGATGACGCGCGGATCGAGCGAGGCGAAGTGCAGGCGCGGGGGCTGGAGCGTGGTCGCGCCGCGGTTGAGGGAAAGCACGAGGCGCTCCCAATCGGGCTGGCTGGGCGCGCGCAGGTCGAAGGGCGTGTCGTCCACATGGAGGATCGCCACGATGTCCTTGCCGTCGCTGGCGAGCACGGTGCGCGTCTCGGGGTTGCGCGTGACGTTGCCGAGGAAGGTGGAGCGCTGCGCGGAGAACTGCGCGCGGACGCGACGCTGGAGAAAGGTCTCGAAGAGGGTGTTGGCGTTGATCGGCTGCGATTCGCGGAATTCGCGCGCGAGCTCGCCGGTGCGCTCGGCGAGCTGGCCGGTGGCGGCGGCGATCTGCACGGTCGTCTCCTGCACGCGCTGGCGCTCGGCGCGCTCGGCCTCGACCGCGGCGCGCAGGGTCTGCGTCTGCTCCTCGAGGATCTCCTTTTCGCGGGCGACGACGCCCACGCGGACGGCGAGCTCCTCGGCGCGGGCGCGCGCGGTGGCCTCGGCGGCGGCGGTGCGGGCGAGCTCGTCCTCGCGGCGGCGCGCCTCGGCCTCGCGGGCGGCGAGATCGCGGGCGAGCTGGGCGTTGCG
>JAUWBD010000070.1 GCA_030605125.1 Verrucomicrobiota bacterium | reverse complement strand
GCGAATCTACCACGCGGGCGATACCGGCCTGTTCTCGGACATGCAGTTGATCGGACGCGGCGGACTCGACGTCGCTTTTGTGCCGATTGGCGACAACTACACGATGGGGCCGGACGACGCCCTCGACGCGCTCGATTTGCTAAAGCCTCGGCTCGCTGTGCCTATGCATTACGATACCTGGCCTCTGCTCGCCCAAGACGCGGATGCCTTTGCGGTCGCGGCGGGCCGGCGGGGACACCGGGTGCAGGTGCTCCGGCCGGGGGAGAGTCTTTCCGTGTGAACGGGGACTCGCGGGCGCGGCCCGCAGATTCGCTGGCCCGACCGACTATTGGCCGGCCCGGGATATACCCTAGGCTCGCGGTCTCGACCTAGGACAAGGGGGGAGTAAATTTTTCATTTACCGCTCGTGGCCGCTCCCTGTCCCCCTCCCTGTATCGGCGCGCTGATCCCCATGGACAGCACGTTCATCCGCCTCGCCACCCGAGGGCTCAGGCGGGCGGCTCGCCACCATGGTCTGCGACTTGTCTTCTACGGCTGTCTCTCGAGCGAGTTATACGAGCGCATAGGGCACTCGATCCCTCTGTCCGAGATCGGCTACGACAGCAGCCGGTTGGCGGGCACCGTTTCGTTTTTCGGCGGGCCCCATCTGATCGAGCAACTGGTCAACCAACACCGCGATGGGCACCCCACCGCCTTCGTCCTTCGCACCGGCGGCGAGGTCCCCCACGTGTTGCCCGATGATGAGCCGGCCATCGAGGGAATGATCGTCAGGCTGCATCGTCACGGGCACCGACGAATCGCCCACCTGCGAGGCCCGGCCGATAATCCCAGCGCCCAAAGCCGGCTCCGTGGCTACCAAAACGGCCTCGCGAAAGTCGGGCTCCCCTTCAATCCCGATCTTGTTTTTGCCACCGGCTTCAGCGGCGAGGAGTCGTATCGAGCGGTCGTCCGCGCGATCGACGAGCGCATGGGGATCACCGCAATCATCGCCGCAAACGACAACGTCGCCTTCGGTGCCCTCCGTGCCGCCAAGGCCCGTGGCGTCGTCGTGCCCGACCAATTGGAGGTGGTCGGCTACGACAATCATTTTTGCGCCGGGCTCTCCGAGCCGGCGCTTTCCACCTTCGAGATTCCGCTCGAGGAGATGGCGTTTGCCGCCGTCGCGGAGATCGATGCGCAAATCCATGGGCGGAGCGCTCGGCGCGAATGTCTCATCGCTCCGGGTTTTGTTGCCCGCTCCACCACGCGCTTCGCTGATCGCGAACCGCGGCCCATGTCGCCCGCCGCAGCCCCTCTCGACGGCTCTTTGCCGCCGCCCCTCCCGCGTCTGATCAAGGCGTTGCCTGTGGACGGTCCGGTCGAGGCGCTGTTGGGCTCCGCGGATCTCGTCATCCGCGAGAGCGTGCGTCTTGATGTCGATCTTCACGCCGTGGTCCATGCGATCATCGACCACACGTGTGGCGCGTCCGCCGCGGACTCGCCGCTCACCACGGGACGTCGCGAACTCATCTCCGCCGCCCTTGGGCTCTCCTTGAACACCAGCCGGCTGGTGCAGACCCAGACGGCGGAAAACGCCTGGGCCTTCAACGGCATCACGCAGCGCCTGCGGGACAGCTCGCTCGATCTGCCGTTGATCATCGAGGTGGTTCGCGAGGCGCTCGGCGCCTGCGGCCTCCACGAGTCCCTGTTCCATCTCCGCGCCGATGCCGTGACCACCCCTGAGATGTCCGCCGGCACGCTCTACCACTGGGAACACCTCACCGGGCGGGCCGAGATCACGCGCGCCGACCTCGCCTCCGTCATCGACGAGGCCTTGTCGATGACGGCGCGCCATGCATCCGCTCTCATCCTGCCGCTGATCGTCAACGATCGGGTGCTCGGACATATCGTCGCGGACGGGCACGCTTGTTTCCGCCCCGAGCTGGAGCGCCTCGGCCGCGAGATTGCCGGGGCCCTTCAAAGTCTCGCTCTCCATCAGGCGCTCACCCACACCCACGCCCACCTCCGCGAGTCCGAATACTTTTACGCCTCCCTCGTGGAAAGCCTGCCGCAGGTGATCCTGCGCAAGGATGCCGACGGGCGCATCACTTTTGCCACCGCGGGGTTTGCCGCCATCGTCGGGCGACCGCTCGACCAGATCATCGGCCGGAAGGACTTCGAGATCGTGCCCGCGGACTTCGCGCGCAAACTTCGGGAAGAAGACCTCCGTGTCATCCGTTCCGGGCAACCTTTCGCGGACGAGCGTTCCTACGTCATCGACGGCCAGACGAAGTTGCTCCGCGTGCACAAGTCGCCGCTCCGCGCCCCCGACGGCACCGTCACCGGCATCCAGGTGATTTTCTGGGACGTCACCTCGTTTCGGGAGACCGAGATGCGGCTCCGCGAAACTCAGCGGGAGCTGGTCGAGGCCTCGCGTCTGGCGGGCATCGCCGAGATCGCGACGGGCATTCTCCACAACATCGGAAACGCGCTCAACAGCGTGAACGTTTCCGCCGGTCTCATCACCGAAAAGCTCGGGCGCATGCGCATCGACTCGATCGCACGGCTCGAGGAGTTGTTCGCCGGCGGATCCGGCGCGGCGGCCGGCTTGACCGATCCCGAGGAGCGAACGCGAAAGATCGTGGACTTTCTCCGCGCGCTGGGCGCGCACTTGAGGCAATCCCGCTCGGATATCCTGGCCGAGGCCCGGGCGCTGCGCGAAGGGGTGGAGCACGTGAACCAAATCGTCGCGGCCCAGCAGCAATTCGCCCAAGTTGCCGGCGTGGTGGAGGAGCTGGATCCGGGCGAGACGGCCGACTACGCGCTGCGGCTCTGCGAGGGCGAGCTCCTTCGTCACGGCATCGTGGTCGTCCGGGACTACCAACCCGCGCCGCGGCTCGTCCTCGAGCGGCACAAGGTCATACAGATCCTCGTGAACCTGATTCGCAACGCGAAGGAGGCGGTGTCGAAGGTCGTGGGCGAGACAAGGACGATCCGCGTCGGCGTGCGGGACATCGGAGAAGGGCGGGTGCAGATGACGGTGGAGGACAACGGGGTCGGCATCGAGGCGGAGGTGTTGCCGCTCGTCTTCACGATGGGTTTTACGACGAAAAAGGGCGGCCATGGCTTCGGCCTGCACAACAGTGCGCTCACCGCTGCCGCCTTGGGCGGGGTGCTCCGGGTGGAAAGCGAAGGGGTGGGGCGTGGCGCGCGGTTCCTCCTCGAACTTCCGCCCTGTATGCCGCCCGGCCAACAGACGAGTTGAGCGGGCCGCCCTATGCGGCGCGTCATCGACCCGCCGCGATATGGTGGACGCCACAGGACTCGAAAGTTCAAAGGCTCTACTGGTAGGCATTTGCAGTGAAATGGTTGACGCGTATGACCGCGCCGGCCGCACAGTAAAACGCCCACGCCGACGCAATCGCGTCGGCAATGGGCGTTAAGTATTACGCGCCAAAGGACGTTGCCCGCGAGCTAAACGCCGTCGGCATCCCTGCCCACGAAAAGGGCATCCGTCGCCGCTGCCGTTTGCCGGCGTCTGATCCGCGCCACATCGCGACGAATCCGGCCTTTCCCGGCCGTTTCTACGTCACCGAATCGGAGCTGCTCCGCCTTTTGGGCGCGAAGGAGGCCGCCGCATGAATCGCGCGGCTAAACGCCTCGCGGCGTATCTCGACACTTGCCTTTCCCGCGCCGCAAAGGGCGGGCGCCATTGGCTGCGCCTCCCGCTCGCCGAATTCATGGCCGCCACCGGCTACGCGGAGCGCACCGCCCGGCAGGCGTGGGCGGACATCCGCGAAAGCTACGAAAGCCGGCTCATCCGGCGGGGCCGCTCGAATGTATCCATGTTCGCACTACAAGGGACGCTTTCACCCTGCATTCGCCAGTATAAGGGGGGAATTCCTTCGGAATTGGAGAAAGTAAATAAAACTGAACAGGCGCGCCAAGCCGCGCCGGGCAGGTCTAAATTTCCGGAGGCTGTGCCGGCCAAGCCGACAAGCCCGGCCAACAAGGACCCGCTCCGCCGCCTCGCCGCGTTTCTCGCCACCCGCCGTTTGCTGCGGTGCCATTGGGATTCGTGCCGCGTTCGCTTCAACGCCGGATTCGCCGCCGCCTTCGCCGCTCGCGCTTTGGCCCTCGGCTACGACCGCGCGACGATTGAGGCCGCTTACGAGGCCACGCTACGCACCGAGCACGCCGCCGCCGTGGACGTCGGCGCGGCGTCGTGGCGCCCCTTCCGCGTCATGGGCCTTGCCTTGGCCCGTTTGCGGTCCCTCGCGCCCGATTGGACGCGCCCCGCCAGCCCTCCGCCGCCGCCCGCACCCCGGCCCGCCGTCAGCCGCGCCGCTGATCCCCTTTCCGCCCTTTCGGCCCTTTTCCGTCCCCGCATCAATGCACGCAACGAACGAAACAGCGCTTTCGCCTGAATACGCCTCCCCGGAGGAATTCGCGGCCTTTGTTGACGAGCTAAACGCCCGTCTAGACGGCGCGCGGCCGATTGAATCGACCCGCCCGCAAACGGCTTTGGATGCCGCCCAAATCCGCAACGCCCGCCGCAACCTCAATCTGGAGATGATCCGGCTAATGGAGAACGGCGCGCGCTTCGACTCGCCGGCCGTCTCGCAGCTCCGCGCCGCCCTCCGCGCCTTGCCAGACCCCAACGCCTGACACTCACCCGCCCATGAAAAAACACCATCACCACCAACACCGGCCGGCAAACGTCATCCCGTTTCCCGGCGTCCATCGCGGCCCCCAAACCCCGCCGCCGCCCGCCAAGCACAAGCCGACCGCGAACGGCAACGGGGACGGCCTGCGAATCTACACGATTACCGCGAGCTACGACGGCCTCCCCGGCTGCGTGCTACTCACTGTCCGCGCGCGGAATTTCCGCGAAGCCGTGGGCGCCGCCTACCTCATCGCCGACCGCTTCGCCACCGAAACCATCGAACGCATCAAGGCCTGATCCGCCATGAAAACCGCCACCAAATCACGCACGCAAAAGAAGAAGGTCCCCGCCTCGCCTCCGCCCCGACCGGCCGGAGCTGTCACCGCCGCCGAGCTGCTCGGCGAGCGTCAATCGTTGGTGCAACGCTGCCGACTCGCCGCCGATGCCACCGGCACCGTTTGGACCGGCTTGCGCCGCACGCTCCACCACCGCGGCGAACTCCGCCGCGTGGAAATCAGCCGCATCGAAGGTCCCGCCATCGGCGGCATCGGATACGCGGAGGAGATCCCCGCCGACACCCTCCTCTTTGTTGCCTGACATGGACACCACCGCCCAATCCCCCATCACGCCGGACGCCGTCGCCGCCGGCACTCCCGACGCCAAGGGCACGCCTTACGACGCCGCGAAACACGTGCCGCGTATGAACCCGAAAACCGGCCGCTGGATGCCTCGCAGCCCCGGCCGCTTCGCCAAGCGGCCCGCCGCCGCTCCGGCCGGCGCGCCCACCCCCGCCGAGGCGCCCAGGCCCGCCGAGCTGCCGCCCGTTACCGAGGTGACCGCCGACGCGCTTGTTGAGCTGCCCGCCGCGCGCACCGCCCCGCCGCTCGCCGAGGTGAAACCCGGCGCGCCCGCCGCCGAGGCCTCGCCGGAGAATCCGCCGACCTCGGCGAGCATTCCGGAGGTTGGCCCGGATGCCGGACCGGCCGGCGCCGATCCGGCGCGCGGCGCCGATGCCCGCGCCTCCGCCGCTCACGCCGGCAAGCTCGCCGCGCGCGCAACCTACGCCGTCACCGGCGCCGTCATCCGCGACCACAAGGCCGCGAAGCCGACGCCCGCCGAACACACCGCCCTTGCCGACACGTGGACCGCGTTTTTCGAGTTCCGCGGCGTCGCCCTTGTCGGCGTGTTTGCCGTGGGCGCGGCTGTGCTCTGCTACCTGCTCGAAGACGGGCGCCGCGAGCCCTTCGTGGACTTCGTAAAGGGCCTTTTCCGGAAGAAGCCGGAGAGGCGCGCCGAGCCCGTCGCCGACGCGCCCGCCCCCGCGACGCCGCCCCCGGCGCCCGCCTCTCCTGCCTCCGTCCACCACGTCCGCTTCCCTGAATAACACCCATGCGCCTCCTCCTCCTCCGCTACCGCATCCTCCGCGCCCTCGCGCCCATCGGCGCCCTCTCCGTCTTCGGCCTTTGGCGTCTGGCGTGGTTGCTCCGCTTTGTCCTCACGCTCGCCTTTGGCGTCGCCGTGCTCTGCCTCGCGGCCTCCGCCGTCGCGCTCATGCTGCCCGGCGTGCTCGGCGTCATTCTCGCCGTGGCGACGTATTTTCTTTTCAACTACGTTGTCGCGTTTTGGCGGCTCTGACCATGGCCGGCTCTCTCGCCAAACTCGACCACACCGCCATTTCCTGCCCGTCAAAGGGCGGGAAATCGGTGTTTCTCCGCTCCGTCTGCGCCCGCTTCCTCCGCGCCGGGAACGAAGTGCTCGTCTGCGACCCGCTCGGCTATTCGTGGCCGGCTACCTGGGTGACCCGCGACGCCTACGAATTTCTCGACCGGGCGAAGCGCTCGCGCAACTGCGCCCTCCTCATGGACGAGATGGGAATGACGCCGCTCGAGCGCGAATTCGACACGTTCAAATGGCTCCTCACCACCTCCCGCCATAACGGCCACGTCTTCATGGGCGCGATGCAGGATTACACGCAAATGCCGCTCCGCATGCGGAAGCAGCTGACGCAGCTATACCTGTTTTGCTGCCACCCGAAAGAGGCGGAGGAGTGGGCCTTCCAGTTTCACCGCGACCGCGACTTCGTGCTAAAACACGCGCCCTACCTGCCCCAATACTCCTTTATCCGCCTGCGCAGCTTCGCCCCGCCAGAGGGACCGATGCGCTTAAAGGCCTGACACAAGCCCCGGCCCGCCCGCCGGGGCTTTTTCGTGTCCGTTTGGTTCCCTTTGGTTCCGTTTCGTTCCCTTTGCGTCCCTTTGGTTCCCTTTCACGCGTTGAAGGAAGCCGGCGGCGGGCGTGGCGTATCGGCGTAACAACTACGCAACCCACCTCTCGCCATGGATAAAGCCAAAAAGTTCCTCATGTCTCCGCTGGGCCTCGTGCTCGGCGGCGTCCTCCTCGTCACCGTCGTCGTCGCCTACGCGTCCAAGATTCCCGGCTTCGGCCTCGTCCGCAAAGCCGCCTCGAAGCTCCCCGGTTCCGACGTCGCCGCCGGCTAAGCCGCGCCCTCCGCCGCCAATCGCACCGCCACCCAAACCCATCCCTAGACCATGCCTCGCCAAGACCTCGAAATCACCGGCATCAACGGCATCGGCGCCGGCTCCATTGCCACCGTCGATTTCACCGTCGGCCGCCGCTACCACGGCCTCCTCTTCCGCGTCGGTTGCACCGCGCACCCCACGCCCACCTGGGCGCAGATGCATGCGATGATTCGCAAGATCACGCTGCTCGCCAACTCCCGCCCGGTCCGTGAATTCACCGTCGCCGAGCTGGAAGAGGTGCTGCGCTTCAATAAGTCGCCGCGCCCGAACGGCCGCTTGCCTCTCCACTTTTCGGAGCCGTGGCGCGTCACCCGCGCCGAGGAAGAGTTTTACGCCCTCAAGGCTGACCGACTCTCCACGCTGCAACTCAAGGTGGAGTTCGCCACCGACGCGCAAGCGGGCTTCTCGCTCGCCGGCCTCACCTTCTCCGGCATTCAGAGCTTCGACTTTGTGCGCGCCGATCACGGCAGCTTTGTCCACTGGTTGCGCGTCTCGCCGCCGCTCACCTCCGCCGGCGCCGGCTACTGGAAGGACCTCGACCGCGTGGGCGCTTATTCGCGCATCCACATCCTTTCGAGCGACGTCAACCGCGTGAAGGTCAAGGTGGGCTCCGACGAAATCTTCGACAAGACGAAGAGCGACAACGAGCTTCTCGCCGCCGCCTACGACTTCGACGCGAGCAACGCCAACACGTTCAACATCGCGTTTGATTACACCGGCTACAACTCCGACTCGCTCGTCATGACGAAGGAAGTGGCGCCCGGCGTCTTCGCGCCCGTCGATTCCTTCGAGATCGAGGTCACCCGCCAAGCCGGCGGCGGCAACCTCCCCGCCCTTGTGGAGCAAATCAAGACGCTCGGCTAAGCCCGCTGCGTATCCGCTCCCCCACTACCCGTAAACCCATAGCCGCCCGGCGCGGGCCTCGCGCCCTCGCCGGGCATCCTTTTTTATGGCCGATCCCGTCACTCCTCCCGCCGGTGGCAACTGGTATGACCCCTTCGTGAACCTCGCGCTGAAAGGCGCCGAGATCTACGGAAAGGTTGTCGAAGTCAAAGCCGCCTCGAAACCGAACAACGTCACCGTTTACCGCCCCGAGGACATCAATCCCGCCACCGGCAAGCCCTACGGCGTCACGCCGACCGGCTCGGCCGGCGTCACCACGCAGACTACGCCCGTTTGGCTCATCCCCGCCGCCATCGGCGGCGGTGTCCTCGTGTTGCTCCTCGTCGTCCTCGGCCTGCGCCGGGGTAAGTAAACCGCGCTCGCCATGATCCCCGGACTAATCGGGCTCGCGGGCTCCGTGCTCAACGCGGCCGGCGGCGGCGGTGGCGGCTCCGCCCCCGCGCCCGTCGCCGCGCCGATCGACAACACGGTCACCTTTGCCCCCGTCACCTTTGGCGCCCGGTATCTCGGCGACTCCGCCGTCAAACAGGCGCCGGCCGTCATCGCCGCCGAGAATCGCACGTGGACGAAGTTCATCCCGTGGATTGTCGGCGGAATCGTCGCCGTGTTCGCCGCCGTCGCCTTCGCCGCCACCCGCAAACGATGAACTTCCTCCGCCTCTTCGTCCGTCCCCTCGACGCGTCCCTGTGGATGCTGCCGCCTTTTGCGCTGTGCATCTTCGGCAGCAAGAGCAGCCAGAACACCACGCTCTCGACCAATCAAACGAGCTTCGACTCGTCGGCCAATGCGGCGGGCGCGCAGACCATTACCGCGAGCCAGAAGAGCCGCGTCGATCTAGACCAGCGCTCGGGCTACGTGGAGACGAAGGGCAACACCTCGTCAAAGATCGACGGCGACGGAAACCTCGTGCTCGGCACCGGCGCGGCCTACACCTATGTTGAGACGCTGTCTGACGACGTGGTGCGCCGCTCGCTCGACACCGTGGACAGCACCACGGGCGCGGCCTTCGCCTTTGGTGCGGGCGCGCTCGCCACCGCCGAGCGAGCTTACGCCGGTGCGGGCGCGCAGCTTGCCGGCGCCGTCACGCTCGCCGACTCCGTGGCGCGCCGCTCCGCGGAGTATGCCGACGCTTCGCGCCTCACCATCGAGCGCATCGCCGATCCGGCCGGCTCCGCCTCGCGCCTCGTCCTCTACATCGCCGCCGGCCTCGCCGCCCTCGCGCTCCTCTTCTTCCGCCCCCGCAAGTCCAAGGCCTCCGCCTGATACCGCCCGCCGCCATGTCGTCCTTTTCCCAAATCATCTACCGCCGCACGCTCAAGCCGGGCGAAACCGACAACATCAATTTCCCCGGCTCCTTCTTCTACGTCGTCAATGCTGACGGCCCGATCCGCATCGGCCCGAACGACGAAGACGGCAACGTCTATGACGTTGGCACCGGCCCAATCGGCCCCGCCGGGAAACCGTTCCGCAAGCTCAAGCTGGTGAATGAGCACACCGCCGACAACCTTGTCGAAATCGCCGTGGGCGAGGGCGAATTCCGCGACAACCGCTTTACCCTCGTCCCCCAGCGCAACGTTGGCGTCCCCATGTATCCGGCGCCGACGCGATTCGTGCCCAACGCCACCGCATCCATCGCGGCCGGCGCGAGCGTTGACCTGCCCGGCACCTGGGCCGCGCCGGACCGCATTCGCAAGGCCGTCATCGTGCAGAATCTCGACGCTTCGCTCTCCCTGCAAATCCGGGTAGGGACCGCTGTGGTAAACGAGGTGCCCGGCTCGCCCGTTCCGGTGACTCACACCTTCGAGGTCTCCGGCCCGGTCAACATCCACAACCCCCACGGCGCGGCTGTTTCGTGCCGCATCGCCGAGATCGTCGTCACCGGCTGACGCGCCGGCCGCCCCGCGCCGTGCGTTCCTGCGCCAACATCCAACTGCATCCGGTTCCGCGCCTCTACTCCGTCGCGCGGCTCCCCGATCCGTTCTTTAACCGAGCCGCCACCCTCTCCGCCGCGCTCGCCTCGGGCGTGTTGCTCGACGTTACCGTTGACGCGCCGCCCGCCGCCGAGGCCGCCGCGCTCTCCGCGGCGCTCGTCTCGGGTGTCCTGCTCGACACCGTCGTTGCGCTCACCGCGCCCGCCGAGGCCGCCGCGCTATCTGCCGCGCTGGCCTCCGGCACGCTCGCCACCGTCGTCATCGACGCCGCCCCCTTCGCCGAGCCCGTCACGCTCTCCGCCTCTCTGGTCTCCGGCACGCTCGCCACCGTCGTCATCGACGCGCCGGCCGCCGCCGAATCCGCCACGCTCTCCGCCGCCCTCATTGGCGGCACCCTCGCCTAACCTCTCTCCATGCAAATCACCGCTCCCACCCAAGCCGCCGAGGTGCATTACACCGTCGAAGTCCTCGACGCCGACGGCCGCGTCGCGCGCCGCCTGCCGCGCAAGCGCAACCTCATCCTAGACCAAGGCCTGAATTATATCGCCGAGGAATCTTGGGCGGCGGCATTCCCCCGCGCCGCAGTCGGCACCGGCACCACGCCTACGAAACGCGATTCCGGAGCCATCACCTTTTCGCGCACGGGCTCCACCGTTACCGCGTCCGCCGGGTTCTTTGAAGCGGCCGACGTGGGGCGCCTGCTGAAATTCGATAGCGGCGAAGAGGTGCGCATCACCGCCTTCACCAACGCCACCACGGTCACCACGGCAGACTCCGGGACCATCGCCGCCGCCGAGGGAACAATTTGGTATGTCAACCAAACCGGCCTTGCGGCGGAGTCCAAGCGCACGGGCACATACTCCACCGACAGCGGCGCCAATGGCTCTACGTTCCTCGGAGGCGTTTGGACGCACAAGCGCACCTTCCTTTTTCCCGCTGAATCGGGGACGGTGGTATATCGCGAAATTGGTTGGAGCAGTTTTTCAGGCGCCGGGAATAATCTCTTCGGTCGCGACCTGCTCCCCGGCGTCGGCGTCACGCTCGTTGCCGGTCAACAGCTACGCGTCACGGTAGAGCTATCTGTCGCCTATGTCCCGGCGGCGTCCGCTCCCTATGCGTCCGTCGTGGCGGGGTGGAGCCAGCCCGGCGCGTGCGGCATTGAATTCTCCGACATCGAGACGGTGAGCGCCTCAGGCGGCGTAACCCCCATTGGCGGAGGCCTCGACCCGCACGCGCTAAAGCGCTGCTACCTCACCACCGAAGCCGCCGCCATCTCGCCGATGGCGGACACCCAAGGGACGACTATCTCCAGCGGCATCGGCGTAGTAGATTGCGGCAGCGCCGGCTATGTATCGGGCTCCTTTAGTCGCACCTATAGCGCCACCTTTAGCGCAATTCAGGCGAACTCGACGTCGATACGAAGCATCCTCTTCGGGCGGCGAGGGGTGAACGCCAACGAACTCCGACGGGCGTTTCGGGTCGTCCTCGACGCCCCCGAGACCAAGACGAGCTCGCAAAGCCTCACCCTCACTTTCCGCCTGAGCTGGGGCCGGGTCCTCAACAACGCGTAACCATTCCACGGATACATTCCGCCCTTTCCCATGACCTCTACCGAACAAGCCATCCGCGACGGCCATATTGCCCGCGTCCGCGCCGCTCTCGGGCTCTCCAATATCCCGCCTTCGTCTTGGACCTACGAGCAGCGCACCGCCTACAACAAGGCCCTCGCCGCCGCCATCCTCGCCGACGCGGCGAACGCCACCGCGCAGGACATCGCCACCGCGCAACGCGTATCCGCCACCGAATACAGCCCGCTCGAACGCTACGCCTTCGGCGACAAGGTGGGCGACTTCTTCGCCGAATTCGGCGCGCAAGGGCAGGCCATCAACCCGCTGAGCGAACAAAACCGCGGCAAGACGGCGCGCACCCTCTCCGCCATCGCGGCCATCGCGGCCGTCGTCTTCTTCGCCGTCCTCGCCTTCCGCACCGACCCCCGCCGCAACGGCATCGAAACGAAATGAACGAGCGCTTCCTCACCGCCGTTTCCGGCGGCGGCTTCCTCGCCGCCGTCTCCCTTCAACACGTCGCGGCCGGCGTCTCCATCCTCGCCGGCCTCTGCGGCATCGCCGCCGCCGTGCCCGTCATCGTGGACCGCTACCGCCACCTCCTGCCGTCGCGCGTTACGCGGGTTTTCCCCGCCACGAAGCCCGAACCCAAGCCGCACCTGTGAGCATCGCCACCGCCTTCCCCCGCCGGCTCCGTATCGAGCGCATCGCGCCGATGCGCGGCTTTCTGATCGAGCCTTTTGTGTTCCTCTCGCCGAGCCTCGGCGAGATTGAGGCGCCGGCCGGCTTCGTCACCGATTACGCGTCGATTCCTCGCGCGCTGTGGAGCCTCTACCCGCCGGACGGCGCTTACACCGAGGCCGCCGTCATCCACGATTGGCTTTATGCCTCACACGTGGGGCCGGACGGCGAGCCGATCACGCGTAGCCAGGCGGACGAGGTGTTTGACGAGGCGCTGAGGGAATGCGGCATCCCCGCCGCGCGCCGCCGCATCTTCGTTACCGCCGTGCAAAGGTTCGGTGAAGGCCCTTGGCGCCGCGCCCGGCCGGCCGATCTGCCGCCGCTCCCGCCCACGCCCCGCCGACCGATCCGCCGAGGCCCGCGCCGTTGACCTCCTTCCGGAGCGCTCCGCGCCCCGGCTCCGACCGCCAGAGAAAACCCGCCCGCGCTCGGCTCCATGCCGGCGCGGGCGGTGTTCGTTTTCTAGTCCTCCGGGAAGGGGAAGGCCGTCGCGATGTTTGCGACTTGGACTCCCGCGCCGGTGTTCAGCTTGCCGTTGAAAACCGCGCCGCCGTTGGTGTCTCCGATGGCGGTCCCCTTCGCCGACCCCGGGACCCATTGGAAGCCGCCCGCGGCGACCGCACGCAGCCGCTCAGACCCAGAGCGCATGATCTTCGCGTCGAAGAACTCTCCGTTTATTAGGAGATACAGCGGACCGGCCTCCATGAAAGAGAGCGTTCCGGAGGCGATGGCATTTGCCGGCGTGCGTTGCACTTTTCCGGAGTCCACGCGCTGCCCGTCCTCGTCATCGGGCGCGACGATGGGCCCAAGATAAGCCGACTGATTCAAGGTGCGATTAAAGGCGAAGAAGCCGCGGAAATTGGTGTCACGGTCATAAACGGCGACGATCTGCCATCCCTTAAAGTCGGAGGTGGAGAGGATGCCGCGCCGCGTCGCCTCCGCCAGAATCGCCGTATTGCCGAGGGCGTATTTGCGAGTTGAATACGTGAATTCCGTGTTGCCGGTTTTGAGCGGGCGCGAGGTCTCGGCGTTTTCCGTCGTGACTGTCAGGGCGAATGTCACGGGAACGTAGGAGCCGGGCTCCGCGAAGAGCGGGGCGCAGAGCAGGGCGGCGGCTAGGCCGACTAGTTTAGTTTTCATCGGGTGGAAGAATTTGGCCCGTGCGGAAGTCAACGCGCACGCAGTTGTCGGCGGCGGGAGTCAAGCCGCCTTCGGCTTTCGCGGGCGTGGCGTGGCGGGGTCAACTTTATGCGCGAGGGAGCGAACATCGCGCCGGGCCTCTTTCGCGTCGGCGTCCTCCGCTTCTGTGCGCTCCCATGCCTTCACCGGGTTCAGGAAGCGGGCGCGGTCGTCTCGCATCTGACGGATGCGCGCAGAGGTGTGCCCCTCTGGATGGTCAATCAGGTCGTGAGCTATCAGGCTGACGACGTAGTCGGCAAAGGAGCGCCCATCTGCCGCGGCCTTTTTCTGGGCCAAAAGATAGAGGTCGCGCTCAAGGGCGAGACCGGTGCGCGCCGTGTTTTTCATGTCCATTTTCGTTAGTGGTTAGTGAGCTGACAGAAACCACTTAGGCACCCGTGCGCCGAAATAGTGCTGGACTACACTAAAATTAGTGTATTTGCATCGGGCTTCCGCCGGTCCCCCCGGTAAGGTCCGATTGGACCCGGACCACCGGGGGGATGCGGTCGGGTCCAATCATGAACACCACCGCCACCCCCGCGCCCCAGAGCGCCCCCACCGCCCCGGCCTCGCCGGCTTGCGTTATCCCCACCCTTGCCGACGTTGAAAATTGGGGCCGCGACGGTCGCCAAGAAGGCTTCTTCATCTTCTTTGAGGGCAAGCATTGCGGCTGGACTTGCAGACTCCTCTCCCGCGGCGCGCCCGACGCGATCACCTCATGGCGTCCCGGCTGCGTCGCCATCCGCGCGGATGGCAAGCCCGGCGCATGGCGCGCCGTAGGCGGCTCCTACTACTCCGGCGCAGACCGTTGGGAGGCCATCGCATGAGCGCCAAGCCCGCCCCTCGTATCCAAATCGCCGAGGCCGTGCGCCTCGCCCTCACTGACGCCGCGCGTCAGTTTGGCCAATCCCACCCGGGCCGCGATTACCTGAGCTTCGGCACGAAGTCGGAGATTAACGCCGTCATCGCCTCCGCCCTCCAACGCTCCGGCATCAAATGAGCCTCCGCCTAATCGCCGCCGCCCGCGCCGTGCTCGCCTACCACAAGGGCGAGCTGGGCACCATCGTTTCCGACTCCGTGCGCTGCGACCTCCTCCGCCAACTCGAAGACGCCACGGAGGCCGCCGAGCAGGAAGCCGCCGCCGCCCACCAAGCCGAGCTAGACCGCTCCGCCTACCTCATGCGCAACGTCTGCCTCGCCCGCCGATGAACCTCACCGACGTTTCCTTTTTCGACGTGCTCCGCCTCTCCGCCGCCGCCGGCCTCGGCTGGGGCCTCGCCTCCGGCCTTTGGGGCGCCGTTTCCGGAGCCATCGCCGCGAGCATGGCCGCCTACACCCGCCGCCACATGCCCGTTATCCGCGTCGTCGCCGCAAACGACGACGACACCACGCCCCCCGCCGCCTGAGCCATGCTCGCGCACGTTTTCCTCCCCTCGCGCAAAGGCGTCAAACGCCGGACCTACGTCGGGCGCTACCGCTTTGACGACATGCCAACGCCGCGCGAGGTGAACCTCAAAACGACCGACAAGCTCGTTGCCCTCAAGCGTCTAAACGACCTCGTCATTCGCCTGCAACGCGAGCGCGAAGGCCTTGCCGCCCCGGCGCCGATGCGCGCCGCCCTCGACGCGTCCTTTGCCGACGTTGTCGCGGCCTATGCTCTCGACCTAACGGCCCAAGGGCGAAACGCCCGCCACATCAAAGACACGACGCGCCGCGTTGACCGCATCGCCCGCGAATGCCGTTGGAAAACGCTGGGCGACGCCAACGCCGCCGCGTTCACGACTTGGCGCGCCAAGCTCGCCCCCACCCTCTCCGCAAAGCATCTCAAGGAATACGGCGTCAGCCTCCGCGCGTTCTTCCGTTGGCTGATCCAAACCGAGCGCTTCGACCGCAACCCCTTCGCCCACGTCAAGCACCCCGACACGCGCGGCAAGGAGACGCGCGTGCGCCGCGCCTTCACTCCCGAGGAGGCCGCGCGCCTGCTTGCCGTCGCCGACTACCGCCGCCTGCCCTATCTCACTCTCCTTTATACGGGGTTGCGCTATCGCGAAGCGTGGGGCCTGCGCTGGGCCGACTACCGCCGCACCCCAGACGGCCCTTGCATCGTGCTCCCGGCCGGAAAGACGAAGGGTAAACGCGAACGCGTCATCCCCCTCCGCGCCGAGCTGGCCGCCGAACTCGACGCGCACCGCCTCGACCATCCCAAGGCAACGCCCGCCTCGCGCATCTTCGCCGGCATCTTCCCGCGCCAGCGCACCGATAAGCGGCGCCCGAACTCGCTCCGCGTCGATATGGCCAAGGCCGGGATTCCCGTGCGTGACGAGCTGGGGCGCGTCATCGACTTCCACAGCTTCCGCAAGACCTTCAACACGTGGGCGGCGGTCGCTGGCGTGCCTTTGCGCGCCGCGCAATCCCTTCTCGGGCACTCCACGCCCGATCTGACGGCCGGCCCCTACACAGACGAGCGCGCGCTCGGGCTGGCGGGCGAAACGGCAAAACTCCCTTGGGTGGGCGGCCCCTTTGCCGCCGAGTCAAACGCACCGGCTCAAAGTGGGCGAATCAATGGGGAGGCTCTTTCTCGAATCGCGGAAAGCACTCTGAAACATATACTTGCGTTGGTGGACGCCACAGGACTCGAACCTGTGACCCCATCCGTGTGAAGGATGTGCTCTAACCAACTGAGCTAGGCGTCCGGCTGTCGGGGAGGGCGGACCTTGGGCGGCCACCGCCTGCGAATCAAGGGAGATTTTGCGTGCTTCCCCATCCCTCGCGCCGCACCGCACCGGCGCGCCCTCAACAGAACATTTGCCAGCCAAGTGCGACGCGCTTCGCTCGGCGACCATGCGCGACCTTGCCGCCGCCTCCTCCGCCCCCACGGCTCCGGCCGCCGAGTTTCCGCCCGTGCGGCCTCGCGAGATCTTCGGCTGGTGCTGCTTCGACTTCGCCAACTCCGCCTACGTCACGATCATCGTGACGGTCATCTACTTCCCGTATTTCACCAAAGTCGTCGCCGGCGGCGCCGCCGCGGCCGCCGCTTGGTGGGGCTTCACGCTCGCCCTCGCGCAGCTCGCCGTGCTGCTCGTCTCCCCGCTGATCGGCGCGATGGCCGACACCCGCGCCAACAAGAAGCGCTGGCTCGCCTGCACCGCCGCCACCTGCTCCCTCGCCACCCTGGCCCTCACGGCCGTGGGGCCGGGCGAGATCTGGCTCGCGCTCGGACTGGTCGGCTTTGCCACCGCGGCCTTTTACCTGAGCGAAAACATCTGCGCCGGCTTCCTGCCGGAGATCAGCACGCCCGAGACCGCCGGGCGGATCTCGGGCTACGGTTGGAGTTTTGGCTATTTTGGCGGGCTGCTTTGCCTCGTGCTTTCGCTCTGGATGATCGAGGGCCTGGGGCGACCGGTGCCGGAGGTGTTCGCCATGACGGGCATCTTTTTCGCTCTCGCCGCCCTGCCCACCCTGATCCTGCTGCGCGAGCGCGCCCGGCCCAAAACCCTCCCTCCCGGGCAGAGCCTGCTCGCCGCCAGCTGGGGGGAAAACATCCGCTCGTTGCGCGCGCTGGCCCGGCCGGAGCACCGCACGCTGGCCCTGTTTTTCACGTCGCTGTTTTTCTCCACCGCCGGGCTCACGGCCGTGGTGGCCTACGCGTCGGGTTTTGCCGAAGGGGTGATCGGCTTTAGCACGCCGGAGGTCATCAAGCTCTTCGTGGTGCTCCAGCTCGCGGGGGCGGCGGGCGCCTTCGGTTTTGGGTTTTTGCAGGATAAAACCAGTCCCAAGGTCGCGCTCTCCCTCGCGCTCGGGCTGTGGGTGCTGGTGTGTATCGTGGCGAGCGTTTGTCCCGCCGGCGCGAAGGGCACCTTCTACGGGGTCGGCATCGGCGCGGGCATCGCGATGGGCGCTTTCCAATCCGGCGGGCGCGCGGTCGTCGCGCTCTTCACGCCCGAGGGCAAGAGCGGCGAATATTTCGGCTTTTGGGGCTTTTTCAGCAAACTCGCGGGCGTGGTCGGGCAGCCCGTGTTTGGCCTCTTGGCCAGCGGCTTCGGGTTCCGCACCGCGATCTTCGTCAACAGCTTCTTCTTCCTCGCCGGGCTGGCCATCCTGCTGCCGCTCGCGCTCAAGCCCGCCGCGACGACCGCCGGGCCGGGCGGCGCGCCTCCGGCCGCTTGAGCCGCGGTCAATCTCGCGGCGCGTGCGCCCCGACCGGGCCGCGGAGCAGCGCGTCCAGCTCGGCGAGGGGCAGCGGCTTTAGCGCGATGCCATCCACCCCGAGCGCCGCGTAGGCGTGGCGTTCGGATTCGGTAAGGACGGCGGAGAGGACAAACACCCGCCCGCTGAAGCCTCGCGTGCGCAGCGCCCGCACCAGGCCGAGGCCGCCGAGCCGGGGCATGCGGTGATCGGTCAACACGGCGTCGAAGCGCAGCATCGCCAAGAGATCGAGCGCCGCCTCGCCGTCCTCGGCGACTTCCACCTCGAAGCGCAAAAATCGAAGGGCATCGACCATGAGCGCCCGCACCTGCGGCTCGTCCTCCACCAACAAAACCCGCGGTCGGGTTGCATTTCCCTGTTGAGCATGCATTGCATGCATAGGTGACTTTACGGACCAAACAGTCAATCTCGAAGCTTTCATCGTCTCGCAGGCGGCGCATTCCTGCCTCCGTGCCGAAGCTCAGCGACCAAGTCAGCGTGCGCATTTCCCCCGAATGGCGCGAAGCCCTGCGAACCATCGAGGACAAGCATCGCATCCCCCCGCCGGAGTTTATCCGCGGCTTGGTCGAGGCCGGGCTCGCCTTCTATCGCGAGCACGGCTGGTTCGCTTTTCCGGTGAGCGTGCAGCCGGTCCGCGACTACGTGGACGCCGTGGCGGAGACGCAGAGCCGCTACGATGCGGGGCCGCCGCCGGCGGTTCCCGCTCCCGCGCCCGTCGCGAAAGCCCGCAAGTCGGGGAAGTGACGCCGCCGGCTCAGCTCGCGGGCGGCGCGGCGTCTTTTTCCTCGGTGCGTTTGCGGCGCAATTTCAAGGTTGGCTCGTCGCTGCGAATCGGCATGGGCGGCGCGGTCTCGTTGGCCGCGAGCGAGGGGAGCGAGGCGTCCGGGGGCGTGTTTTCTTCGGCGGCGGCTTCGGCGGCGGCCGCTTGGGCGGCTTTTTCCGCCACGGCGGCGCGGGCTTCGGCGAGGCGGCGCTTTTCGGCCTCGGGCAACACGATCTCTTCGTCGGGCTTCGGCACGTAGGTGAGCTTTTTGGAGGGGGCCTCGGGAGCGTCGGCCTCGATCTTGCGGAACGTGGGGTGCACGTAGCCTTTCTTTCCGATGCCGGGGCGGCGGGCGGCCTGATGGCGGGCCCAGGCGGCGCCGAAGAGGGAGTTGACGGTGAGGATCGCGAGACCGAAGGCCAACCACTCGAGCACGCGGCTGTTTTTCCAGATCAGGCTCCACGTGCCGCCGTCGGCGGTGGTGATGAGGAAGGGCACGGTGGGTTTGTCTCGCGAGGGGGCTGCTTCGCGCACGGGACGGCGGCGCACGAAAACGCCCTCGGCGGGCGGTCCCATGGCGCGGTCCACGAGGCGGTCAAAGGCGTCGGCGTCGTCGAGCTTGACCGGCGTGCCGTCGTCGGCGCCGCGGAGGCGGAGCGTGTTGACCAACGGGCGCATGGAGAAGGCGCGGGCTTCCTCGGCGGCGTCGCGAGGGAGGAAGCGCACAGGCACGGTTTCGCTTTCGCGGAGATCCTGCTCCGACTCGATCAGCACCTCGTAGTTGGGCTCCAGCTTGGCGGTGTAGGTGTAGATTTTTTTCAGCGGCACGGGGCGGCTCCAGCGCTCGGTGTTGTAGCGTTTGCCGATGACGAGGGTGGCGTCGCGGCCGTGGGCCTGGAAGTAGCGGGTGGTTTCCCAGACGTTCCAGCTGAGCCGCCCGAGGAACACGGCGAGTCCGATGCCAAGGACCAGGAGGATGATGCGTTTCATGCGGGGGGATGGGTCTGGGGCGTGGGGGGGGTGATGCGGGTTTAAGCGGGTGCAAGCGGGAGGCGTCAACGGGCGTTTGGGCCGGGGGGCGGATTGGCGTGGCGGCGGAAAAACGTCGCGCCCGGCGGGGCGGGGGCGATTTTGTCGGGCCTTTACGCCGTCCATGAATCGCGATTCGCACGCTCCCCGATCCCTTAATCGCTCACCCGCCGAGGCCGACGGGGACGACGAGAGCCTGCTCGCCCCCGCGCCCGCGCCCGGCGGCGGCCGCCAACTGCCGCCCCCCGTGCCGCGCGAGGAGCGCAAGCGCCCTTGGGTGCAGTTAAAATACTTCACCTTTCAGCCCGCGATTTTCCCGCGCCTGCTGGGCGAAGCTTCTCCGGACGCGCGGCCCGGGGATTTGGTCAACGTCTATGACAAGGGCGGCCAGCCCCTCGGCATCGGCCTCTACAACCCGCGCGCCAAGATGGTGCTCCGCGTGGTCGCGCACGGCGCGGACGCGCAGCTCGGAGAGGCTTACTTCGAGACCGCGATCCGCCGCGCGGTGGCGCTGCGCCGCGAGATCTTCCGCCTCGACGAGACGACCGACGCCTACCGCCTGATCAATTCCGACGGTGACGGGCTCTCCGGCCTGATCGTGGACCGCTACGCCGACACCTTGCTTTGCGAGGTGACGAGCTTCGGCATGGCGCGTCGCCTGCCCGAGTGGCTGCCGCTGCTGCACGAGTTGGCCGGGACGAAGTTCGCCCGCGTGCACGTGGACCACGACCTCGGCTCGCTCGAGGGCATCAAGCCGAGCTGGTTCAACGAGACCAACGCCGCCGCGCCCGACCGCGTGAAAATCCGCGAGCACGGAGTGCGCTACGAGGTGGACTTCGCCGAGGGCCACAAGACCGGCTTCTTCTGCGACCAGCGCGAGAACCGCCGCTTCTTGGCGAAGTTCACCAAGGGTGCGCGTGTGCTCGACCTCTGCTGCTACAGCGCGGGTTTTTCGCTCAACGCGAAGGTCAACGGCGGCGCGGAGGACGTGACCGCGGTGGACCTCGACGAGGCGGCGGTGGCGATGGCCAAACGCAACGCCAATCTGAACCAGGCCCGTATCAAGTTTGTGCATACGGACGCCTTCGCCTACGCCCGCCAGATGGCGCAGAACGGCGAGAAGTGGGACGTGGTGGTGCTCGACCCGCCGAAGCTGATTTTCACGCGCGAGGCGGCGGGCAACGCCGAGGGACGGCGCAAATACGAGGACTTGAACCAGCTCGCGCTCCAACTCGTGAAGCCCGGCGGCGTGTTCGTGACCTGCTCCTGCTCGGGCCTGCTGAGCTGGGAGGATTTTGAGGAGCACGTGATCAAGGCGGCGCACCGCCTGAACCGCCGCCTGCAATTCCTCGACCGCACCGGCGCGGGGGCCGACCACCCGGTGTATTCAAACTGCCTCGAGAGCCGCTACCTCAAGCTGCTCTGGGCGCGGGTGTGGTGAGGCGGAAACGGGCCCATTTTTTAACCGCGGATGGCGCGGATGGGCGCGGATGACGGACAAAAAAGTTAACCACGGATGGCACGGATTAACACGGATGCAGGCAGCCGATCCTGCCTCTCTTATCCGTGGAAATCCGTGCTATCCGTGGTCAAAAAATCCGCGCCCATCCGCGTGATCCGCGGTTATTAGACTTCGGTGTTTAGGCGCCGACCTTGAAGAGGGCGACGTCGCCGTCGCGGAAGACGTATTCCTTGCCTTCGAGGCGATATTTGCCGGCCTCGCGCGCGGCGGCGGTGCTGCCGAGACGCACGAGATCCTCGTAGGAAACCACCTCGGCCTTGATGAAGTTTTTCTCGAAGTCGGTGTGGATGACGCCGGCGGCCTGCGGGGCTTTCCAGCCCTTCTTGATCGTCCAAGCGCGGACCTCTTTTTCGCCCGCGGTGAAATAGGTCTGCAGCCCGAGCAGCGAGTAGCTCTCGCGGATGAGGTTGCTCACGCCGGAGTCGGAGACGCCGAGGTCCTTGAGGAACTCCTTCGCCTCCTCGGGCGCGAGGTCGACGAGCTCGGCCTCGATGCGGGCGCTGATCGGCACGTAGGCGGCGTCGTGGTGGGCCTTCACGAACGCGGCCACTTTTTCCACGAAGGGATTTTGCTCGGCGGTGGCGAGATCGCCCTCGGCGACGTTGCAGGCGTAGAGGACGGGCTTGGCGGAGAGGAGCTGGAAGAGCTTGAGGAGCTTCTGCTCCTCCTCGGTGCACTCGAGGATGTTGGCGGGCTTGTTCTCGTTGAGGTGCGGGACGAGGCGCTCGAGCAGCGCGACCTCGGCCTGCGCTTCCTTGTCGCCGGATTTCGCCTTCTTCTGGGTCTTGTCGAGGCGCTTCTGCACGGCGTCGAGGTCGGCGAGGATGAGCTCGGTGGTGATGACGTCGATGTCGCGCACGGGATCGACCGAGCCCATGGTGTGGAGGATGTCGCTGTCCTCGAAGCAGCGCACGACGTGCACGATGGCGTCCACCTCGCGGATGTTGGCGAGGAACTGGTTGCCAAGGCCCTCGCCCTGGCTGGCGCCCTTCACGAGGCCGGCGATATCGACAAACTCGATGGCGGCCGGGATGACGACGTTGGTCTTGGCGATCTTTTGGAGGGCGAAGAGGCGCTCGTCGGGCACGGTGACGACGCCGACGTTGGGGTCGATCGTGCAAAACGGGTAGTTGGCGGCCTCGGCCTTGCGGGAGCGCGTGAGGGCGTTGAAGAGGGTGGACTTGCCCACGTTGGGGAGACCGACGATTCCGGCTTTCATAAACGGTCAGCGTCCGCGCTCGGCGGGCGGGCGGTCAAGGTCGGACTCCACTCGGGCCCCGGGCCGGCCCCCGCTAGGCTACAGCGAGACGGTGCGGAGGCGGAGGGCGTTGAGGACGACGCTGATCGAGCTGAGGCTCATGGCGGCGCCGGCGAACATCGGGTTGAGCGACCAGCCGAGCAGGGGCACGAAGAGGCCGGCGGCGAGGGGCAGGCCGGCGGTGTTGTAGGCGAAGGCCCAGAAGAGGTTTTGGCGGATGTTGCGCAGGGTGGCGCGGCTGAGCCGCACGGCGCGCACGAGCGCCCGCAGATCGCCCTGCACGAGCACCAGGCCGGCGCTGTGCATGGCGACGTCGGCGCCGGTGCCCATGGCCACGCCGACGTCGGCCGCGGCGAGGGCGGGGGCGTCGTTGAGGCCGTCGCCAGCGAAGACCACGCGCTCGCCGCGCGCCTGGTGTTCGCGCACGAGGCGCTGCTTGTCGGCGGGCGTCACCTCGGCGTGCACGCCGTCGAGGCCAAGCTCGCGGGCCACGGCCTCGGCGGCGGCGCGGCGGTCGCCGCTCACCATCACGAGGCGCAGGCCGAGCGAGCGCAGCTCGGCGACGGCGGCGGGCGTGGTGGGCTTGAGGGTGTCGGCCAGCGCGAGGAGGCCGGAGGGGCGTCCGTCGATCGTCATGGCGACGAGGGTGGCGTGCGGGTGGGCGGGGAGCGTGGTCTCGGCCGGCGCGCGGTGCAGGGAGACGCGGCGGCCCTCGACGATGGCGCGGACGCCCGCGCCGGGCTCGGCGGAAAAGTCCTCCGCCGGCGGCAGCGCCAGCCCGCGGCCCTTCGCGGCCTCGAGCAGCGCGCGGGCCAGCGGATGCTCGCTCGGCTGCTCGGCCGCGGCCGCGAGCCGCAACAGTTCGTCGGCGGAGAGGGCGGCGCCGGGCGCGGGCTCCACCGCGACGAGCCGGGGCCGCCCGGCGGTGAGCGTGCCCGTCTTGTCGAGCAGGACGGTGTCGGCGTGCTGGAGCTTTTCGAGGGCTGCGGCGTGTTTCACGAGCACGCCGGCCTGCGCGCCGCGGCCGATGCCGGTGACGAGCGATACGGGTGTGGCGAGGCCGAGCGCGCAGGGGCAGGCGATGATGAGCACGGCCACGGCATGCACGAGGCCGTGCAGCCAGCCGCCCTCGGGGAGTAGAAGCGTCCACGCGGCGAAGCTCAGCGCGGC
>JAUWBD010000101.1 GCA_030605125.1 Verrucomicrobiota bacterium | reverse complement strand
GAGCAGCGGGGCGAGATGGCGAGCAGATTTTGGTGCGGACCGAGCGAAGGAATACCCGGAGGGTATTTCGAGACGAGGGCCCCACCAAAAGGTGCCGCCAGATCGCCTCGATGCGACCCGGACAACTGAATGATCCCGGCTGAGCCCTCGATGTGCCGGCTGAGGCCGGGCTACACGCGCGCGGCCGGCGGCGGGAGCTCGACGCCGATGCGGTGCAGCACGGCGCGGATGCCGACCTCGCTGGCGCCGCGATGGGCGATCTCGACCCGGCCGGCGTCGAGATCGATGTGCACCGACTGGACCCGGGGCACCGCCCCCAAGGATTTTTCGAGGTGGGAGGCGAGGTCGGGGCGGAGGCCTTGCAGCGGAAATTCGAGGGTCTGCATGGCGCCAAGGCTGGGGGCGCGCGCCGCGGGACCGAGGCTATAGTTTTGCCGGAGTCACCGTCTCGTCCATGGGGAAGGGGAGGAGCGCTCGCCGGAGAAAACCGGACGGCGGCCCGAGCGCCTTTTCCGACGAAGCGCCAAGGCGGGCGCGGGCGATCAGCCGGCGAGCGCGCGCTTGACGAGCTTTTCGGTGGTGGCGTCGGCGCCGAGGGCGATCTGGGCGCGGCGCACGGCGGCGTCGGCGTCGGCCGGCTTGTAGCCGAGCGCGCCGAGGGCCAGCACGGCGTCGCGGAAAACGGTGTTGCCCGCGGGGGCGGCGGAGCCGGCGGCGCTCGCGGCGCCTTCGGGCGATCCGGCGACGGGCGAAGGGCCGCCGCCGGCGCCGACCTTGGCCCGCAGCTCGACGACGAGGCGCTCGGCGGTCTTTTTGCCGATGCCCGGGCATTTGGAGAGGCCGGCGACGTCGCCGTCGCGTATCGACGCTTCCAATACGGGGAGCGACATGCGGCTCATGATGGTGAGCGCGAGCTTCGGGCCGACGCCCGAGACGGTCTCGATCATCATGCGGAAAAAGTCGCGTTCGGCGGCGGAGGCGAAGCCGTAGAGCGTCTGCGCGTCCTCGCGGTAGATGACCAGCGTGTGCAGCTTCACCGTGGCGCCGGGCGCGGGCAGCTTTTCCGCGGTGGTGACGGGGATGTGGACCTCGTAGCCCAGGCCCTGGAGCTCGACGACGGCTCGAAGCGGGCTGCACTCGGTCAGGAGTCCTGCTATGCTGGTGATCATGGCTACGAGGGAATGACGAATGACTAATGTCTAATGACGAATGACAGGCCAGGCTGACGGAGCGTCATGTTTCATTCGGCATTCGTCATTGGTCATTCGTCATTCTCCGCCTGCGTCTCAGCGCAGGCTGAGCACGTCCTGCATGTCATAGACTCCGGGCTTTTGCGCGACGAGCCAGGCGGCGGCGCGGACGGCGCCGCGGGCGAAGATGCCGCGGTCGGAGGCCTTGTGGGTGAGCTCCAGGCGCTCGCCGAGGGCGGCGAACATCACGGTGTGGTCGCCGACGACGTCTCCGCCGCGCAGGGCGTGGATGCCGACCTCGGTCTTGGTGCGCTCGCCGGTGATGCCCTCGCGGCCATGGCGAAGGGCCTCGGCGCCGAGCTTGCGCTCCTCGAGGATGATCTCGAGCAGGCGCGCGGCGGTGCCGCTGGGCGCGTCTTTCTTGAAACGGTGGTGCATCTCGACGACCTCCGCGTCGTAGTCGTCGCCCAGGATCGAGGCGGCGCGGCGGGTGAGGGCGAAGAGGAGGTTCACGCCGACGGAGTAGTTGCCCGACCACACGCAGCGGATCTTCGCGGCCTCGGCGAGAAGGTGTTTTTTCTCCTCCGCGGAGTGGCCGGTGGTGCCGATGACGAGGGCTTTGCCGTGGGCGGCGCAGAGGCGGATGATCTCGGCGGTGGCGGCGTGGAAGCTGAAGTCGATGACGACATCGGCCGCGGCGATGCCGGTGGCGAGGTCGTCGCCCTGGTCGAGGGCGGCGACGACGTTGGCTCCGGCCTCGCGGGCGGCGGCGAGGTTGGCCTGGCCCATGCGGCCTTTGGCTCCGATGATGGCGATGTTGAGAGACATGTTTGGCGCGATGCGGGGCGGATGATTCAACGGCCGATGCCGGCGAGCGCGGCGAGGAGGGCGTCGGTGGCGGGCTTGGTCATGCCGCTGAGCGGCGGGCGGACCTCGGCCGAGCCGATGAGGCCGGCGCGCTGCATGGCGAACTTCACCGGGACCGGATTGGGCTCGAGGAAGAGAGCCTTGAAGACCGGGTAGAGCTTGCGGTGGGCGAGGCGGGCCTTGGCGAAGTCGCCCTCGAGGGCGGCGTTGACGAGACCGGAGACCTGCCGGGGCAGGAGGTTGGAGGCCACGCTGATCACGCCCTCGGCGCCGACGGCCATGAAGGGCAGGGTGAGGGAGTCGTCGCCGCTGAGCACGGTGATGTCCTTGCCGAGCGCGTTCTTGAGCTGGTCCACGCGGTCCACCGAGCCGCCGGCCTCCTTGATGTATCGAACATGCGGATACTTCGCGCGGAGGCGCTCGACCACGGGCACGCCGATCTCGATGCCGCAGCGGCCGGGGATGGAGTAGAGGATGACGGGCTTCTCCGTGGCCTCGGCGACGGCGGAGAAGTAGCCGAAGACGCCCTCCTGCGAGGGCTTGTTGTAGTAGGGGGCGACGACGAGCACGGCGTCGGCGCCGGCCTCGGTGGCGAGCGAGGTGAGCTCGACCGCCTCGGCGGTGGAGTTGGAGCCGGTGCCGGCGATCACGGGCACGCGGCCGCGGGCGGCGGCGACGGTGGCGCGGACGACGTCGAGATGCTCGTCGTGCGAGAGGGTGGGGGACTCGCCGGTGGTGCCGACGGGCACGAGGCCGTCGATGCCACCCTTGATCTGGGCCTCCACGAGCTTGGCGAGGTCGTCGAAGGCGACGGCCTGCCCGCGGAAGGGCGTGACGAGGGCGGTGATGGTGCCGGTGAGGGGGCGCTTTTTCATGCTAAGTTGTAAAACGATACCTTGCGCGGCATGGCATGGCGAAATATCCCCGGCGCAACCCAATTCCCGAAACCGCTTCGCGCATGCCTACGCCCCACACCGAGCTGTTTAACGACCTCCTCAAACTCGCCGTCGATTCCGGCGCCAGCGACATCGTCATAAAATCCGGCAAGCCCGGCTACGTCCGCCTCTCCGGCCGGCTCAAGCCGGTGGACATGGATCCGATCACCGACAGCGAGGCGGAAGCCTTCGTCGCGGAGCATGTGCCGAAGGTCTTCGCGCAGCTCTGGTTCGACTACGGGCAGGTGGACTTCGCCTACTCCTCGCCCGAGGTCGGCCGCTTCCGCGTGAACGCCTTTCACCAGCGCGGTCAGGTGAGCTTGGTGTTTCGTCACATCAAGAGCCAGGTGCCGACCTTCGAGCAGTTGCAGCTCGACGGCGAGGCGATCCTCCGCCTCGCGAAGGCGAAGGACGGCATCCTGCTCGTCTGCGGCGCCACGGGCTCGGGCAAAAGCTCCACGATGGCGGCGATGTTGAGCTGGATTAACCAAAACCTCGACCGCCACATCATCACGCTGGAGGACCCGATCGAGTTTACCTTCCAGGACGACAAGTCCGTGTTTCAGCAGCGCGAGATCGGCCTCGACGTGCCGAACTTCGAATTGGCGATCAAGGCCGTGCTGCGCCAAAACCCCGACATCATCCTCATCGGCGAGATGCGAGATCGCGAAACCTTCGAGACCGCGATCTCCGCCGCCGAGACGGGCCATCTCGTGCTCTCCACGATGCACGCCGGCACGGTGGCGCAGGCGCTCACCCGCCTCTTCGAGTTCTTCCCGCCCGAGCAACAGCTCCTCGCGCGTCGCCAGATCGCCAGCTCGCTGCGCGGCTTCATCTGCCAGAAGCTCTTGCCCGCGCTCGAGGGCGGCGGACGCGTGCCGGCGCTGGAGATCCTCGCCGCCGACACCACCGTGCGAAACCTCATCCTCGAGGGGCACAACGAGAAGATCCAGGGCCTGCTCGATTCCGGCGCCGACTCGGGCACCTTCTCCTTCAACCGCGACATCTATCGCCTCGTGAAGGCCGGCAAGATCAGCAAGGCCGACGGCCTCCGCTTCTCGCCCAACCCGCAGGCGCTGGAGATGAACCTCAAGGGCATCTTCATGAAGACCTGAGGCGAGCGTTCGCCGGCGCGTCGCCCGCCCGCCGCGTTTTTTGCCAAAGCCGCGCCCGCCTCGGGCGCGGCTTTTTTCGGCCTTGGTTTCGCCGCGGCGCGCCCTTAGCGCTTCGCCTTTTCCATATGGCCACCGCTCTCCTCTTCGCCGGTCAAGGCGCCCAAAAAGTCGGCATGGGCAAGTCGCTCTACGAAAACTCCGCGACCGCCCGCGCGCTCTACGACGAGGCCGACCGCGTGCTCGGTTGGAGCCTCACCAAGCTCTCCTTCGAGGGCCCCGACGCCGAGCTCACCCAGACCAAGGTCTGCCAACCCGCGCTCTTCGTGCACGGCATGGCGCTGCACGCCATCCTGCTGGAGCAGGGCAAGCTCGGCGACGTCTCCATGGCGCTCGGTCTCTCGCTCGGCGAGGTCACGGCCTACACCGCCGCGGGCGTGTTTGATTTCGCCACCGGCCTGCGCGTCGTGGCCGAGCGCGGCCGCCTGATGCAGGTCGCCTGCGAACAGTCGGTCGGCGGCATGGCCGCGATCATCGGCGAGGAACGCGCCAAGGTCGCCGAGCTCTGCGCGGCCTTCGACATCGAGGCGGCCAACTTCAACGCCCCCGGCCAGATCATCGTCTCGGGCGACAAGGCCAAGGTGGACGCCGCCGTCGCCGCCGCGAAGGACCACGGCATCAAGAAGGTCATCCCGCTCAACGTCGCCGGCGCCTACCACTCGCGCCTCATGGAGCCGGCCCGCGCCGCCTTCGCGGCCTTCCTCGACACCGTGCCCTTCGCCGCGCCGAAGTTCACCGTCTTCACCAACACCACCGGCCAAGCCGTCTCCGATCCCGCCGCGATCAAGGCCGCGCTGGTGAAGCAGGTCGTGTCGTCGGTGCTCTGGGAGGACTGCATGCGCTCCGCCGTCGCCACCGCGGGCGGCCCGGCGGCGGTCAACTTCCTCGAGCTCGGCCCCGGCGGCGTGCTCGCCGGCCTCGCCAAGCGCACCGACAAGGCCTGGCAGGTGCGCAGCCTCGCCGAGTTCGCCGACTGCGCGGCTTGATCGCCTGCGGCCTGCCGCGGGTAGTGTGCCGCGCGCTTACCGCGCCCGGCGGACGCGGGAGCCAAAGTGTAACCTATTGGGTTACACCGGCAGCTATTGGGTTTTTGATTATGGAGGGGCGGCGTCCCCGCCGCCCGCGCCCGCGCGGTTGCTTCCGGCTCCACTCGCCAATCACGGACGCCGGGGATGGCGTCCCTCCAGCGGGCTGTTTTCGGGATAGTCCAAGATCATCCAGCCACCGGTATTACACTTTGCGCAGCCGGGCAGTCCGCCGTCGCCGCCGCCGTTGCTTCCACCGGGCGCCCCACCGTCGGCCCGAGGCAACGCGGCCCGGCCTCGGTCCAGACGAGGCGGTCGAGAAACATGCGCCGCGCCCGGCGCTCCGCGTCCCACGCGTGATAGACGAGCCACTCCGTGCCGTCGGGCGCGACGGCGTGCGAATTGTGCCCGGGCCCCAGCGCCTCGCCGCCGCGCTCGCGCAGGACCACCGGGCCCGGCTCGGGCGCATGTTGCCAAGGCCCGAGCGGATGCGGCGCCACCGCGTAGCCGACGCCGTAGTCGCGCGTCTGCCAGTTGCCGCCGGAGTAGAAGCAGTAGTAGCGCCCGTCATGCGCGACGACGCAGGGGCCCTCGACCGTGTGCCAGGCGTCCCAGTTCTTCCCGTAGAGCACGCGGTCGCGCTCGTAGATCTGCCAGTCGGCGTTGGCGCGCAGCACGGGGCGTGGCGCGTCGGCGGCGCGCAGCAGGTCGGGCGTGAGGCGCACGACCGCGAGGCCGGTGCCGACGCGATCCTCGAAATAGTCGCGGGCGAAAAACAGATACCACGCGCCGTCCTTCGGGTCGCGGAAGGGATCCGCGTCGATGCAGAAGCCCACCTCCTCCGGCAGCACGAGCCCCTGCTCGCGAAAGGGCCCGAGCGGATGGTCCGCGACCGCCACGCGCAGGCGGTGCAACTCGTCGCGGCCCGCCGGCGCGCTGGAGTAGTAGAGGTAAAAGCGTCCCTCGTGTTCCGCGACCTCCGGCGCCCAGAAGGCGTCGCGCTGTCGCTCGGGCGGCACGGGCAGCGCCGCGCCCGCGGGCTCCCAGTGGGCGAGGTCGCGCGAGCGCAGGATGCGGAAGGCCCGCGCCTCGTCGGGCGAGGCGCGCCCGCGCATGGCGTCGCCGCGCTCGAGCGACTCGCCGGTGCCGTAGGCGAAATATTCGTCGCGCCAGCGCAGCACGAAGGGGTCGGCGAAATAGCCCGGCCAGACGGGATTGACGGGATGGCTCATGGGCGTAGCGCGGCGGGCTCGGGCAGGGCCGGCTCGGGGAACACGGCGGCGGGCGGGCGCAGCGCGGCGAAGCGTGCGTCGATACGCCGGCTTGCGGCCTGCAGCGCCTCGAACATCGGCGCGTAGGGCCGGCGCGCCAGGCGGCCGTCGGGCTGCGGCTCCAAATCCCACAGGCCCATGCGTGTCCACACCTCGGGCTCGTGCCACTCGGGCATGCCGAGGATGGGGTAGAGGCACACGCCGCGGATCGGCACGCCCTCGGCGAGGAGCTTGTCGCACTCGTCGGCGACGGTGTTGAGCCAGATCGGGCGCATGTCGTCCACGTGCGAGGTTTCGGTGACGAGAATCTCGCCGCCGTAGCGCCGCCACACCTGGCGCAGCAGGCGCGAAAAGGGCTGGCGGCGCGGGTCGTCGAAGGCCAGCGGACGCTCCTCGCGGCCGATTTCCCACTGGTTGGTCCAGTAGTAGTTCACGCCGACGATATCGAGGTGGCGCCGGCTGCCGCCGAGCTCGGGCAGGGTGCGCCCGCAGAGCATGTCCCACGATTCGAACACGGCGCGGTGGTTGAAATCCTCGGCGTCGGCGTGCGGGTCGAGGTGGTCGATGGGCGGCACCACCCGGCAAAGCGGGTCGGCGTTGACGATGCGCGCGTCGGGCAACTCGGCGCGGATGGCGTCGATGCCGGCGATCGCGGCGCGGATGAGCGCGACCTTCAACTCGGGTCCGCGGTCGCGCAGGTGCGGCGCGAAGCGGCCCGCCATGCCGCCGGCCCAGGCGAGGAAGGAGGGCTCGTTGACGGGCGTGAAGTAGCACACGCGCCCCTCGCTGTGCGCACCCACCAGCCGCGCCGCGGCGTGGCAATAGGCGGCGAAGCGTTTCACGAAGTCCGGATGAAACGGATCGAGATCGTCGGGATAGCCGTAGTGAAACAGGTCCCAGATCACCTCGATCCCGTGGCGGCGGCTCGCCTCGAAGAAGGGCAGCGCCGAGCTGAAATCGAGTTTGCCGCGCCGGTCCACGAGCGGCCAGCGGATGCCCTCGCGCGCCGCGAGCAGCCCGGCCTCGCGGAGGCGGCGATAATCCGCGTCGGCCTCGCGGTCGTGCCCCGTCGCGGCGATTTGGTCGAACCACGCGCCGTGCAGGTTGGTGGTGGCGCTGCACTCGAAACCGGCGAAGAAAAAGCTCTCGAAGAGCGGTTCGGGCGGAGGCTTCGCCGGCGGGTGCGGAGGTTTTCGGCGGCCGGGCTGCGGCGGGAAGGCCAGCAGCTTGTGCGAGTCATCGGGCGGGTGCGAGTTCATGGGCGGTGTTTACGGGGCTTGCGGTTTGCGGGTGAGGAATCGGGGCGGCGGCGAGCGCGCCGACCTGGCCGGCGCCGGCCTCGGCGAGCGCGCGGAAGCGGGCGACCAGAGAGGTGGGGAGGCGCTCCAGCGAATCGTCGAGATCCCAGAGGCCCATCTGCTTCAGGTAGTAGGCCGGCGGATGCTCGCCCTGCCGGTAGGCCCAGGTGACGAGCGCGAAGAGCGGCCACCAGGTGTAGCCCACGAGCGGCACGCCGCGCTCGCGCAGCCGGCGCACCGCGGCCACCGAGTCGTCGAGCCAGGCCGCGCGCCGCGCCACCGAACCCACCGAGGCCGTCTCGGAGACGAAGACCGACGAGCCGTAGCGCCGCCAATACATCTCGCCGAGCCGCTCCACGATCGAGGCGTCGGCGTAGGGCATCGTCCAGCGGATGCCGCCCGCGGCCGTGCGGCGGGCGAGCTTGTAGGTGAACATCGGATACAGGTTGATCCCGATGAGCGGCAGGTCCACGGCCCGCGCGTGGAACCACGCCAGCGCGTCCTCCGCCGCCCCGTGGCGGATCAACCAGTTCCAGAGCGGGTGCCCGGGCACGATGCGCCCGCTCACCAGGTCGAGCGCGAGAAACACGATCTCCTGCCGGTGCGCCGCCTCGGCCGCGTGTTCCGGCGCGCCGGCCACGAAGAGATCGGTGGCGTCCACGTGCGCCATGAGGTTGTCCGGATCGACGGCGCGCAGGGCGTGCACGGTCTGCACGATGCCGCGGCATACGCCGAGCATCACGGCCACGAAGCCGCGCCACCCGCGCCGGTGCGGCGGCCACCAGCCAAGCCGCCCGCAATACCAGGCGGTGATGCGCGGTTCGTTGAGCGGCGTGTAGGCGTGCACCCGGCCGCGCAGCCGCTCCGCCACGCGCCCGGCGTAGTCCGCCATCAGGTCGGCGAAGTTGGGGTGCAAGTAGGCGTCCTCGATCCACGAGGGCAGGCCGTAGTGCACAAGGTCGATGATCGGCTCCACGCCCAGCTCCAGCAGGCGGTCCACCGCGCGATCCACAAAATCCCACTCCCAAGCGTCGCGCCGCGGTTGGATGCGGTGCCAGGGGATGCCGTAGCGCGCGGCGCCCACGCCGATCTCGCGCATGAGGCCGAGGTCCGCGTGCCAGCGCTCGTAGTGGCCGGTGAGCTCGTATTCGTCGAGCGTGCGGCCGGTCTTGGGCCACGGCGCGGTGATGAACGTGTCTTCGATCCCCGTGGCCCAGAGAAACGCGTCGGGCTCGGAGAGCCGGTGCAAAAGCGAGTGTCGGAGGCGAGACATGGGTTTCCAAGAACCGGGGCCGGCACGAAAGGCGGCGCAAGATACCTGCGGGAGCGCCGGCCGGCCATGGGGAGCGTTTCGGGCCCGCGGGCGGGGCTCGCAAACCGCGGCGGGTGGGGCGGGCGCCGCTGCAACCGGCCCCCCTCCCGCCGCACCGGGCCAAATCCCCGGGCTTGCACCGGGCGCTTCCCGCCGCCTTGTCTCTTCGGCTTTCCCGTCAGTTCCCGGTTCACCCGATCCCGTTCCGCACTCCGCCGCATGCATCTCAAAGCGCTTAAGCTCCACGGATTCAAGTCCTTCGCCGATCCCACCACCCTGCGCTTTGAACCCGGCGTCACCGCCATCGTCGGCCCCAACGGCTGCGGCAAATCCAACGTCGCCGACTCCATCCGCTGGGTGCTGGGCGAGCAATCCGCCAAGGCCCTCCGCGGCGGCAAGATGCAAGACGTTATCTTCGAGGGCGCCGACACCCGCAAACCCGCCCAGATGTGCGAGGTCTCGCTGCTCCTCACCGACTGCGAGAAGCAGCTGGGCAGCGAGTTCCACGAGATCGAGATCATGCGCCGCGTCTATCGCGACGGCGGCGGCGAGTATTTCTTCAACGGCCAGCCCTGCCGCCTCAAGGACATCCAAAAGCTCTTCATGGACACCGGCATCGGCCGGACCAGCTACTCGATCATGGCGCAGGGCCAGATCGACCAGATCCTCTCCTCCAAGCCCGAGGAGCGCCGCGCCGTCTTCGAGGAGGCCGCCGGCATCACCAAATACAAATCGCAGCGCAAAGAGGCCCTGCAAAAACTCGCGCTCACCGACACCAACCTCACCCGCGTCGCCGACGTGATCAACGAGGTCGGCCGCCAGATCGGCTCGCTCCGCCGCCAGGCCTCGAAGGCCCTGCGCTTCAAAAAACTTTCCTGGCGCCTCCGCCACCTCGCCCTCGCGCACCACGGCCAGGCCCACGCCACGCTCGCCGCCCAGCTCGCCCAGCTTGAGGAAAACGTGATCAAGCTCCGCGCCGCCGCCGAGACCCGCCGCGCCCACCTCCACCAGCAGCAATCCGCGCTCGAGGAGAAAAAGACCGCCCGCGCCCGCCTCACCCAGCGCGTGCAGGAGGCGCAGCAGGCCGTCTTCGACCTGCGCTCCGAGAAAGAGCAGGCCGAAAACGCCGCCAACCTCGCCCAGATCAAGCGCAGCGGCCTCGCCGAGCGCCTCGCCTCCTCGCAGGACAACCTCACCGAGCTCGAGATGCAGCTCCGCGAACTCGAGTCGCAGGTGGACTCCGGCGCGCAGGACAAGGAGCAGCAGCTCACGCTCCTCGGCAGCTCCGACGCCGTCTTCCAGGACCGCAACCGCGAGCTCGGCGTGCTCGAGGCCGAGCTGCAAAAGCACGAGCAAGAAATCTCGCAGGTGAAGTTCCAGCTCCTCCAGTTCGAGAGCAACGTCGCCCGCCTTCGCACCGACACCACCAGCTACGAGGTGGACCAAAAAACCTCCGCGCAGCGCCACGACTCGCTCGCCGCCGAGGTCGAGGCCGTGCGCGTGCAGCAATCCGAGGCCGCCGCGCAACTTTCCGACGTCAACGCCCGAGTCGAGGAGGCCCAGGTGGCCAAAGCCCGCGCCCACTCCGAGACGCAGGACCTGCAGATCCAGATCGGCGAACTCACCAAGGAATTCCGCGAGGCGCAGAAGAAGCTCCAGGAGATCGACCGCAACCTCGCCCAGCGCACCGCGCGCCTAAAACTCCTCCAGCAGCTCGCCGAGAAGTTCGAGGGCTTCGGCGAAGGCGCGAAGGCGATCCTCCAAGGCCGCTTCAACCACCTGTTCGCTCCGTCGTCTCCGGGAGCGCCGGGCTCCAGCCCGGCTGCCGATCCGTCCTCGCCGGACGCCGCATCCGCCCCCGCCGCTCCCGCTTTCAAACCCCGCCCCCTCGCCGACGGCCTGCGTCCGCGCGCCGAGTGGGCCCGCGCGCTCGAGGCCCTGCTCGGCTCCGCCAGCGAAGCCGTGGTCGTGGCCGACCTCGACGTCGCCCAGCGCATCCTCACCGAGCTCGAGACCCAGCAGATCGGCAGCGCCGCCCTCTCGATCTCGAATTTCAAATCTGAAATCTCAAATGCACCGGAGGCCCTGCCTCCGATGCTCCGCCCCGCCACCGAGGCCCTCGAATTCGCCGACGACACCCATCCGGCGACCGCGCTCCTGCGTTCCTGCTACCTCGCCGACGACCTCCACTCCTTCCTCGCCTACTGGCGCGCCAACCCCGGCTTCCGTTTCCTCGCCGTGGCCACCGCCAAGGGCGAGCTCGTGGACGCCCGCGGCGTGATCTACGGCGGCTTCCGCAAAAAGACCGGCGGCGCCGGCAGCCTCGTGCAACGCGAGATCGACCTGCGCGACACCGCCAAGGCCCTCGCCGACGACCAGATCGCACACGACGCCCAGCGCCAGGTCATCGATTCGCTCCAAGCCCGCCTCACCGAGGCCGAGCAAAACCTCGAGGCCAAGCGCGCCGAGGTGCTCGAGGCCTCGCAGGCCCTCGCCACCGTGCAGCAGGAGGAGCGCAACGCCCAGCGCGCCGTCGAGGAGGTCGCCAACCGCGTCGAGCGCATGACGCGCGAGCTCGAGGCCCTCGAGGCCGCCCGCCACGAGACGCAGGCCCGTTTCGACCGCGCCCGCGAGCAGCTGGTCAACGCCGAGCAGGCGGTCGAGGCCGGCCGCGCCCGTATCCACGAATTGGAGACGCTCGTCGCCGCCCAGCGCACCGAGCGCGACGTCAAGCGCGACACCCTCGCGCAGGCCCGCCTCGAGCTCGCCGAGCGTCGCCAAAAGGTCGAGGTGCTCGACCGCGGCCTCGCCGACATGCAGCGCCGCCGCGCCCAGATCGCCGAGATCCTCGTGCAGCGCCAGCAGGAGATCGAGACCTGGACCGACCAGACCGCCACCCTCGAGCAGGAAGCCGACGCCCAGCGCGCCCGCGCCGCCCAAATCGCCGAGACGCTCGTCGTCGCCGCGCAGCAGGTGGAGCAGATCCGCACCGAGCTCGGCGAGGTCGAGCACGCGATCAACAGCGTGGAGAACTCGCAGGACGGCATCCGCACCGACGCCGAAAAGAGCGCCGCCGACCTCAGCCGTTGCGAGGTGGAGCTGGCCCAGACCCAGAGCCGCGTGCAGTTCATCGCCGAGGATGTGCAGCGCGAGTTCCAGCTGCCCATCGGCAGCTACGACTGGCGCGGTCTCCTCTACCGCGCCGACGACGATCCGCCCGACCTCAAGGACCTCGACCTCGACGACGACGAGGAGGGGGAGCAGCCGCAAACCAGAGCGACCGAGGACAGAGCGACAGAGCCTGCGCCCGCGCCCGCGGTCGAGGGCGAGGCGCCCGCGGAGGGCGCCGCCGCCCAGCCCGCCGCCGCGCCCACGCGCCGACGCAAGAAGAAGGGCCCCAAGCCCGATCCCACCGAGGAGGATCTCGCCGCCGTCGCGGCCGCGGCCGACTGGGGCGCGATCAAGATCGAGATCGACGCCCTGCGCGCCCGCCTCGCCGGTATGGGCGCGGTGAATACGGGCGCGATCGAGGAATACGCCGAGCTCAAGCAGCGCTACGACTTCCTCAAGGGCCAGAGCGACGACCTCGCCACCGCCAAGTCCGATCTCACCAAGACCATCGACGACATCAACCGCACCTCGATGGAGCAGTTCCAGATCACCTTCGAGCAGATCAAAAAGAACTTCATCTACACCTTCCAGACGCTCTTCGGCGGCGGCGTGGCCAACCTCGAGCTCATCGTCACCGACGACGTGCTCGAAAGCGGCATCGAGATCACCGCGCAGCCCCCCGGCACGAAGCTCAAGTCGATCACGCTCCTCTCCGGCGGACAGAAGACCCTCACCGCCGTGGCTCTGCTCTTCGCGCTCTACATGGTGAAGCCCTCGCCCTTCTGCTTGCTCGACGAGCTCGACGCTCCGCTCGACGAGTCGAACATCGGCCGCTTCACCGACCTCCTCAAAAAATTCGTCCACGAGTCGCAGTTCATCATCATCACCCACAACAAGCGCACGGTCGCGGCCGCGCACTCGATCTACGGCGTCACGATGGAGGAGCGCGGCGTGTCGAAGACCGTCTCGATGCGCTTCAACCAGGTGAAGGGCGAGCCCGAGTCGCACCCGGAAAACATCGCCGAGTCCGTGCGGGGTGCGAAGTCCAAGGTCGCCGCCGCCGCGGTGTGAGGGCCTCCGGCCGTCGCCCATCAATCTGCATTCCACCATGCTCACCCGCGTCAAATTCCAGTGGGCCACCGCCCGCGCCACGCCGGGCGACTGGTATCTCGGCTTGTTCGGCCTTTACCGGCGCAGAAATGGCCGAGGCCTCGGCATCGCCGTTTCCCTCCGAGGCGCCCTGATCTGGGCCCTGTCGCTCGGTGTAGTGGCTTACTTCGCCGGCGCGGCCTACTTTTGGTGGAAGCAGGAGAGCCGTCCCTACAACTTCGTGCGCTACTCCGACGTGCTCCTCTATCCGCTGAGCGCGGACAAGCGGCGCGAGGTCCGCGAGCTGCAAGGCCGGGCCTTGATCGCCGAGGGCATGGCCGATCTCCAGGCCAAGCAGTGGCACCGCGCGTTGATGAATTTGCGGATCGGGCTCGACCGTTACCCGCGCGATTTGAACGCCCGGCTGAAGGTAGCGCAGCTTTTCCTGGCTTTTCGGGTGCGGGCCAAGGCGCAGGAGACCTTGATGCAGGGTCTCGACCAAGGCTGGCCGGGGCGGGCCTACCTCGAGGCCGCGATCGAGGTGGCGGCCTCGGGCGAAGACTTTGAAATGGTCATCACCATCTGCGATCGCGCCCTCGCGCTGTTCGATCCGGCCCGGCACGCGCCGGCCGACCGTCGATGGGTGGTCGAGCAGCGCATCCGGGCGCTCTTGGCCGAGAAACGGTCCGATGATGCCCTTGCCTATATCGTGGAGCATGCGGACGGGATCGAGGGCGCGGTCATCTCCGAGCTGCGCCTGCTCGCGATCCTGGAATCCGGACGCGCGGCCGAGGCGGTGGCGTTTGCGGAGGAGTGGCGCGCCCGCGCCGGAGACCGCCCCACGATCTTGCGTTTGCTCGCCAGGGCTTACCGCGAGGCGGCGCGTGGCGACGACATGGCGCGTGTGCTGGAGCAACTACGCTCGGCCAATCGCACCGATCCTCGCGCGCAGATCTTCGCCATGGTGCAGTATTTTTTGGCAGGGCGGCACGCGGAGGGGCGCGCGATGCTCGAAGACTACATCTTCCGATTCGGGGGCACGGAGGCGAACTACATCGCGGCGGCGGAGCCGCTGGCGGAGATCAATCGCCCGGAGGAGGTGGACATACTCCTCGCCGCGGCCGCGGAGCGCGGCATGCGGTCCCCCCGGCTGCTCGCCGCCAGGCTGCAGGTTCTTATCGCGGGCAAACGCTGGGCGGAGGCGACCCGGCAGATCTCGGAAATCCGAGGCGCGCTCAACGCCGACGCGACCCGCGCCCCGATGCTCGACCTGATGCAGCACTTGATCGCGGCCGCGTCGGATCCCGCCGACGGCGCGCAATCCAGCCTTACCGACTTCGTGCGCTCGCGGCAGTTGTCGATGGGCACCTATCGCCAGTGTGTGGAGGTATTGAGGAGCTCCGGCCGGGTGGAAACCGCCCGCCGCATCGTGGTGTTCGCCACCGGAGTCTATCCCGGAAACCGCTACCTCGAGGATACCCGGGTGGCCTTGGACATGGAAATCGAAGCCCAGCGGGTCGCCGCCGAGGCCGCCCGTCCGGTGGTCGTGCCCGCTGCGGCGTTGGCCGACCTCGCAAGTTTCCGGGCCGAGCTGGAGCGCGTGCTCGCCGCGGACGGCACCGACGCGGGGCTGGCCCTGTTTCGTGAGCTGCGGCAGACGCGTCCGGCCTGGCTGCCCGCCGAGCAAGAGTGGCTCTCTTGGCGGGAGTTGGAGCTACGGGCGCGGGGCGATGACCTTGCCGCCCTGCAAGGCGCCGCCCGCTTCTACCTTACCAACGACCGGCAAAGGATTCGCAACATGACCACGCTCGCCACCGAACTCCATGCGGAGGGCCGGATCGCGGGCGCCCGCATGTTGCTTCAGGAAGTGCTGCGGCGCGCGCCGGGAGATCCGAGCGCGTCCGGCCTGCTGGCGCGCTGGTTTCCGAGCAAGGAAGAGGCCGCCGAGCCGCCGCAGCCCTGACCGGGGCGGCGCCCCACAGGGTCCCGGCCCCGCTCGCCGCCTCGCTTCGGGGGAACCCGCCGAGACATCCGGTTGACACGAGCCATAAGCGGAGCGCTTTTTAAGCCAACGCATGCGTGCTTCCGCCCACTCCCGCGGGTCAATCCCGGTTCCGGACCCCGCGACTCCCGCGGAGTCGCGTCCGCATGCCGACGGGGCGAAGGCGTTGGGCGAAACTACGCAGGGAACTTTCGCTAAGGAATCGCGTCGGAGGGCCGAGGAAACCATGTCCGCCAAAGCCCAAGAAGTCGCCCTGGATCGTCTGCTGGTTGACCGATTTCGCAAAGGAGACGCGAGTGCCTTCGACGAAATGGTGAGCCGTCACTGGGATCGCATTTACGCGATGGTGCATCAGTTGCTGCGCAACCCGCAGGATGCCGAGGAGGTCACGCAGGATGCGTTTATCCGTGCGCACCGCGGCCTCGCCAACTTCCGCGGCGACTCGGCCTTCTCCACCTGGCTTTACCAGATCGCCACCAACCTCGCGCGCAACCGCTACTGGTATTGGTGGCGGCGCAAGCGCGACCGCACCGTTTCCTTCGACCAACCGGTGGGGGATGACAACGACACCCCGCTTTCCGAGGTGTTTGTCGGCGAGGCCGTGAAGCCGGACGAGGAAACCTCCACGCAAGAACTTGTGGACCGGATTGCGGTCGGAATGGAGAAGCTAAGCACCCGGCATCGTGAGATTTTGATTTTGAGAAACGTGAAAAACCTGTCCTACGAGGAGATATCCCAGATTCTCGGCATATCGGTCGGCACGGTGAAAAGCCGCATCGCCCGCGCCCGCGACAGTCTGCGCGAGATCATCGGAGGAGACGACCAGTGATGAAAGACGCTCGATTCAAGGAACTGCTCAACCTGCACCTCGACAACCGTCTGTCTCCGGCGGAGGCCGAGGAGCTGGAGACCGCGCTCAACGCCGATCCCGCTCGTCGCCAGGCGCTCCGCGACTACGAGGCGATGCAGCGCGCCTGCGCCGCGCTTTTCGCTCGTGCGGAGGCTCGCGCGCCTTCGTCCGATCCCTTGCGACGGGCGCTTCGCCAAGCGGAGGACCGGATGGCCAATCCGGGGCCGGTGCGCGACGCCTGGGGCTGGCCCACCTGGGGCCTCACCGGTGGCTTGGCGGCCTGCGTGGCGCTGGTCGTTGCAAAGTTGAGCCTGCCGGCGGTGAACACCGCGAAAAACGACGGCGCGCCCTTGATCGAGGCCGGCGGCGCGGTCGCCGTGGTGATGGCCGGTGCGGCGGTGGCCCCCGATCGTCGCGCGGCGGGTGGTCGCTCGTCTTTGCCCGGGCATCTGACTTTTGCCGCCTTGGGTCTGAATCCCGGAGCCATGAACGCCGATGCGGCGTCGCGCTGGATCTTGCAGGTCGAGGAGCCGGCCATGTTCGCCACGCTCGAGGAAGCCAACGCCGCGGGCGAGACCCTGGCCGCGTGGACTCCGCCTGCGTCCGCCCCGGCGGTGCCACCCGCCTTCTCCAGCCGCCCGATTATCGCCACCGGCCACGGAGCAGGCGTGAGCAGCGGTTTTCAATTCGACGCGGCGGCCTTCCGTTTCGAGCGGTAAGGCAAGGAAGAGCTTGGAGCTTCACGCGAAGGCGCGTCCTTCGCGGCTCTTGGCGCGCTTCGCGTTGACCGTCTGATTTGGCCGGGGGATCGGGATCATAACCCGTCGCCCGATGGTTTCAGATTTTTTTCAACGCAAAGGACACGAAGGACGCGAAGCACGGACCAAGCGGATCCAGACCTTTGCGATCTTCGGCTCGTTCTTGGCGCCTTCGCGCTAAAATCCGAAGTTCGGCCGAGAAAGCGGGATCATACCCACGGATAAGAAGCAGGATGTTCCCCAGTCATTATCCGCGCCCATCCGCGTGATCCGCGGTTAAAGTCCTGCCTTTGCCCCATCTGTGTCCATCCGTGTAATCTGTGGTTAAAGTCTGAATCTTTTTAGCTGCTGGTATCAGATTTTTTCAATGCGAAGGACGCGAAGGGGTAGTGTCTCCGAAGTTCTGCAAAAAGGCGGGCCATGGTAGGTGGTTGGGAGACGAAACCTAAACCACCGGACGAAAGAAAAACCATGACCCGCCCGAAGCGGAACGATGAGACGATCAACGTGACGAAACAAGAACTGC
>JAUWBD010000230.1 GCA_030605125.1 Verrucomicrobiota bacterium | reverse complement strand
GCGGTCTTGCCGGTGCCGGTCTGCGCCGAGCCGGTCACGCCGGTGGAGATCCCTCCGCAGGACACCGCTTTCACCAAGCTCGGGCTCAACGACGCGATCGCCTTCGCCGTCGCCGAGATGGGCTACAACGACCCGACGCCGATCCAGGCGCAGGCCGTGCCGGTGGTGCTCTCCGGCGGCGACGTGATCGGCTCGGCCCAGACGGGCACGGGCAAGACCGCCGCCTTCGCGCTGCCGATCATCCACCGCCTCGGCGCGCACGCGAAGAAGACGCGTTGCCTCGTGCTCGAGCCCACCCGCGAGCTCGCCCTGCAGGTCGAGGAGGCGATCCAGAAGTATGCCAAATACACCGACATCACCGTCACGGTGGTGTATGGAGGAGTCGGATACGGCAAGCAGCGCGAGGACCTCACGCGCGGCGTGGACGTCATTGCCGCCACCCCCGGCCGCCTGCTCGACCACCTCGAGCAGGGCACCGCGAGCCTCGACGGCGTGGAGATTCTCGTGCTCGACGAGGTGGACCGCATGCTCGACATGGGCTTCCTGCCCGACGTGCAGCGCATCATCGCCAAGTGCCCGAAGGCGCGGCAGACCCTTTTCTTCAGCGCCACCATGCCGCCCGAGCTGGCGCAGCTCGCGAGCTGGGCCCTGCGCGAGCCGCAGGAGATCAAGATCGGCCGCACCCGCTCCGCCGCCGAGACCGTGGCGCACGCCTTCTATCCGGTGGTCGCCACGCAAAAGTTCGACCTCCTGCTCGAGCTGCTCAAGCGCACCGACTTCAAGAGCGTGATCATCTTTACCCGCACCAAGATGGGCGCCGACCGCATCGCGCACCGGCTGCAGCGCGAGTCCCACACCGTGGGCGTGATACACTCCGATCGCAGCCAGCGCGAGCGCGTGGAGGCGCTGCAGGGCTTCAAGGACGGCCGCTTCGAGGTCTTGGTGGCGACCGATATCGCCGCGCGCGGCCTCGACATCGCCGGCGTCTCGCACGTGGTGAACTACGACGTGCCCGAGAACGCCGAGGACTACGTGCACCGCATCGGCCGCACCGGCCGCGCCCAGAGCACGGGCGACGCCTACACGCTGGTGACCGAGGAGGACGTGCGCGACGCCCGTTCGATCGAGCGCTTCATCGGCGCGAGCATCGAGCGCAAGAAGCTCGAGGGCTTCCCCTATATCTACTCGGCCTTGTTTGACGAGGCGACGCTGGCGCAGGCCGAGGCCGCCGCGCCCAAGCCCGCGGGCCGCCTGATGCGCGGCACGCGCGGCGGGCGACGCTGAGCGGAGGGCCGGCGCCAGATGGAGAAAGGTGGAGTGCGTTGTCCTCAACGCGCTCGGCTCGGGCGCGGCTGCGCCGCGTCAACGCGTTGAGGACAACGCGTTCCACCCGGCGATAAAACTGCTCGAAGCATCGACACCATCACCAAGCCGCCCCCAAGCCGCCGCTTGCGGGAGCGGACGGCGTTTGGGCAACAAAAAGCCCGCGAGGCGCGGGGCGCTCGCGGGCTGGGGGGAGTTGACTCGGGTCGAGGATCAGGCGCTCGGGGCCTGCTCGGCGGCCGGGGCGGCCGGCTGCTCGCCGCCCTGCTGGGCCTCGAGCTCCTTCATCGCGGCCTTGCGCGAGAGGCGGACCTTGCCGGTCTTCTCGTCGATGCCGATGCACTTCACGGTGATCGAGTCGCCCATCTTCACCACGTCCTCGGTGCGGCGCACGCGGAAGTCCGCGAGCTCCGAGATGTGGCAGAGGCCCTCGCGACCGGGGAGGCACTCGACGAAGGCGCCGAAGTCCTTCACGCCGGAGACGCGGCCGGTGTAGATCTTGCCGACCTCGAGCGGGGGACCGCCGGCGCTGCCGCCGCGACCGCCACCGCCACCGCCGCCGCCGCAGGTGGCGTCGATCTCCTGGATGGCGCGCTGCATGGCGGCGCCGTTGTTGGAGTAGATGAAGACCTTGCCGGAATCGTCGTCGGCGATGTCGATCTGCGCGCCGGTGGTCTCGACGATGCGGCGGATGGTCTTGCCGCCGGGGCCGATGAGGGCGCCGATCTTCTCGGGGTCGATCTGGATGGTCTGGATGCGGGGCGCGAGGGTGTTGAGCTCCTTGCGGGGCGCGGGCAGGCTGGCGAGCATCACCTTGAGGATCTCGATGCGGGCGTCGCGGGCCTGGTGGATGGCGACCTTGGCGATCTCGAAGGGCAGGCCCTTGATCTTGAGGTCGAGCTGGAAGCCGGTGATGCCCTTGGTGGTGCCGGCGAGCTTGAAGTCCATGTCGCCGAAGTGGTCTTCCTCACCGAGGATGTCGGTGATCGTGACCCACTTGGCGATGGAGCCGTCGGCGGCGTTTTGCGTCATGAGGCCGCAGGAGATGCCGGCCACGGGGGCGATGATGGGCACGCCGGCGTCCATGAGGGACAAGCAGCCGCCGCAGATCGAGGCCATCGAGGTCGAGCCGTTGGAGGCCATGATCTCGGAGACGACGCGGATGGAGTAGGGGAAGACGTCCTCGGGCGGGAGCACGGGCACGAGCGAGCGCTCGGCGAGCGCGCCGTGGCCGATCTCGCGACGGCCGGGGGCGCCGAAGCGGCCGGTCTCGCCGACGGAGAAGGGCGGGAAGTTGTAGTGGAGGACGAAGGACTTGGAGGTGACGCCGCCGGTGAGGCCGTCGAGGTCTTGGGCTTCCTTGGTGGGGCCGAGGGTGGTGACGGCGATGTTTTGGGTGTCGCCGCGCTGGAACATGGCGGAGCCGTGCACGCGGGGGAGCACGCCCACGAGGGCCTGGAGGGGGCGGAGGTCCTTCTGGCCGCGGCCGTCGGCGCGCACGCCCTTCTCGAGGACGGTGTTGCGGTAGGCGGTGTATTGGAGGTCCTCGAACACGACGTTGAGGTCCACGTCGGTGAACTTGTCGGCGCCGAGTTCGGCGACGAGGGCGGCCTTGGCCTCCTCCTTGAGGAGCTTCACGGCGGCGCCGCGGGCGGCCTTTTCCTTGCCGAAGATGGCGGCGGAGAGGCGCTCGGCGGGGACGACGCGCTCGATGATGGCGCGGGCCTCGGGCGTGGCGCCGACGAGGTTGAAGGTGGCCTTGGGCTTACCGCAGAGGGAGACGAGCTCCTTGATGGCGGCGATGATGGGCTGGATGGCTTGGTGGCCGAACTCGAGGGCCTGGATGAAGCGGTCCTCGGGGATCTGGTCGGCGGAGCCCTCGATCATGAGCATGTCCTTCTCGGTGCCCACGTAGATGAGATCGAGGGAGCTGGACGCCATCTGGTCGAGGTTGGGATTGGCGATGAACTGGCCGTCCACCTCGGCGACGCGCACGCAGCCGATCGGGCCGGCCCAGGGGATGTCGGAGATGGCGAGGGCGGCGGAGGCGCCGTTGACCATGCAGATGTCGGACTCGTTGAGCTGGTCGGCGGAGAGGAGCTGGCCGATGATCTGGACCTCGTTGAGGAAGCCCTCGGGGAAGAGGGGGCGGCAGGGGCGGTCGCAGAGGCGGGAGGTGAGGATCTCCTTCTCGGAGGGCTTGCCCTCGCGCTTGAAGTAGCCGCCGGGGAAGCGGCCGGCCGCGAAGTATTTCTCGCGGTAGTCCACGGTGAGGGGGAAGAAGTCCTGGCCGGGCTTGACGGAGGCGGAGACGCAGGCGGTGACGAAGACGTTGGTCTCGCCGATGGAGACGTTCACCGCGCCGTTGGCGAGGGCGGCGTAGGAGCCGGTGGTGAAGGTCAGGTCGAGGCCGGCGGCCTTGACGGTGTGCTTTTGTTGCAGGAACATGCGGATGCTTTCTGTAGTTATCTTTCGGATACGGTTGCGCGCCGCGGATGGAGGTTCGAACGGGCGGCGACGCGCGGCCGCGGGTTCGGGGTTTTGCGGTTTTTAGGCCTGTGCGGCGGGATCGCGGACGCGTTTCCCGGAAGGGGAATGGCCGCAAAGAGGCGCAGAAGGCGCAAAAAGCGAAAGGTGAAATCTGAAGGAGCGGCCGGTCGCTCGGCGGCGACCGGGGCCCGGCTCTTTATCGTCGGCGGACGAGAGATTTCGAGAGGGCGACCGAAGCGGGGGCGGGGGAGGCGCGGGCTTCGGTCGGCCTATGGAAACATCTCGGTCCGGGGCGCGGCGATGTCGGTAAAGACAAGAGGCGACTCGCGGATCGAGTCGCCTCCAAAGGGGGCAAAACTTATTTGCGGAGGCCGAGCTTGTTGAGGAGCTCGGTGTATTTGTTGACGTCGCCGCGCTTCACGTAGTCGAGGAGCTTGCGACGGCGGCTGGCCATCTGGAGGAGGCCGCGGCGGCTGTGGAAGTCCTTGCGGTGGGTGCGAAGGTGCTCGGTGAGGTGGTTGATGCGCTGGGTCAGCAGGGCGATTTGGACCTCGGACGAGCCGGTGTCTTTGTCGTGATGCTTGAAGTGGGCGATGGTATCGGAACTAACGGCGGTGGACATGTTTGTTTGGTTGATGTGGGAGGGTTACACGACTGTAGGGAACCTTGCGGGTTCCGTGCCATCCGCGCCGCTCAAGTTTGTCAGACTTGGTCGTCGCCGATGTCACCGTTCCAATCCCGCGGGATGCGGGACCAGTCATGGTGCGACCCCTTAACCGTCGAGGTCTCACTAACGCAGGGGAAGACGTTCATGAAACGCGGCGGGGCGGGGCAAGCGTTTTTTCGGATTGGGGGAATCGGGGAAGAGACGAACTCGGCGCCGCGAGCACCCTCGCTCGCCCCCTTGACCAATGATTGGTCTGGGGGCTGACTATTCGCATGCAAGCCACGCTGACCGTTTCCGAAGCCAAGGCGAAGTTTTCCGGTTTGGCCCGCCAAGTGATCAAGACCCGGGAGTCCGTGCTCATCAAGACTCCCGCCGGTTATGTGCAATTGGTGCCGTTTGATGTGCCGGATTTCGTGCCGCCGGCCGAGCGCGGGACGATTCAGCGCACGGAAGAGGAGATCGAGTTGGGCAACACTGTGGGCGAGTGCCTGTGAAGCTGGAGCGGTGGGATATCGTTTTCGTCCCGGCGCACGAGAAAGACGCAGGAGGGCATCCAGCGGTGGTGCTTTCGCCGCCGGATATTTTGGAGGACGACCGGCAACTGCGCCTCAACGTGTTGATGGGCTCGAAGCGGGTGCCGGCGGAGAACGCCAAGCCGCATCAGGTGGTTCTCAATGGGGCGGATGGGCTGGAGTTCGCCACCCTGCTGGATTGTTCTCTCGTCTATCAGGTGCGCAAAGCCTCGATCATCCGGCATGCGGGACGCGTGGCGCATGCGCGCCGCTCGGGCATCGCGGCGCGGGTGCGGGCGGCGCTGGGGGTGGGTTGAGCGGGGCACGACCGCTGCTTTATTTTGCAAATACGTCGGCGCGTTCGGTGGCGCTAAGTTCACGCCAGGCGCCGGGCGTTTGCAGGAGTCCGAGGTCGGCGAGGGTGAGACGGCCAATGCGCCAGCGGACCAGCCGCAGCGTGGGGTGGCCGACGGCGGCGGTCATGCGGCGGACCTGGCGATTTTTGCCTTCGTGGAGGGCGAGCGAGAGCCAGGCGTCGGCGACATTTTTGCGGACGCGCACGGGCGGATCGCGCGGCGGCAGGGCGGCAGACTCGGCCTCGGCGAGGCGGCGGACGCGAAGCGGGGCGCAGGCGTGGTCGGGCAAACGCACGCCGGCGGCGAGGCGGGCGAGGGCGTCGTCGGGGGGCACGCGTTCCACCAGCACCCAGTATTCGCGCTCGTGGGCGTGCTTGGGGTCGAGCAGGCGGGTGTTGAGCCCGGGCTCGTCCGAGAGGAGCAGGAGACCCTCGCTATCGGCGTCGAGCCGGCCGAGCGGGTAAACGCGGGGCGGCAGTCGCGGGGCGAGGTCTGCGAGCGTGCGCCACTTCGAGCCGGGCTCGGGCGTGAACTGCGAGAGCACGCCGTAGGGTTTGTGGAGCGCTATCAGCATGGTTTGTTTTACAGGAGACAACGAAGAGAACAAAGGAGCCGAGCGGCTTGGGCTGAGGTAGTGTCTCCGAAGTTCAGCAAAAAGGCGGGCCATGGTAGGTGGTTGGGAGACGAAACCTAAACCACCGAACGAAAGAAAAACCATGACCCGCCCGAAGCGGAACGATGAGACGATCAACGTGACGAAACAAGAACTGC
>JAUWBD010000129.1 GCA_030605125.1 Verrucomicrobiota bacterium | reverse complement strand
ACGGCCCCTTCGGCGAGCGCGTGCAGGCGACCGGTGTCGCCTCCACGCTGCCTTTCGGCTTCAGCACTAAATACCGCGATATCGAATCCAACCTGCTCTACTACGGCTATCGCTACTTGGACACCTCCACCGGCCGCTGGCTCAGCAGGGATCCGTTGGAGGAGGAGGGTGGAGTTAATGTTTACGCTTTTGTCCTAAACTCACCGGTTAATGGCGTGGATCCTCTGGGCCTTTCACCGTATGGAAAGTGGGACGAGGAGTTCGAAACCACCTTCTTTCAGGTGGCCATATACCAAGGCGTAGGCGGCTCTGCCGAGGCGAAGGTAAAGCATAAGTATAAGTGTTGTGACGGAAAAAAGCGCGGGTTGGTCGAGTTGGATTTCGACCTCCAGATTGCGCTCGGTGCGGGCGTGGGTGGCAAAGTCAAGATCGCCGGTATTGGCGTGGATCTCCTTTGGGAAGGCCCTCGATTTGTAGGCAATTTCACAGCAACAGTAGGCAATTCGTCGTGCGGGGGCGGCTTAGATCGAGGAGGCGGCTGTTTTATGTTGGGCGGAAATATCGGACATAAATTTTCTCTTGGTGCTGGCCCATTTTCCGCAGGAGCTGAACTGAGCTTATATGCCGGTATCAAGGCCTGTGTTTTTGTTAAATCCGAGAAGCAAGTTGAAGTCAAAATCGGCGGCCGGGGCGAGGGTAAGCTTCGCGCAGAATACTCCGTTTTTTGGACCACTCGCTACCGGGAGCTTTACTTTGCTTATAGTGATGACGATTGGATTACGAAAACGTTTAATTTATAGTAGGATGCATATCATTCCGGCAGTTGTATTCGTGTTGGCGACCTGTTTTTTCGAGGCACCCCTGCGGTCGTTATTCCAAAAACTAAACGAGGCTTACAAAGAATTCTTTGGATTCCTTATCCCTGAGGTCTTCATATCGGTGTTTTTCTCATGGTGGTTTATAACATCGATTTTGGTTGTTGGCGCTGTGCTTCAGGTTATCTCATCAAGGCAGGGTTGATGCGGGGAAAACATTGATGAGCGTTTTGTCCCGCCCCATAATCGGATAAGGCTGGAGAGCTTGCCAAACGACACGCTGGAATTGGTCGCCTCAAAGTGTCCTGATGGCGGAACATCCTCTACGGCGAGGATAGAAATTGGCTGGGGCGGAGACTTCACGGGCGAATTAATTACAATAGCCTGACAACCGAGCCAGGGTGTGTCACTATTATGCTATCTGCGGCGGGCCCAACCCGTTTCTCCCAGGTAGCGGATTTACCAACGCTTACGATCTAGACTGATTTTTTAGCCATGCGTCTTGCTGTTTTAATTTTATCTTTTGCATTCGTTTTTAGCTCCTGTGCATCACCTCGCATTGAGTCGGTTCCGGCGACTTTGCCTGACGCCATGCTGGCGCTAGATAAGATCTTGGATGACGAAATGAAGAGCCGGATAAAAGCAGGGGAATTTCGTGCGTCCGACCTTCATTTCTCGTTAGGAATGCGCTTGCGTAATCAGTGGGGGCTTTGGAGTGACTCTGTTTTAGCCCAATACTTTAAGGAGCTTGGCATCGAAGGTCCTGACGCGATGTCATGGATCATAATCGAAACTTACATCCGCCGTGCGACCGGCAAAGCATTAGATGTCGAGGCTCAAATCCAAAAACATAGAGCGGAGTGGGACGCCCAAGAGCCTATAAGAAATCGTCTTAAGAAACAGATGGAGGCTTTAAAGGCTAAACAAGCCAAGGAAGGCCAAACCAATGAAGCCGAGCCCACGGTTGTGAATCCGTCGCCTGAAGCGGAGCCAAACGCCGAACCGAAGACACCTTGACTTTTGGGCCGAGCCAAAGGGGCCGTGGCGCTGTTTGTTGAATTTTCGGCATCCGTAACGTCTCCCAAGCGGTAAGCGGCACGCGTCTCGCCACGCGCACAGGTCACTCTTAGGCGCGTCACTCTTGGACCCACACTGCCACCGTCATAAGGTCGACAAAAACCGAAGCCTACGCATTCCTACCCAACCCCGCCTATGCACACCCCCTCTGCCCCTCCTTCCACCCCGGCCGCTCCGTCCGCGGCCCGCGTGCCCGCCAGCCTGCGCCTGCGGCCGACCTTCGACGTCACGCTGCTCCAGGCGGATCTGTCCCGCATCTTCGCGAACGACTTCATCCCGCATTTCAACACCCGCTACTACGAGGGCGACTGGAGCGTCGTCTCGCTCCGCGCCATCGGCGGCGACGCGCAAAAGATCTACCCCGACCCCACGCGTAGCGATTATGCGGATACACCCCTGATGGAGCGCTGCCCCTACATCTCGGAGGTCGTGGACTACTTCCGCTGCCCCAAGCTCGCCGTGCGCTTCCTCCGGGTGCGACCGCGCTCGGTGGTCAAGGAGCACCGCGACTACCAGCTGCGCCTCGAGGACGGCGAGTTGCGGCTGCACATCCCGATCACGACCAACCCGGACGTGCGTTTCATGGTGGCCGGCAAACGCGTCGTCATGGCGCCCGGCGAGTGCTGGTATAACGATTTCACCGAGCTCCACAGCGTGCATAACGACGGCGACGGGGACCGCGTGCACCTCACCATCGACTGCGTGGTCAACGACTGGCTGCGGGGCGAGGTGCTCTCGGCGGCCGGCGCCGCCGCCTGCACCCGCCCGGCCCTGATAGTCTGATCGACGCCAAGGCAGGGAGGGACCGCTAGGGCGCAAACAGCCACAAAGACACAAAAAGCCCGGTCGTTTCCGTGCTTTCTGCGCCTTTTCTCGGCCCGATCTCCTCTACGGCTTGAGGCTCCCGCCCAGCGCGAGCAAACGCCGACGCAGAGCCCCCAGGTGCTCCTCCGCGAGCGCACGCAAGAAGTCGTCCGCCTCGTCGCGCTTCGCGGCGCTGTCGTCCCTGAACTCAAGCACCGGATTCTTCGCGCTCCGTCCCGCCGCATGCGCCAGCGCGGCGCGCGTGGTGTCGTCGTCGGGCACGCCGAAGTGTTCGCTGATCAAGGTCGGCAGGCTCTCGCGAAGCCCCCGGTAATCCACCGCCAGGCCAGGCGACCCGGGCTCGCCCAGCGCCCGCAGCGCCGCATCGCAGCCCACCGCCAGCAAGCGCGCCGTATGCTCCTCAAAGCCGCGCTCGGTAAACTCCGGGGCAGGCAGCCCGAAGGCCGCGGGATCGATCGCGCCGGGGATGAATTTCGAGCCGCGCAGCCGACGTTGCGAGACCAGCACCTCCACCGGCTCGCGGTGCAGGAAGACCCACGGAGTGGATGGAAACGCGGCGCGGATCACGGGCAGGTGCACGGTGTGCCACGCGTCGAATTTGATGAAGAGCCGCGCCTCCTCCGCCCGGCGGCGACGCGCGTAGGCGTGCACGAGACCGCGCAGTCGCGCCACGCGGCGCTCGAAGCCGAGGGACCGGTCGGCCGCATCATGCTCGAGCAGTTGATCGACGACAGGCGGCTCGGAGAGCACCACGTGGCGCGGATCCGCCGCGAGCGACTGTGCGAAGAGCGTCGAGCCGCAGCGCGACATGTGGAAGACGAAGCCCGCCGGCTCGAGCTCGGGCGCGGCGGAGGCGAGCGAATCGAGCGCATCCAAGCCGGTGCGTCGGGAAAAAAGCAGGCGCGCCGGATGGCGAAGCAGGGCTTCCACGCTTTGCTCGAAAAAAGGATCGAGCAGGCGGCGTTCGTCGAAGAAAGCCCAGTCCAGCGAAGCCGCGCCGCCGACAATGGAGCGCGCGAGGTGAACGGGCAACCAGCCCGCGGGAGGAAGCGGGTTCATGCGACGTGGCGGAGCATGCGGGCGCGACGGGCTTCCGCGATGGCGACGGCGATGTCGGCCTCGGTGAGCGGCAGCCCAAGGTCGGCGGCAAGTTTGAGGCAGGCGGCGGTAAACGCGGACGCATCGGCGGTGGCGAAGAGCGGCGCGAGGCGCGCGTCATCGTCGATGACGGTGGCATGGAAGCGCGCCCAGGCGCTGGCCGGAGAGGAGGCGACGGTCGGAATCATGCAGCAGTTTCAGCAGTTGGAACCACGGATGTCACGAGTGGGCACGGATAATGACCGGGGGTCTCCGCGTTCTTCGTGGGCTTCGCGGTCAAGGTCCCCGCGGCCCGACCGCCGAGGCTCCGACCGCCGATCACGCGAGGACGATCTTCATCGCACGCAGGCTGGTGGCGCTGGGCGCGATTTCGGTGATGGTGCCGCCATCTCGCCCCGCTGCTCCGCCGTCCAACTGAATGATCCCGCCTCAGTCGGCGATATACCAGCGGCCTTGGTTGTCGTCGGTGTGGGTGCGGCCCTCGACGGTATAGACGAGGTCGTAGGCGATGGTGGCGCCGCGGGGCACGGGAATGCCGCCGGCGGGGGCGCTCCAGTTTTTGCCGGCGTCGGTGAGCGAGGCGACCACGAGCGGGGTGATCTGGCGCGGGGCGCCGGGCTGGGAGGTGATGCGCCACCGGAGGCTGACGGAGTCGATTTTTGGCTTGGTGACGAGATCGACGAGGAGGGTGTCTTGCGCGGCGCCCTTGGCTTTGGCGGGGCTCACCTTGACGGATTGGATGGCGAGGTCGGCGAGGCCGAAGCGGAGCCAGTGGTTTTTGCCGAAGTCGGAGTCCCAGTGGGTGTGGCCGTCCTCGTGGGTGCAGGAGAACCAGACCTCGAGCTCGTCGGTGCCTTCGGGGATGTCGAAGGTGGTGGCGAGCATGTAGCCCTGGCCGGTGGGATCGGCGAGATCGGCGAGGGGGAGGCCGGCGGGGAGCTCCATCGCGCCCTGCCACTCGGCGCGGGAGGGGTGGAAGCGCACGTAGGCGCGGATGTGGTGCGTCTCGCCGGCGGCGTCGCCGAGGGCGATGAGGCGGAGGGGATCGTAGCGCAGCGAGCAGGGGCCAGGCACGAGGTCGCCGGTGACGAGCTCGTGGAAGTCGGAGGTGAAGGTGATCTGGGGGCGCGCGCCTTGGTTGGCGCGGAGGAGGCGGGCCGGGGCCTTTGCGGGGGATTTGGCGGCGGACGCTTTTTTCGCGGAGGAGGAGGGAGAGGGCATGGCGGGGGGAGGTCGGGGAGGTTCGCGGGCTCAGTAGGCGGCGCTCACGGTGGTGTCGGCGCGGGTGTCGAAGATTTTCACGAAGACGATGTTCAGGGACTGGTTCCAATACCAGGCATCGACGGTGGAGGCGGCGAGGGAGCCGGGATCGCCGACGTTTTGGAGGACGGCGCCGTCGCGGGTGACCTGGGTGGCGGAGGTGATGCTGCCGAGGATGGCGATGTAGTTGAACTGCGCCGGCGGCGTGTAGGGCCCCGTGACGCGCGCCCAGCGGATCTGGCGGGTCACCCGGCCGTCGGCGTTGAGCGTCTGTTGATAGATGCGGGAGACGCGGTAGTCGCCGTTTTTCGCGGCGTCCTGGGTGATGCCGTCGTCCTGGTAAAGTTGATACGCGGTGTCGTCGCTCCAGCGGTCGGGGCCCGGGTAGCAGTTGATCGTGAGCGGATTGGCCGGCAGCTGGCCGACCCATTGCTCGAGGTTCTGGAAAGGCAGGATCGCTCCGGCGCGCACGTAGATGGGCACGAGGTCGAGGCCGGCGGTGTAGCTGATGACGGAGCCGCCCTGCACGGCGCCGAGGAGCGGGGCCTGGTTGTTCTGGAAGGCATACCAGTCGGAGCCGGCGGGGAGGTAGAGGTCGCGCGTGGGGCTGATGGGCGGACTGGCGGTCTCGGCGGCGAAGAGGATCGGCGCGACGAGGAAGTCGTCCCCGACGAGGAACTGGGAGTTGATGTAGTAGTTGTTGTTCCCATACACGCCGGCGTCGCGCGGGGCGGCGAGGAAGAGGGGACGGCAGATGGGAAGGCCGGTCTGCGTCCAGCGATACATGGCGTCGTAATACACCTGGAGCATGGTGTAGCGGAGCTCGACGTATTTGCGGCAGTTGGTGGGGACGGGCTCGGCGTAGGCGTAGGCCTCTTGGAACTGCTTGTTGTAGCCGTCGTAGTGGTTGCGGAACCAGGGGAGGAAGGAGCCGAGCTGCATCCAGCGGGTGAGGAGCTCGTAGTTGGTGACGCCGCCGACGACGGAGCCGCCGATGACGCTCGACTGGGAGGTGGTGCCGGAGCCGGTGGCGAAGCCGCCGATGTCGCAGCCGCTGATGGGGACGCCGGCGAGGCCGAGGTTGAGGACCTCGGGGATGTTGATGTTGAGGAAATCCCAGCTGGAGGCGGAGTCGCCGGTCCAAAGGCCGGCGTAGCGCTGCATGCCGGCGTAGCCGCCGCGGGCGATGATGAAGTTGCGACGCTGCGGGGCGAGCTGGTTGATGCCGTCCCAGGTGGCGTGGAGGAGGTTGTTGACGTAGCTGTTGTGGAGCTGGGCGTTCGGTAGGTAGTTTACGGATACAACCTGGCCGGTGGCGGGGTCGCGCTCCTCCTGGGCCATCATCAGGTCCTGCGGGAAGGTCTTGTAATACTGCTGGCCGGGGGACGGGAGGTTGGCGTCGATGGCGGGGCAGGTCATGTCCTGCCAGATCATGTCGAGGCCGACGTTTTGGATGAGGTCCTGGTATTGCTGGCCCCAGACGTCGCGGACGTTGGCGAGGCCGAAGTCGGGGTAGTTGCCGGGAGCGGTGAGCGGCACCTGGCCCTGGTTGTTGGGCTGGAGGGGCGGATAGGGGTAGGGGTTGTTACCGTAGTTGATGCCGTAGTTGACGCCGCCGGTGTAGTAGTCGGGCGATTCGCCGCCGCCGTAGCGGGTGTCGTAGATGAGGGCGTTGGCGGCGACGAGGGCGTCGCGCTGCGGGTAGGGGGCCTTCACGCCCTCCTGGTTGAGGACGTTGGTGGTGATGATCGGGGTGATGTTGGTGGACATCTTGAACCCGATGCCGTGGAGGTCGTCGAAGAGCTCCTTGGTGTTGGGAAACTTAAGCTCGCTGTGGGTGAAGGTCCGGTAGTTGTCCTGGAAATCGACGTCGATGTGGAGGCCGTCGCAAGGGATGCGGGCGGCGCGGTAGGCGTTGGCGGCGGCGGCGAGTTTGTAGCGGTCGAAGTAGCCGTAGGCGCCTTGGTGGAAGCCGAAGGCGTAGCGCGGTGGCATCGGCGAGCGGCCGGTGAGGGTGGTGTATTGGGCGAGGATGTCGGCGATGCCGGAGCCGGCGAAGAAGTAGGTGTCGAGCTCGTTATAGAGGGCGCCGAGGTAATACTTGCCGCCCATCTCGGAGTAGTCGTCGGCGGAGACGTTGGCGTAGGTCTGGCCGGGGTTGTCGAGGAAGAGGCCGGTGGCGAAGGGCGGGCCGGCGTAGGGGTTGTAGGGGTTGAGCTGTGGGTTGTTCTCGAGCAGGAAGGGGATGGAGCAGTAGAGCGGCTCGGTGGGGTTGAGCGGGCCGGGCTGGCCCTCGGAGGGGCCGTTGTAGGTGTAGTTGTCGAAGTTGAAGAAGGTGTAGGTGAACTGGTTCTTCTGGAGGGCGGCGCCGGCTTTTTCGCCGAGGCCGTAGTAGTTGGCGCCGCTGGGCGCGGTCTTCATGATGGCGACGACCTGCTGGCCGGGGATGTAGAGCACGCCCTGGCCGGGGGCGTCCTGATGGATGAGCTGGGAGCCGCGGAAGACCTGAACGTAGAAGGGCGCGAGGCCGACCTGGATGGAGATCGTGCCGGTGTTGATGACGAGTTGCCGGGGGTTGGGCTGCGAGTGGGTGACCTGAAGGCCGGCGAGACCGAGATCGCGGGTGACGACGGCGGTGGAGGTCTCGGTGGCGTAGCTGGCGCCGGGCGCGGGGCGGAAGCGGAGGCGGTAGGCCTCGGGGCCGAGGACTTCGATGTAGAGGGAGTAGGCGGCGTTCAGCCCGAAGAAGAAGGTGAAGCGGCGACCGGTGGAATCGGGCGACCAGGAGGCGATGTCGCCGACGGTGCTCCAGCCGGGGTTATTGGGCGTGAAGCCGTTGCAGGGGACGAAAGGGAAGGAGGTGCTCATGGGCGGCGAGGGCGTGGATGCGGGAGTGGGTCGGAAGCGGAGCGCAGGTGGCGCGCAGAAGGGCCGGCGGAGACGGCGCGGCGTAGCGATAGTTTGGATACCCGCCGCCGCGCGGGCCGCGCGGCGGCCGAGGCGGCTACTTCGCGGGGCAAGGCGCCTGGGTGTTGGGCAAGAGGACGGTGTCCACGATGGCGAAGCCGGAGGCGGGGGGATCGAGGGTGACGCCGGAGGCGCCGGCCAGTTGCTGCTTCTGCGCGTCGGTGAGCGCAACCGGCGCGGACTGGGCGCGAAGCTGCATGAGCCAGGAATAGTCGGCGTCGCCGATGCGGCCGCGGACGGCGTTTTGGCCATAGATCGGGATGCGGTAATACTGGCTGTCCGCCTGCTGGAGGAGCGTGCGGCCGTAGGGATCCTTTTTGAACGCGACGGCGGCGCCGGCGGAGAAGTGGCAGCCGGCGCAGCTCTCGGTGGCGAAGATCGTGCTCGGATCGGCGATCAGACCGGCGGGCAGGCGATAGTCATCGGCCACGGGGCCGGCGGGCTGGTTGCCGTTTTGGAAGAAGGTTTCCATCGTGGTGTTGACGAGGAAAACGGGCACGACCTTGCCGGGGATCTTGTAGATCACGCTTTCATGCGCGGAGGGGAGGAGGCGTCCGTCGGCCTGGTTGGCGACGCCGTTGGTGAACCCGGGGAAGTCGGAGGCGGCGGGCCACTGGGTGCCGATGAGTTCGTAGTATTGGAAGACGGAGCCGAGCTGCGCGAGGGCGGCCCGCACCTGGGTGTTGAGCGCGGCGGTGGCCTTGGGGATGGGCAAGACCATCGTGGCCTGGGTGGGATTGGTGGTGAGCGACTCGTCCCAGGAGGTGAACACGGCGGGGCCGTCGGCCTTGCCGGTGGCGGGGTTGTATCGGTTGACCGGGGCGGCGTTCTTGGGCGCGAGGGAATTGACCGGGATGGTGGGGTTGTCGGGGTTGAAGAAGGTGGGGCGGAGGGGACGACCGCGGCTGTCTTGCTCCAGGTCGTTCACGCTGGTGTTGTCCACATGTTCAAAGGTGGCCCAGATCCAGGTGGGGGAAGACTCGGTCTTGGCGGCGATGTGCATGCCGACGAGGGCGAAGTCGGCGGTGTAGGGCGCACCGGTGAGGGGGACGACCCGGGCCTGGCGCACGAGGAAGCGAGCGGGGTCCTCCTGCCCGCTCATCTGCTTCCACGACATCTTGATCTCGATGGCGCCGTGTTTCTCGCGGCCGCGGTTGGCGGGAAAGACGATCTGGTTTTGCGCGGTGTAGGCGATCTGGCCCTCGAGGTTGTAGAGCTGGTTTTCGACGAGGAAATCGAAGGCGATCTTGTTCATGGCGGCCTGGTAGCGCACCCATTTGCCCTGCTGGTCGATCATGGGGCCAGTGAAGGCCTGGAGGCTGCCGCTGGGGCCGCCGACGACGGGCAGGATGTAGTCGCCGTCCTGGGCGTTCTTTTTGTCCGCGGGGGTGCCGATGGTCTTGCCGCTCATCCAGAAGGTCTTGTCCCGGCTGGCGGCGACGGCCTCGGCCCAGGGCGGAGGCGGCGCGCCATCTTTGCGGTAAACGATCCCTGCGTCGATGTAGTGCTCCCAGACGCGGGGGGTGGAGCGGTCGGCGAGCGTCTTGCTGTTGTCCGGCTCGCCGTCGGGCAAGGCGGGCCAATTCAGGGCGAGAAAGGCCTGCCACGAGAAGATATCGAACCAGCGCTGGGCGGCCGGGATGTTGTTATCCGGAATCGTGAAGGGAGGGAGGGCCTTGTTCGGCGTGGTGCTGAGCGACCGAAGCGCGGAAACATCGACGTCAAACGGGAGAGCGGAGCTGAAGGGCAGCGGGAAATCGGCGGCGTAGCCCCCGGCCGGACTCGCGGCAGGCAACGAGGCAAGGAAACCGAGGAGGGCAAAGAGCCCGCCGAGCGGGCGAACAAGATTAGGCATAACGGAGGAATCTGAATATCTGAAAGTTACGGAACATGGACTTATGGGTGAATATGCTTATTAGTAATCATAAAATCCTAATATGTAGATTTTTATAAATTCATCCTAATATACGCTAAACCCGCTATTAGACATGCAACTAAAAGTGCAAATTTCTCACGACTACGGCCTGATCTCTGGTCTTGGCATAAGAGTTTTTGCCTGAAACCGCCCCGGAGCGCCGACGGTAGCGGCACCCGCGCCGCCCTCCTCGCCGTCCTCCACGTCTCCGCCACGCTCAGCCTCGTGTTCGCTCTCTGCGACAATCACCCGGCCGCGGCTGGCTCCACGGACCCGGCCCGCGGCTCGCCCTCGTCGCGCTGCTCATTGCCGCCACTCCCCGCTCACCACTTCACGCTCCACCTCGGCGCGATCGCACCCACGAGGTTACCCGAGCCCTCGGCGCCGACCTTTCGCTTCGTCGAGACCGGCCACGGCCAGCGCGAGACGCCCGGCGCCACGCTCGGGTATTGGAGTTCCACCGCGTGCGCCGCGGCGGGTAAGACGAAAAAGGACGCGCGACGGCTATTCGCTCGCCGGCGTGAGGACGAGTTCGCCGGAGACCTGTTCGGTGGAGTCGGAGCCCGGGAGCGGAGTGAGGAGGAAGTGGGCGTGGCCGAGGGTGGCGGAGGCGTCGGGGCCTTGGCGGAGGGAGCCGGAGAAGGCGACGCGGCGCGTGAGGGGCCGGGCAGGGGGCGGGTTGACCTGATCGCTCAAGGTGAAGCTGCCGGTGAAGGCGCCGGTGGCGGGCGTGACCTTGAGCGTGAAGGCGGTGGGATTGGCGGAGCCCGGAGCGGTGGGCGAGGCGACGGTGAAGACGCCGGCGGGGCTGAGGTTGAGCAGGTCGGGCACGAGATCGGCGCGCGCGCCGAGGTCGCTGCCCTCGGGCAGCAGGTAGCCGACGTCGAGCTGCGCGGTGGCGGTGGCGGAGCCGGTGAGGCCGAGGCGCTGGGCAAGGGTGCCGGCGGGGATCGTGACGCCGTTCATGACCGAGGCGCGGGGGGCGGGCGGGAGCCAGGGATCGAGGGCGGCGGAGACGCGGGCGGCGAAGCCGGCGCGGTAGTGTTTATCCTGCGCGGCGGGCTTGGTGGTGTCGGGGAAGGGGGCCTTGGACCAGAAGAGGCGGCCGGGGTCGGCAGGCACGTGGTGGCGGCCGGGGAAGCGCGCCTGGTCGGGGTGGGCGACGAGGGCGAGCTGGCCGGCGAGGGCTGAGTCGGTGCGGCGGCCGTAGGGGCGGGCGAATACACGGAAGCGGCCGTCGGCGTCGGGGAACACGTTGGCGGTGAGCGGGGCTCCGTCGGCGGTGAGGCCGCGGAGCGTCATGGCGCCGGGCGGGGCGATCGTGGCGGAGGCATGGCCGGCACCGAGGGGGAGGGCGCGGGTGTCGTCTTCGTCGATGGGCGCCGGGTCGCGGAGCACGAGGGTGTGGGCGCCGGTCCAGGGAGAGGGGAGCTTGGTGCGGCCCGAGGTGGCTTGGACAAAGCGGAGCGCGCCGGTGCCGGAGGCGTGGTCGGAGCCGTTGCGGGAGACGGACGCGACGAGGGTGTCGCTGGAGAGTTCGAAGCTGAGGGCGAGGCCGGAGAGCGTGGCGGTGGCCGCGCGGCTCCAGGAGCCGGTGGAGAGTTCGCCGTCGGAGGCGGAGAGGTTGCCGCGGATGGAGAGGAGGGCGGGCTCGGCGGCGAGGTTGAGCACGCCGGTGTAGGTGAGCGCGTTGGCGGGGACGGTGATCAGCAGGTGGCCAAGGGGCACGCCGTCGGAGAGCAGCAGCGTCTCGTAGGCGCCGCCGAAGCCTTCGACGGTGAGGAAGGCGGGCGCGCCGGCCACGTAGCGGTAGTTGGCGTCGAGCCCGCCCTTGAAGGTGATCGGATAGTCGCCCGCAGGGCTGGAGGCACCGGCCTTGGTGACACCGACCGGGCGGGTGGGGGCGAGGTCGGAGGCGTCGTCGCCGTTCACGAAGCCCGTGTAGTTGGGAACGTATACAGGGTTCGGCTGGCGCACGAGACGGGTGGCGGGCTCGAAGGAGACGGCGAGCGGGGCCTTGTTGATCGTGATCGTGCGGGTGACGGCGGCGGCGGGCTTGAAGGGGAAGGCGCCGGGCTGGGTGGCGCGCACGGTGACGCGGCCGGCGCCGGTGATCGTGAGCGTGGAGCCCTCGAGCGAAGCGATGCCGGCGGGCACGGCGGCGGTGATCTCGAAGCCGACCGGCAGACCGGAGCTGGCGGTGGCGACGAGGGCGAACGGCGCGTCGCCGTAGGTGGCGGCGGGGGGCTGGGCGAAGGTGATCGTCTGGGCCTGCGTCGGCGGGCCGAGCCTGACCTCGAAGGATTGCTCCACGGGCGCGGCCGGGGCGTAGGTGACGCCGAGGCGCTCGCCGCCATCCTGCGTGGCGCGGATGGTCACGGTGCCGGCGGTGGAGCCGACGGTGACTTGGTTGCCGACGAGGGAGGCGTCGCCTTCGACGAGCACGAAGCTGACGGGCAGGCCGGAGCTGGCGGTCGCGGAGAGGGTGAACTTAGCGCCGGCGACGCGGTTCGGGAGCGCGTTGAAGGTGATCGTCTGCGCGGCGCCGGTGGTGACCTCGAAGGTGCGGACGACGGCGGTGGCGGCGAGGTAGTTGTTGTTGCCCGCCTGGGTGGCGGTGACGGTCACGGTGCCGGTGCCGCCGGTGAGCGTGAGCGTGTTGCCGGAGAGCGTGGCGAGGCCGGCGGGGACGCTGGAGACGCTGAAGCCGACGGTCAGGCCGGAGCTGGCGGTGGCGGACAACGCGAAGGCGGGCGAGGCGACCGTCTTGTCGGCGAGCGCCGCGAAGGTGATCGTCTGCGCGGCCTTCGAGACCGTGAAGGTGCGCGAGGCGGTGGCGGCGGCGTAGGTGGAGTTGCCGGCCTGCGCGGCCTGCACCGTGATGCTGCCGGCGCCGGTGATCGTGAGCGTGTTGCCCGAGACGGTGGCGGAGCCGTCGGTCACGCTGAAGGTGATCGGCGTGAGGCCGGCGCTGGAGGTGACGGCGGGGAGGGTGAGGCTGTTTCCGTTGTCGCCGAAGGTGCGGTCGGCGATGGCCGGGAAGGTGAGGGTCTGCGCGGCGAGGTAGCCGTCGCGCGCCTCGTAGGCACCGCCGTTGAGGATGGCGAGGTTGGGCTGGGAGGCTCCGCTGTATTGGTTGAAGGAGCCGCCTACCCAGATGCGGCCGGCGCCATCGACGGCGAGGGCGGAGATCATGGAATTGAAGACGCCGAAGCCGGGGTCGTCGGTGCCGTCATCGGGGTTGGTGCGCTTGAGCACGCCGAGGGAGCCGGAGAGGAGCTTGCCGTCGGCTTGGCGGGCGAGGGCGTTGACCTGGCTGGAGTGGCCGGCGGACCAGTCGGCGAGGGTGGCGCCGGTGTTGGCGTGGAGGCGCTTCAGGTAGTTTTGCGGCGAGGCGCCGTTGGCGGCCACGAGGAGGCTGTTGTCGGGCAGGAGGAGCAGGGCCTGGCCGAGCACGAAGAAGTCCGCGGGGGCGAAGGCGGTGTCGCGCGTTCCGTTGGCGTTGAGGAGCTGGGTGCCGAAGGTGCCGGCGGCGTAGAGCTTGCCGTCGGTGCGGCGGAGCAGGGCGCGGACCTCGTTGTTGACCGAGGCGGCGGCGGTGAAGCCGGTGTCGAGCGAGCCGTTGGCGTTGAGGCGGGCGATGCGGTTGACCGTGCTGGAGCCGTAGAGGTTGAAACCGTGGACGCCGCCGACATAGACGCCGCCGTCGCCGGTGGGGGCGAGGGCGTTGATCGCGCCGTTGGGGCCGTTGGTCGAAATGTCGAAGGCGGTGTCGAGGACGAGCGCGCTGGTGAGGCGGGCGACGCGTATCCGGTTGGCGGTGACGCCGCCGATGGTGACGGAGCCGTTGAAATCGCCGGCGATGAAGACGCGGCCGGCGGCGTCCTGCGCGATGGCGCGCACGCTGCCGGGGAGCGTGGGGTTGAAGGCGGGGTCAAGCGTGCCGTCGGCGAGGAAGCGGGCGAGGCGGGAGCGGCTGGTGGTGGAGCCGTTCACGGTGACGGAGGTGAACTGGCCGCCGACGAGCATCGAGCCATCGGCGAGGTGCAGGATGGCGAGGACGGCGCCGTTGGTCGTGGTGGCGCCGAGGGGGCCGGCGGCGCGGGCGCCGGGGCGGCGCTCGACGGTGAGGCGGGCGGACTCGGTGGTCTCGACGCCGTCGGGGTTGGTGACGCGGAGGCGGTAGTCGCCGGCCTGCGCGAAGGTGAGGCCGCTGATGGTGAGCGAGGGCGAGGTGGCGCCGGAGATGGTGACGCCGCCGCTGGCGCCGTTGCTCAGCGGGGTGTCGAAGTGGAACCACTGGAAGCTGAGCGGGAGGGCGCCCTTGGCGGCGCCGGTGAAGGTGACGGAGGCGCCGAGATCGCGGGTGGCATCGGAGGGCGAGGCGGTGATCACGGGCGGGGCCACGACGGGGCCGACGGCGAGCGGGCTGGCCGGGCTGGTGAGCGAGCCGCCGGGATAGGTGATGCGCACGGAGTAGGCGGCGGC
>JAUWBD010000143.1 GCA_030605125.1 Verrucomicrobiota bacterium | reverse complement strand
CCGGCCCGCACCGCCGCCGCCACCACCGGCGAGCGCCCGCCCCACTTCGTGCTCATCGACACCCCCGCCGGCCTCGCCCCGCTCTACGCCGCCCTCGACCGGGTGGACGAGCTCGCGATGGATACCGAGGCGGACAACATGTTCCACTACCGCACCCGCGTCTGCCTGCTGCAGTTCCTCGTGGACGGCGAGGTTTACCTCGTGGACCTGATGACACCGCTCCCGCTCGAGCCCCTCTGGGAGCGCCTCGCGACCAAGCACCTCGTCATGCACGGGAGCGATTTCGACATCCGCCTCCTGCACGAGCTCTGCCGCTTCCGTCCGCGCAGCCTCTTCGACACCATGCTCGCGGCGCAGCTGCTCAACCGCCCTCGCGTGGGCCTCGGCGCCCTGCTCGAGCAGCACTTCGGGCTCCAGCTCGACAAGAGCGGCCAGAAGGCCAACTGGTCCAAGCGCCCGCTCACCCCCAAGCTCCTCGACTACGCCGCGCTCGACGTCTGGCACCTGCCCGCCCTCCGCGACCTCCTCACCCGCGAGCTCGCCGCGCTCGACCGCCTCGACTGGCTCGACCAGCAGTGCCGCCGCCAGATCGAGAGCGGCCTCACCGGCTTCCCCCGCGACGAGGAGACGGCCTGGCGCGTCGGCCCCGCCGACCGCCTGCGCGGCCGCGGCCTCTCCGTCCTCCACGCCGTCTGGCACTGGCGCGAGAAATGGGCCGAGGAGCTCGACACCCCGCCCTTCAAGGTCTGCAACAACGACCTGCTCTTCAAGATGGCCCAGGCCGCCGAGGAGGGCGAATCGGTGGAAAGCATCCTCGCCACCACCAATCTCGGCAAACGCCAGCCCCGCCTTGCCCCCTCGCTCGCCGCCGCCCTGCGCGAAGGTTTTTCGCGCGATCCGGGCACGCTGCCCCGGCGTCCGCGCGCCGAGCGCATCCACCTTTCCCAGGCCGAGATCGAGCGGCAGGATCGCATCAAGACCCACCGCGACCGCATCGCGGCCAAGCTCGACCTCGACCCCACGCTCATCGCGCCGCGCAGCACGCTGGTGACGCTTTGCCGCGAGCCCGGCCGCCTCGACGAGGTGCTGTTGCCGTGGCAGGCCGACCTCTTGCGCGACTCGCCGGATTTCGCCCCGACGCCCGCGGCCGGTCCGGCGGTCTGAGCGACCGGCCTCCGCCGCCATGAGCGACGCCGCCGCGTTTCCGCAGCACATCATCGCCCGCAAGCGCGACGGCCGCGAGCTCACCCGCGGCGAGATCGCCGCCTTCGTGCGCGGCGCCACCGAGGGCTCCTGGGCCGACTACCAGCTCGCCGCGCTGCTCATGGCGATCTTCCTGCGCGGCATGTCCGCCGCCGAGCGCGTCGCCCTCACCGAGGCGATGATGCGCTCGGGCGTGGTGGCCGATCTCTCGCACGTGCCGGGCGTGAAGGTGGACAAGCACTCCACCGGCGGCGTGGGCGACAAAGTCTCGCTGCCCCTCGCCGCCATGGTCGCCGCCTGCGGCGTGCCCGTGCCGATGATCTCCGGCCGCGGCCTCGGGCACACCGGCGGCACGCTCGACAAGCTGGAGAGCATCCCGGGCTTCCGCGTCGGCCTCTCGCTCGCCGAATACGCCGCGCAGGTGGGCCGCGTGGGCTGCGCGCTCATCGGCCAGACCAGGGACCTCGCGCCGGCCGACAAGAAGCTCTACGCGCTGCGCGACGTCACCGCGACCGTCGAGTGCCTGCCCCTCATCTGCGCCTCGATCATGTCGAAAAAAATGGCGGAGGGCATCGACGCGCTCGTGCTCGACGTGAAGGTGGGCCGGGGCGCCTTCATGAAGACGCTGCCCGAGGCGCGCGCGCTCGCCGAGGCGATGTGCGAGATCGGTCGCGCGATGGGGCGGCCCACCCGCGCGCTCCTCACCCGGATGGAGCAGCCGCTCGGCCGAGCCGTGGGCAACGCCGTCGAGGTCGCCGAGAGCATCGCCTGCCTGCGCGGCGAGCCCGGCGCCGAGGATCTCATGGAGGTCACCTACGCGCTCGGCGCGGAGATGCTGCTCCTCGGCCGCGCCGCCGCCGATCCCGGCGAGGCGCGCGCGAAGTTGGAAAACGCGATCAGGAGCGGGGCGGCCTTGGAAAAGTTTCGCGAGATCGTGGCCGCGCAGGGCGGCGACCCGCGCGTGTGCGACGATCCCGCGGCGGTGTTGCCCCGCGCGAAGTTCGTCGTCGAGGCCCGCGCCGCGCGCGCGGGCTTCGTGGCCGAGGTGGACGCGATGGCGGTGGCCCTCGGCGCCTTGCGGCTCGGCGCCGGCCGCGTGAAAGCCGAGGACGACGTGGACCACGCGGTCGGTTTCACCCGCCTGGCCAAGGTCGGCGAGCGCGTCGAGGCCGGCGCGGTGCTCGGCGTGGCGCACGCGAACGACGAGGCGCAGCTCGACGAGGCCCGCGCTTGGCTGGAGGACGCCATCGTGATCGACGACACGCCGCCCGCCCCCGAGCCGCTCGTGCTCGGGCGCGTGGAGTGAGGAGGCGCTGTTTTAAGGTGGAACGCGTTGTCCCAACGCGTTGGTGCGGCGATGCCGCGATCAAACCAAGCGCATTGGGGACAATGCGCTCCACCTTCCGATGATGCTTAAACAATGGCATGGGCGCCTCGCCCATGGTCCTCAGTGCGGCATCACCGGCGGCAGCTGGTTGAGGTAGCGCAGCATGCTGGGCAGGTTGCGCGAGGCGCCGATCTTCACCGCGCCGCTGGCGACGGCCTGGTTGGTGGCATTCGGGATGTAGTGGTGCTCGGCGGCGTGATCGTGGCCCTCCGTCTCCACCGGAGTGGGGCCGAAGAAACCCTGGGCCGGACCGGCGAGGCTGTTGCCGGTGATGGCGCCGGAAACGTATTGGCCGGCGCGCGCGTCGTAACGCTCGCTCCAGCGCATGATGCCGCCCACGCGGATGAGGTAGAAATTGCCGGCGGGCGCGGGACGGAAAAACGTGAATTCGCCGGCCGTGCTGCCGGTGAAGGATTGAGACTTCGGCGCGTAGTCGAAGCCCATGCCGTCGAGTCGTCCGGTGAAGGTGTCCACATAGCGGCCGGAGCGGATCTCGGTGAAGCGGTCGAGGCCGATCACGTCGTCGTAAAGGTAGATGTCCTTGTATTCGGCGCCGAGAAAGACGGGCGCGGGATCGTCGGCTCCGCGCTCGGCGAAGAAGTAGAGCCGGTTGTTCACGTGGGTCGTGAAATTCTCGGCCCGGGTCGTCGTGGTGTAGTGCACCTCGTGATCGAGGTCCATTTTCACCGCGACGATGCGGTAGCCGGCGACGGCGGGGATCTTGCCGGCGGCGGCGAGGTCGGCGAGCAGGGTGGCGTTGGTGTAGCGGCTGCGCTTGATCGAGTAGGAGCCGTTGGCGGTGACCACGGGGGCGGCGGGGTTGCGGGCGTCGGTGGTCACGCGCTCGACGTGGTGGTTGCGCGTGAGGTCTTCCCACCCGAAGGGGTTGACCTTCGCGCTCACGAGGGCGTCGGGCGAGTAGGTGCTGCTGAGCACGGTGTGCTCGGGGTAGTCCACGCCGCGGGCGAGCTCGGCGTCGCGGCGCGCCTCGACGACGACGTGGCCGCCGACGGTTTCGCTGAGGGTGAGGTTGATGGTGACGGGGGCGACGCTGCCGGAGGCGTCGAAGATGTCCTCGTGGTTCGCCAGCAGGGCGGGGGAAGAAAGGGCGAGAAGGGCGAGCGGAAGGGGCGAGCGTTTCATGGGTGGTGTGGGAGGTTGGGCGAGGATGAAGCAAGCGCGGTCCGCCGGGGACCGGGGAGGCTCAGGATGGGCGGCCCGGGGGGACGGCAAAAACGGCCACGGGGCTTTCCGGCGCATCGGCGGCGCGCGCGGGCGGAGCTTGCGGCGGCGACGGCGCTTGCGAAAGAGGGCCCGGGCCGTGTCTGCTCGCGGGACGCTCCGCCGATGACCGCCGCCCCCGCCCACGCCTCCGCGCAAACCACGCCCGACGCGGCGCTCGTCCTGGGCTTCGACGCCGACGACACGCTCTGGCACAACGAGACGCTCTTCGCCGCCGCGCACGCGAAGTTTCACGCCCTGCTCGCCTCGCACCACGACCCCGACACGGTGGAGCGCGCCCTCTACGCCACCGAGCTGCGCAACCTGCCGCTCTACGGCTACGGGGCCAAGGGCTTCACGCTCTCCGCGATCGAGACGGCGATCGAGCTCACGGAGGGGCGCGTATCGGCGAGGGAACTACGGGAGTTGATCGCGCTCGGCCGCGACATCCTCGCGCACCCGGTGGAGCTGCTCGAGGCGGTGCCGGACACGCTGGCGGCGCTCGCCGCGGCCGGGCACCGCATGCTGCTCATCACCAAGGGCGACCTGCGCCACCAGGAGCGCAAGATCGAGGCCTCGGGGCTGGCGTCGCATTTCCTCGCCGCCGAGGTGGTCTCGGAAAAGGACGAGGCGACCTACGCGCGCCTGCTGCGCCGGCACGAGGTCGCGCCGGCGCGTTTCCTCATGGTGGGCAACTCGCTGCGCTCCGACATCGCGCCCGTGCTGCGCCTGGGCGGGCTGGCGGCGCACATCCCGTATCCGCTGACGTGGGAGCACGAAAAGCTGGCGGAGCTGCCGCAGGCGCCGGGGCGCTTTTTCACGCTCAACTCGATCCGCGAGCTGCCCGCGTTGGTGGCGCGGCTGGGCGGGTGAGCGTGACCTGATCTGAACTTGGGTTGTTCTTCGCGGACCTTGGCGGTCTTCGCGTTGAAAAGCCCGAACCCACCGGGTGACGGGTGGGAGACGCGCTCAGCCGCCGAAGCGCTGGCGAGGGTTGGTTTCGAGGAACTGGCCGATGAAGCGGGCGAAGGTGGAGCCAAACTCCTCCCGTTTCTTTTCGCCCATGCCGAAGATGCCGCCCATGTCGCGCTCGCTGGTCGGATACTCGCGCGCCATCTGGCGCAGGGTCTTGTCTCCAAAAATTACATACGCCGGCACCTCGCGCTCGTCGGCGAGGCGCTTGCGCAGCTTTTTCAGCTCGGCGAGCAGGATCTCGTCGCACTCGAGGTCGCCCTCGCGGCGGATCGGGGAGCGGCGGGCCTTGGGCGTGAGCTCGTCGGGCTTGGTGAGGGTGACGGGGCGGCGGGATTTGAGGACGTCGAGCCCCTCGGCGGTGAGCTCGAGCGTGGGGAATTCGCCGCCGCCGGCGCAGACGTGGCCGAGGCGCTGGAGCTCGCGGCCGACGGAGAGCCAGTGGTGGCGGGACTTGTCGCCGCCGATGCCGTAGGTGCTGAGGCGTTCGTGGCCCCATTTGAGGACCTTGTCGGTCTTGGCGCCGACGAGGACCTCGACGATGTGGTTGAGGCCGACGCCGAAGCGCGAGGCCTGGCGGCAGCGATACACGCAGGAGAGGAATTTTTGCGCGTCGAGGGTGCCGTCGTAGGTCTCGCGCGGCTCGAGGCAGTTGTCGCAGGCGGCGCAGTTGTCGGCCGGGAAGGTTTCGCCGAAGTAGGCGAGCAGCTCGCGGCGGCGGCAGGCGCTGCCCTCGGCGTAGTGCGACATGAGCCGGAGCTGCTCGCGGGCGCGGCGCTGCTCCTCGGCGTCGGTCATCTCGTCGATGAAGTGGGTCTGCTTGGCGATGTCGCCGCCGCTGTAGAGGAGGAGGCAGTCGCCGGGCAGGCCGTCGCGGCCGGCGCGACCGGTCTCCTGGTAGTAGCCCTCGATGTTTTTCGGGAGGTCGTAGTGGATGACCCAGCGGACGTTGGGCTTGTTGATGCCCATGCCGAAGGCGATGGTGGCGCAGATGATCTTGGTCTCGTCGCGCAGGAACAGCTCCTGGTTGCGGGCGCGCTCGGCGGCGTCGAGGCCGGCGTGGTAGGGGCGGGCGGCGTGGCCGCGCGCGGCGAGGGCCTCGGCGGTGCGTTCGCAGGCGGCGCGCGAGGCGTGGTAGATGATGCCGCTCTCGTCCTCGCGGCGTTTCACCCACGCGAGGATCTGTTTCAACGGCTCGTCCTTGGGCTGCACCTTGTAGGTGAGGTTGGGGCGGTTGAAGGAGGCGACGAAGACGGCCGGATCGCGCAGCCGCAGGTGTTGCACGATGTCGGCCCGCACGCGCTCGGTGGCGGTGGCGGTGAGGGCGATGACGGGCACCTCGGGCAGGAGGTCGCGGAGCTGGGCGATCTGGCGAAACTCGGGGCGGAAGTCGTGGCCCCATTCGGAGACGCAGTGGGCCTCGTCGATCGCGAGGCAGGCGACGTTCCACGCGCGGAGGTTTTCCTTCCAGTTGTCGAGCATGAGGCGCTCGGGGGCGACGTAGAGCAGGCGAAACTCGCCGCGGTGCAGGCCGGCGAGGCGCGAGCGGGCGGTGGCGGAGTCGAGCGAGGAGTTGAGGAAGGTGGCGGCGACGCCGGCGGCCTGGAGCTGGTCCACCTGGTCCTTCATCAGGGCGATGAGCGGCGAGACGACGACGGTGAGTCCGGCGCGGTGGAGGGCGGGGAGCTGGAAGCACATCGACTTGCCGCCGCCGGTGGGGAGGAGCGCGAAGACGTCGCGCCCGGAGAGCGAGGTCTCGATGATTTCGCGTTGGAGCGGGCGGAAGCCGTCGTAGCCGAAGACGGTGTGGAGCGAGTGGAGGAGTTCTTCGAGGGACGGCACGGGCGCGGGAGCGGAAAACGAAGTGGAACGCGGGCCGGGCGAGGCGAGCGCAAAGCGCGGCGGCCGCGCCGCGGGGCGGGCTGCGGCTACTCCGGGAGCCAGCGCCGGCGCACGGCTTGCGCGATGTCGGCCAGGTGAGCGGTCGAGGTGGGCTTGAGGAAGTAGTCGTCGGCGCCGAGCTGGCGCGCCTTTTCCCGGTCTTCGGGGCGGCCGGAGGAGGAGATCACCACGATCGGCAGATCGCGCAGGGCGGGCTGGGCGCGGCACCACGCCAGCACTTCGAAGCCGGAGAGCCCGGGCAGATTGAGGTCGAGCAACACGAGGCGGGGGCGGGGCGCCTCGGCGTAGGGCGGCAGGGCGCCGAGGTAGGCGATGGCAGCCTCGCCGTCGCCGACGGAGCGCATCTCGCAGGTGGCGCCGGCACGGGCGAGGGCGCGGCGCATGAAGAGCACGTCGTTTTCCTCGTCCTCCACGTAGAGGAGGGCGAGCGCCGCGGAGGCGGGTGGAGCGGCTGGGGCCTCAGCGGTCATCGGAACGGAATTCCAACCAGAAGCGGCTGCCTCGGCCAAGGGTGGATTCGACTCCGACGCGTCCCTGCATGCGCTCGGTGACTTTCTTGACCAAGGCGAGGCCGATGCCGGTGCCCTCGTAGTCTTTGCTCAGGCGCTGGAACATGCCGAAGATGCGGCCGCTCATTTCCGGGGCGATGCCGATGCCGTTGTCTTCGAACCAGAGGCGCACGTGCCCGTTGCGTCGCTCGGCGCGGATGGTGACCTCGGGCACACGGCCGGGGGGGACGAACTTCACCGCGTTGCCCAGCAAGTTGGAGAAGCACTGGGTGAGGCCGGCCTCGTTGGCGAGCACGCGAGGCAGGGGACCCTCCACGCGCACGCGGGCGAGCGGCGGCTGGAAGGCCGGGTAGGAGTCGATCATGCCGGCGAGGAGCGAGCCGGGGTCCTGCGGGGTGAGCTCCATCTGGTGGCGCAGCACCTTACTGAAGCTGAGGGCGTCGGTGATGAGGCGGTCCATGCGCGCGGAGGCGGCGGCGATGCGCTCGAGGCAGAGGCGTGTCTGCTCGCTTTGCGCGCCCTGAAGCTCTTCGGCGAGCATCTCGGAGAAGCCGTGCAGGGCGCGGAGCGGCGCGCGGAGATCGTGCGTGATGGTGTAGGAGAAATGTTCGAGCTCGTTGACCATCTCCTGGAGCTCGGCGGTGCGCTCGCGCACGAGGTGGTCGAGGCCGGTGTTGGCGCGCACGAGCTCGGAGTGGAGGCGGCGGAGCTGGAGCGCGAGCGAGCACTGCGCGGCCGCCCACTCGGCGATGTGAAAGTGCTGCTTGGTCCAGGTGCGCGGGTGCTCGGAGTAAACTTCGACCACGCCCATCGCGCCGTCGGGACCGCGCAGCGGCGTGGAAAGCAGGGAGCGGAAGCGGGGCCGCGGGGCCGGAGGCGCCAAGGTGATGATGTCGGGTCGGTCGGCGAGGTCCGCGATGAAACCGGTGCGGTCCTGGGCGAGGACGACGGTGGCGAGCGACTTGGCGAATTGCACCGGCGCGGGCGGGGCCTCGCCGAAGCCGGAGTGTGCGACGCAGGCGAGCTGGTCGCCCTCCCGCACGAGGATGGAGGCGGCGCTGGCGCCGTCGAAAAGGTCGAGCAGGGAACGGCAGATTTGCTCCGGCATGTCCTGCTGGGGATCGGAGCCGCGGAGGGCGCCGAGGAGTGTCTCGAGCACGATCTGGCGTTTCTCCAGCTCGCGGTTGAGTTGCTGCAACTCGTCGGCCTGCGTCTGCAGTTCCTCGGTCTGTTGTTGGAGCTCCTCGGATTGTTGCTGAATCTCCTCGTTTTGCTGCGAGAGCTCCTCGGTCTGGCTCTGGAGTTCCTCGTTTTGGGCGCGGATAGCCTCCTCGTGGGCGCGGAGATCGCGGTGGGCCGCTTCGAGGATGGCATGCTTGACCCGAAGTTTTGCGAGACTGCGCGCGGCGAGATCCACGATGCCGGCGATCGTTGCAATGTTGAGCACGTGCAGGGACCAGCCGAACACGTCGTTTTGGGGCAGGATGACGAAGGCCTTGATCGTGGCGATGACGGTGAACGTCGCCGCCAAGGCCCACAAGAGCAGCCGGTCTCGATACCAGATGCAGATGAGCAGCGGCAGGCCGTAGGTGAGCGCGATGATCTGATCGGCGTAGGCGATCAGCCGTAGCCAAGCCATGAGCGCGGTGAAAACGGTGAACAGCGCGAGCGAGACGAGTGGTCGAGGGCGAGGGAGGGATCGGCGGTTTGGCTCGCTCATGGGCGGAGTCGGTAGATGGAAGGCGCGAGACGAATTAAGGGCAGGCCGGCGGGGGCTTTCTCGGCTTTTCCAGTAACGAGGAAGCCGCCGGGGGTGAGGCTCGCGCACAGCGACTCCCACACGGCCGACGCCCGGTCGGGGCGGATGTAAATCAGGAGATTACGGCAGAGGATCAAATCCCACGGTTCCTCCGCGCGCAGCGAGATAAGGTCGGCGGACCGCCAGCTGAGCGCGGAGGCAAGGTAGGGGCGCACTCGCCAACCTGCCCCGTCCGGCTCGAAAAAACGCTCCACGCGCCCTGGCGACAGCCGCGCCACCTCCCCTTTGGAGAAGCGGCCTCGCGCCGCGCAAGCGATAGCCTCGGGCCGGCGATCCAGCCCGAGCAATTCAACCCGGTCCAGTGCGCTCGCCTCGGCCGCCAGCATTGCCATCGAGTAAAGTTCTTGGCCGCTGGAGCAGCCGATGCTGCAAATCCGCACCCGCTCCCGCAGCGCAAGCAGGCGGGGCAAGACCTTGCGCTCGATCTCGGCAAAGACGCTTGGGTCCCGAAAAAAATCGCTCACGCCGATAAGGATCGTGCCAAGCACGGCCGCGATCAGCTCCGGGCGACGCTCCATGAGGTCGCGCGCGCACTCCGCCGTGGGGACGCGCAGCAAGCGCAGGCAGGCCGGCAAGCGACGGTCGAGGGCGGGGCTACGGTAGGCGCCGATGTCCAAGCCGCTTTTCTCAAATACCCAGCGAATAAGCGGATGCGCATCCGCCTGCTCTGCGTTTCGCCGGCTCGCGGCCAAGGCTTGGCTTCGGGCTCCCGCCGCCAGCACACGCCCGCAATCCGCCCCCTCAAAAGATATGTGCCGAAGGTCTATCAAACGAGCTGCATCTAGGGTGCCGCTTCCAAGCCGGTAAAGGGATTTTTCCCGGGGGTATTCCCTCTAGGAACTGGAGCGGACGCGCGTTCATGGGAGATTGTGACAGAATTTGCGCACAATCTATCAAAATCTAGCAGGCCGGCGGCCCGTGCTTTTGTTAAGGTTTTCCAAGCGGTTTCGACCGTGCCTTGCGCCGCTCTTCATGCATTTGCCCCCGCCCAGCCCCCACCGCGTCGAGATTGAGCACCAGGTGCGCCGCGCCGTCTATGCCCGCCTCGGCCGGCCGCTCCCCCGCGTGGCCGCCGCGCCCAATCCCCTTCTGGTCAACATCAGCGCGCGCCACTGCCACCTCACTCCCGAGGCCGTCGAGACCCTCTTTGGCAAGGGCCGCACGCTCACGCCGATGAAGTGGCTGTATCAAAAAGACCAATACGCCGCGGCGGAATCTGTCACGCTCATCGGCCCGCGCAGCCGCGTGATCTCCAACCTCCGCATCCTCGGCCCCTGCCGCGACCTCAACCAGGTCGAGCTCGCCTTCACCGACTCCATCGCCCTCGGCTTCGACATCCCCGTCCGCCAGTCGGGCAACATCGCCGGCACGCCCGGCTGCATGCTCATGGGCCCGGCCGGTTTTCTCCGCCTCGACCAGGGCGTCATCCGCGCCGCGCCGCACGTGCATATGCACCCAGACGACGCCGCCTTCTACAAGGTCAAGCAGGGCGACTTCATGAAGCTCCGCGTCGGCGGCGAGCTCGGCATGACCTTCGATCGGCTCCTCGTGCGCGTGCACCCGGACTTCAAGCTCGAGGTGCACATCGACACCGACGAGGGCAACGCCTGCGGCCTCGGGCCCGGCGTCCCGGTATCGCTCGTGAAGTGATCCGCCCGCCCCGCACCCCTCCCCTCGTTCCTCCTCTTTCCCAAATCCCGCAACCCGTCCCGTCCCAACCCTCCACCCACAGCACCCCTCACCATGAGTGATTCCATCGGCATGATCGAAACCCGCGGCTACGTCGGCTCCGTTGAAGCCAGCGACGCCATGGTCAAGGCCGCGAGCGTCCAGCTCGTGCGCACCGTCCAAATCGGCGGCGGCCTCATCACCGTCATCGTCAAAGGCGACGTCGGCTCCGTCAAAGCCGCCGTGGACGCCGGCGCCGAGGCGGCCAAGCGCGTCGGCGAACTCGTCGCCTCGCACATCATCCCCCGCCCCCACACCGACCTGCTCAAGCAAGCCGGCCTCTGAGGTCCTTAAACTTCACCTTCACCCTTAATCTCTTCCCGCCATGGCCCAACTCGCCCTCGGTATCATCGAAACCAAAGGGTTCATCACCCTTCTTGAGGCCGCCGACGCCGCCCTCAAATCCGCCAACGTCACCATGACCGGCTACGAAGCCGTCGGCAGCGGCTACGTCGCCGCCATGTTTCGCGGCGATGTCGCCGCCGTGAAGGCCGCGGTGGACGCCGGCGCCGAAGCCGCCAAGCGCGTCGGAGAAATCGTATCCGTGCAGGTGATACCGCGCCCGCACGACGAGCTCGCCGGCCTCGGCAAATGGCTCGCCGCCCCCGCCGCCTGACCCCGTTTCGGACGCGCGAGTCGTGACGCGCGTCCGTTTACCCGGAGCGGCGGCGATTTTCTCGCCGCCGCTCCGTTCCACCGCTCGGTCGCTCCCCATCCGCCGCCCGCCCCGCCATGAACATCCTCGTCGCCAACCTCGGCTCCACCTCGTTCAAATACCGCCTCTTCCGCTTCGACGGCCCCCGCGCCGCCGCGGTCGCCAAGGGCGGCTACGAGCGCGTCACCGACTACGGCCAGGCGATCGACGACTGCCTCGCCGCGCTCAAGACCGACGGACACCTCCGCACCGACACCGACCTTGACGCCGTCGCCTTCAAGACCGTCTTCGGCGGCGCGCTCACCGGTTGCGTCGAGGCCGACGAACGCATCGAGCAAGCCCTGCTCGACAGCGCCGACCTCGCCCCCGCGCACAACCCGCCCTACGCCGCCGGCATCCGCCGCTTCCGCGAAAAACTCCCCTCCGTCCGCCGCGTGGCGCTTTTCGAGACCGCCTTCTACCAGTGGCTCCCCGAGCGCACCCACCGCTACGCCGTGCCCGAGGCCTGGTATCAGGCCGGCGTGCGCCGCTATGGTTTCCACGGCGCCAGCCACAAGTTCTCCGCCGAGCGCGCCGCCGAGCTCCTTGGCCGCCCCGATGTCGCCGAGATCACGCGCGCCCTCTACCAAGCCGGCCCGCGCCCCGTATCCGGCGCGCCCCTACGCATCATCTCCTGCCACCTCGGTGGCTCCAGCTCCGTCACCGCCACGATGGACGGTGTCGCGATCGGCACGAGCATGGGCCTGAGCCCGCAATCCGGCCTCCCGCAAAACAACCGCGTCGGCGAGCTCGACTCCGCCGCCATCCCCTTCATCCACCGCAAGCTCGGCCTCTCCATCGCCGAGATCGAGCGCCAGCTCACCCAGGAAAGCGGCCTCCTCGCCCTCTCCGGCGGCCTAAGCAACGACATGCGCGACATCCGCGCCGCCGCCCGCTCCGGCAACCGCCGCGCCGAGATCGCCGTCGAGGCCTTCGTGCAGGCCGTGCGCCACTGGGTCGGCGCCTTCTGGTTCGAGATGGGCGGCTGCGACGCCCTCGTTTTCTCCGGCGGCATCGGCGAGCACGACGTCCACGTGCGCGAGGCGGTTTGCGCCGGCCTCGGCCGCATGGGCCTGCTCCTCGACGAGCGCCGCAACGACGTCTCGCCCGCCGAGACCGACCTCACCTGCTGCGATTCGACCACCAAGGTCTTCGTCATCCCCGCCAACGAGGAGTTCGTCGTCGCCCGCGAGGCCCACCGCCTCCTCCGCGCACTCGTCCCCTCGGCTTAATCTTCACCCTTAACCTCCCACAAAAATGTCCCAAGCCCTCGGCCTCCTCGAAACCCGCGGTCTCACCGCGCTCATCACCGGCACCGACGCCATGCTGAAATCCGCCAACGTCACCCTCGTTGGCCCGATGAAGCAGGTCGGCAACGCCCTCGTCACCTCCATCATCACCGGCGACGTCGCCGCGGTAAAAGCCGCCGTCGATGCCGGCGCCCAGGCCGCCCGGCAGGTTGGCGAAGTCGTCTCGGTGCAGGTCATCGCCCGCCCGCACGCCGACGTCGCCAACATCCTCCCCAAGGCCCCGGCCCCCGCCAACAAAAAGTAATCGGTAGGGCGCGACCGCCGGGCGCGCCGCAAACGCCTCGCCCGCCTCCGTCCCTCGCGGCGGGCCCGGCGGTCCCGCCCTACCCAAGACCTCACTCCCATGTTCCTCGCCCGCGTCATCGGCCACGTCGTCGCGACCAAGAAGGATGCGGCCATGAACGGCCGCAAACTCCTCCTCCTGCGTCCGCTGGTCGTGGACGAGAGCGACCCCGCGCGCCTTCGCCCCGGCAGCAACACCGTCGTGGCCGTGGACGCGCTCGGCGCCGGCCAGGACGAGATCGTGCTCTTCTGCCAGGGCAGCTCCGCCCGCGCCGCCGAAGGCATGAAAACCCTCCCCATCGACGCCGCCGTCATCGGCATCGTGGACAGCGTCGATGTCCTGAACCGCCGCGTCCACTAGCC
>JAUWBD010000138.1 GCA_030605125.1 Verrucomicrobiota bacterium | reverse complement strand
CCGCCATCGACGGCGACGCGCGGGCGATCGAGGTGGGTGGCGTGGAGGGTGGTTTCGAGCGTGAGGCCGGAGTGGGTTTGGTGGAGGTGCGCGAGGCGGGCGCGCCAGAGATCGAGGGCGAAGGCGTTGTGTTCCTGGCCGAAGCGGCCGGCCTTGCGACGCGGGGCGAGGGCGTATTCGGCCGGGGTGAGGTTGCTCTCGTCGTAGGCGGAGCGCTCGCGGAAATGGGTGACGGAGAACGTGAACAGATCGTCGGGGCCGGCCTGCCACTCGGTGGCGACGTGGAAGTCGTGGTAGCGCGTTTCCTCGAGGTCGAAGCTGCCGTCGGCGCGTTCGGCGGTGTAGGCAAGGACGAGGCCGAGGGGGCCGTCGCGACGGGAGTGGCGGGCGTGGAAGCGGGCGGTGTCGAGCTCGCCGCCGGCGACGCGGAGGAGCGTCTCAGGGGAGTCGGTGGGGCGGAGGTTGCGAAAGTTGACAACGCCGTGGTTGTTGAGCGGGGCGTGGCGGAGATGGCCGGCGCCTTTGAGCACCTCGACGCGCTCGAGGCGGTCGAGCGGCGGCGTGTAGTGGGTGGCGGGATCGAGGTAGGTGGCGCCGTTGACGGGGATGTTGTCCTCGAGGAGCAGGACTTTGCGGGAACGACGGGCGGGGGCGGCGCGAAGGCCGATGCCGGCGCGGCGGCCAGAGGCGTCGTCGTCGATGGCGCGGAGGCCGGGGACGAAGGCGGCGGCCTGGTGGAGGTTGGCGGGACGGAGGCGCTCGATCTCGTCGGCGAGGAGGATCGCGCCCGCGCCCGGCGTGAGGGCGAGCTGGTCGGGGAGCAGGCCGGTGACGACGAGGGGCTCGAGGACGTGGGGCTCGGGTTCGGGCTCGGAGCCGGCGGCGGGGGCGGGCTCGGCGCGCAGCGCGAGCACAGCAAACGGGAGGAGCGAGAGCACCACCGACGCAAGGTAACGGAAAAAAGAACACGAGGCGCGTTGCGAAGCGGCGGCGGCGGGCATGAGCGCGATTGGACCAAGTCCTACGGCGGCGGCGCATCGGAGGACGGCAGGGGGGACGGGTGGGGCGGTGCAGTTTCCCCGGTGCAGTTTCCGCCCTTGCGCGGCGGGGCGGGGGGCGGTGTGGTTGGCGGTTTCCGTTTTCTCCAGCCATGTCCTCACTCGACGCCGTCAAAGCCCTCATCCCGCATCGTCCGCCGTTTTTGTTTGTGGACGAGATCGTGTCCGAAAGCGCCGAGGGGCTGGTGGCGAAACGCACCTGGCGCGCGGAGGAGGACTTTTATCGCGGCCACTACCCGAACGCGCCGATCACCCCAGGCGTGCTGCTGTGCGAAGCCGTGTTTCAGACCGGCGCGCTCTTCATGGCCAAGCAGGCCCAGGCGGCCGGCGCGGCGCCGGGCTCGGGCGTGCCGCTGCTTTCGAAAATCGCCGACGTGCGCTTCCGCACGCCGATCTATCCGGGCGACACGGTGCTGATCGAGGTGAAGAAAAAGGAGGTCGTGGCGGGCTTCACCATGATGAGCGGCGCGGTGAAGAAGGCCGACGGCACGCGGGTGCTGAACGTGGACTTCACTGTGGCCTGGAAAACCCCCGAGGGCCAACAGCAGCAGGCGCAGCAGTGAGTGTTTGCCCACGAAACACACGAAAAAGCACGAAAAAGAGCGCGGCTTGGTTTTCGTGTCCTTTCGTGTGTTTCGTGGGCCCTTCCTTTTTCCGATTCTTTAGACCATGCCCGACTTTCTCCAACTGACCGGAAAAACCGTCCTCGTGCAGGGCGTGGCCAATCGCAAGAGCGTGGCCTGGCACGTGGCGAAGACTCTCGAGGAGCAGGGCGCGCGCGTGGTTTACGCGGTGCGTTCCGAGGCGCGAAAGAAGTCGCTCGAGACGCTGCTCGCCGGAAAGCCCGTCTTCGTTTGCGACGTCGAGGAGGAGGGCGCGGCGGCGCGGCTCGCGGGCGAGGTGGCGGCGGCGGGGTTCGCTCCGCTGCACGGGCTGGTGCACTCGATCGCCTTCGCGAACTACGCGGAAGGTTTTAAGCCCTTCCACGAGACGAAGCGGAAAGACTTTTTGCAGGCCACGGCGATCTCGGCCTTCTCGCTCGTCGAGCTGGCCAACGCCTTCAAACCGCACTTCGCGAAAAACGCCTCGGTGGTGACGATCGGCATCTCCTCGCTGCTCGTGACGCCCGACAACTACGGCTACATGGGCCCGATCAAGGCCGCGCTGGAGTCAGCGACGCGTTTCCTCGCCAAGAGTTTTTCCGGCGAGCCGGCGGTGAGCGAGGTGCGCTTCAACGTGATCGGCGCGGGTCCGCTCAAGACCAGCGCCTCGGCCGGCATCCCCGGCTACCTCGAGAGCTATCTGTATGCGGAGAAGCTGACCTTCCGGAAACGCAATCTCAGCACGCAGGAGGTCGCCGATCCCGCGGTGTTTTTGTTGAGCGAGCGCAGCAGCGGTATCAACGGCACCACGCTGACCATCGACGCCGGTCTCGGCTCGAACTACTTCGACAAGGAAATCATCCGCCTCGCGATGCGGATGGAGACGCCGCCCGCGAAAGGCGCCAGCGCATGAAGTTTCAGCACACGGTCATCGAATCGCTGGCGACGGCGCTGCCGGACGAGGTGCTCAGCTCGGCCGAGATCGAGCGTCGGCTCGCGCCGCTCTACCAGCGCCTGCGCCTGCCCGAGGGACGGCTGGAGCTGATGACCGGCATCCGCGAGCGGCGCGTGTGGCCGGCCGGGACGCGTCCCTCCGACGCCTCGGCGGCCGCCGGCCGCGCCGTGCTGGCCAAATCGGGCCTGAAGGCGGAGCAGGTGGAGCTCTTCATCCACGCCGCGGTGTGCCGCGACATGCTGGAGCCGGCGACGGCGAGCTTCGCGCACCGCAAGATCGGCCTTCCCCCGACCGCGCAGATTTTCGATCTCTCCAACGCCTGCCTCGGCTGGCTCAACGCGCTCACGGTTGCGGCCGGCTTGATCGAGAGCGGGCAGATCAAGTGCGCGCTGGTCTGCTCCGGTGAAAACGGCGGGCCGCTCGTGGACCAGACCCTCCAAACGCTGCTCACGGCGCCGCTGGACCGAAACGGCATCAAGCCCTTCTTTGCCAACCTCACCATCGGCTCGGGCGCGGTGGCGGCCGTCGTCTGCCACGAATCGTTGCTGCCCGCGGACGCGCGCGCGCACCGGCTGCGCGGCGGCGTGGCGCGCGCGGCGACGGCGCACAGCGAGCTTTGCCAAGGCGACACGCACGGAGCCGATGCGCTCACGATGCAGACCGACAGCGAAGCGCTGCTCGTGGCGGGCGTCGGGCTGGCGCGCGAGACCTGGGCGGCCTTTACCGCGGAGTTTGGCGGCGAGTGGGACCGCACGATCTGCCACCAGGTGGGCAGCACGCACCGGCGCAAGCTCTACGAGGCGCTCGGTCTCGACCTCGCGAAGGATTTTTCCACCTTCGAGACACTCGGCAACACCGGCTCGGTCGCGCTGCCCGCCACGCTGGCCGGCGCGGTGGAGGCGGGCGCGGTGAAGGGGGGCGACCGCGTGGCGCTGCTCGGCATCGGCAGCGGGCTCAACTCGCTCATGCTGGCGATGGAGTGGTGACCGCGAATTTAAGAAACCGCTAAAAAACGCTAATGAGCGCTAAACAGAAGAAGCAGAAAGCCACCTATCGTTTTCCCTCCGCCGCCGCGGTTTGGCGTTTCTGAATTTAGCGTCCTTTAGCGCAATTTAGCGGTTCCTCTCCCTCTCCGTGACCTCCTCCGTTCCCGACTGGCTCCAGCCGCTCTATCCCTACACGCCGAAGCGCTTCGCCACGCCCGGCGCCGCGCAGATGAGCTACCTCGACGAGGGTGGGGCGCCCGGCGCCGACGAGGCGGTGCTGATGCTGCACGGCAACCCGACCTGGTCCTTCTACTACCGCGACCTGGTCAAAACCCTCGCGCCGCGCCGCCGCTGCATCGTGCCCGATCATATCGGCATGGGGCTCTCCGAAAAGCCTGTGGGCTATCGCTACACGCTGGCGCAGCGGATCGACGACGTGGCGGCCCTGGTCGAGTCGCTCGGGCTGAAACGCGTGCACCTCGTGGTCCACGACTGGGGCGGCGCGATCGGCTTTGGCTTCGCGGCGCGGCGACCCGAGCTGATCGGGCGTATCGTGATCCTGAATACGGGGGCTTTTCCGTCGAAACGCATCCCGGCGCGAATCGCGCTCTGCAAGACCTCGTTTCCGGGCACGGCGCTGGTGCGCGGGCTGAACGGCTTCGCGTGGCCGGCAACCTGGATGTCCATGAACCGCCGCACACTCACGGCCGACGAGAAACGCGGCTACCTGCTGCCCTACGATTCGTGGGCCAACCGCGTGGCGGTGGACGCCTTCGTGAAGGACATCCCGATGGACGCCGACCACCCGACCTGGCCGACGCTGACTGCGACGGCCGCGGGTATCGCCCAATTCCGCGCCAACCCGGTGCTGATCGTCTGGGGTGGGCGGGATTTTTGTTTCAACGACTCCTTCTACACCGAGTGGCGCGAACGCCTGCCGGAATCGGACGCGCTCTACCTCGCCGACGCCGGCCACTACGTGCTCGACGACGCGCGCGACGAGGTGCTGCCGCGCGTCGCGAAGTTCCTGGGCGCCTAGGCTGGAGGGACGCCGTCCTCGGCGTCCGCGTCAGCTCTGATCACCCGCGGCCGTAGAGTTCGCCGAGCTCCTTAAGGTAGGGGGCCGACTGGCGCTTGAGCGCCTCGAGCTGCGCGTCCGAGTAGCGCCATTGCCAGTTTCCGGCGGCGACGCCGGGGGTGTTGAAGCGCGCCTCACCACCGAGGCTGAGCAGGTCCTGGAGCGGAAAAATCGCGAGGCGGCTCACGGCGGCGTAGGCGGCGCGGACGAAATCCCAGCCGATCTCGCGGCCGTCCACGCGCAGGTAGCGGCGCACGTGGTCGCGCGCTTTCTCGTCGGCGGCGCGATACCAGCCGAGCGTGGTGTCGTTGTCATGGGTGCCTGGATACACGATCGCGTTGGCCACGAGGTTGTGCGGCAGGTAGAGGTTGTCGGCGTCGCCCCCGAAGGCGAATTGGAGGATGGTCATGCCGGGCAGGCCGCAGGCGTCGCGGAGTTCGCGCACGCTTTCGAAGAGGTCGCCGAGATCCTCGGCGATGAGGCGGCAGTCGGGCAGGGCGGCTTTGACGGCCTGGAAGAACGCGAGACCGGGCCCTTGTTTCCACTCGCCGGTCTTGGCGGTGGCGGCGTCGGCGGGGATCGACCAGTAGGTATCGAAGGCGCGGAAGTGGTCGATGCGGACGACGTCGCAGAGGGCGAAATTGGCGCGCAGGCGATCGATCCACCAGGCGTAGTGCTCGGCGGCGTGTTTTTCCCAGGCGTAGAGCGGGTTGCCCCAGAGCTGGCCGTCGGCCGAGAAGTAGTCGGGTGGCACGCCGGCGACGGCGAGCGGCGCGCCGGTTTCCTGGTCGATCTGGAACATGTCGGGACGCGACCACACGTCGGCGGAGTCGCGGGCCACGAAGATCGGTGCGTCGCCGATGAGCTGGATATTGCGATCGCGCGCGGCCGAGCGAACGAGCGCCCATTGCCCGAAAAACAGATACTGGAAAAACGCGTGCGCCTCGGCGCGGGCCGTGACCGAAGCGGGCAGGGCGCTCTGGCGGGCGCGGGCGAGGAAGCGATGCTCGGCGGGCCATTGCCACCAGGGTTTGCCGTCGTGGTGGTCCTTGAGCGCGAGGAAGAGTCCGTAGCCTTCGAGCCACGAAGCGTGGGTGGCGCGGAAGGTCGCGAAATCGCCGTAGGGCAGGTTCGCGAAGCGGCGCGCCTTCGCGGCCTCGTAGGCACGGAAAAGCACGGGCCACTTGGTGACGTAGAGCCAGCCGTAGTCCACGTGGTCGCGCGGCAGGCGGCGCAGTTCGCCGAAATCGCCGTCGGAGAGCAGGCCGGCGTCCACGAGCGCGTAGAGATCGATCAGGTAGGGGTTGCCGGCGAAGGCGGAGAAACACTGGTAAGGCGAGTCGCCGTAGCCGGTGGGCCCGAGCGGGCAGACTTGCCAGTTCGACACGCCGGCGGCCGCGAGAAAGTCGAGAAAGCGCACCGCACGCTGATCAAGCACGCCGATGCCTTGGTCGCTGGGAAACGAAGTCGGGTGGAGCAACACGCCCGCCTGGCGTTTCAGGAGCCAGTTGAAGAGCGGGGTGCCGGTCGGACCAAGAGCAGGGGAAGGCGCCAAAACTTGATTAGACATAATATTTATTGTGCGAAAGCGAGATTGAGCGGCATGATTGCCGGAAACTTGCGGCGATTAAGGGCTGCCGCTCCGGCTCGGCGAGCATGGACGGGGCGAGATTTCCCTGACCCGGAATCCGGGAAGCCTCGTTGCCTGTCTCGCTCGCCCACACGCCCGCCAAACCGCTTTGATCGCCGGCTCGAAATCCCGCGGCAGTTTCGATTCGAGCCCGCGCCGCCCCCGCCTCCGAGCAGCCGCCTATCCGCCAGGCATTCGCGCCATGCACCTCTTTTCCTCCCGTCGTCGCGGTCTGGTCCTGCTCGCCCTTCTCGGTTTCGCGTCCTACCTCGGCCTTCAGCCGGGCGCCGACCCAGCGAGCCCCGCCCGGTTGATCGCCTCGGAAATTAACGAAGCGTCGGCAACCGAGCCCGTTCCCGCCCCATCCTCCGAAGCACCGCCGGCGTCGGCCGTATCGAGCTTCGTCGGCGGTTATCTAGGCCAGGACTTGCCGGTATGGCGCCGCGCCTCCGCGACCGCCGATCCCGATCTCGCCGCCTTCCCCGAGTGGACCGTGCGCTGGTTCGCCACGCCTGAGTCCGCTCGCGATTCCGCTCTGCTTGACGAAGGCCTGGCGCTCGCCCGGCAGCGCCGCCACCTCCTCCGCCAACTCATCCCGCAGGATCCCGCCGCCGCGCTCGCCGCCGCCACGCCCTACTCTGTCCGCCGCGCCCTGCCTCCCGAGTTCCTGCCGCTTCTTGAGGAAGCCGTCTCCGGCGCGCACGCCTACGATGTGATCATCGCCTGCGGCGGCGACCACGGCACACCCGGCCACAGCCACGCTGTGGAACGTTACCTCACCGTTGGAGATAGCCGGCTTGTCGCCTTCACTTACGGCGAACGCCTCGACACCACCACCAAACAAAGCCTTTCGGTGCACGGCATCGCCGTGGACGAGTTGGCGGCCCTCCACGCCGATCCCGTCCGACTCCTTTCCGCCGCCGAAGCCACCGACCGCGGGCTCGATCCCGCGGTCCCGCACGCCGAGATCGCGGGCCGCATCCATCGCCTCGCCGACGAAAGCGCCCTCGCCGCCTGGACCGCGGCCCTTCGCGCCGATGAACGTCGCCTCGGCCCGTTCCCCGGGCCCGCGCATCGCGCGGCCGCCACCGGCGCGCCCTCGCCCGAATCCCCCGTCCACGCGACGCCTCCGGGCACCTCGTCCGACGACGCAACACCGCAAACCACCAGCGCCCCGCCCACCGCCGATTCCGCCTGGACCGAGGGCCCCAAGACGATGCTCTACATTCGCGCGCGCTTCGCCGACGAAGCGGCCGATTATGTGCCGCTCCAGCTCGGCACCGCGCAGGGCTACCAAACCGTCGTTGACCAATACTGGCAGTCCGCCTCCTACGGAAAATCGTCGATCACGACCACCTACACCGACGTCGTCACGCTCCCCGGCAACGCCAGCAGCTACACCGACGCCTTCGGCACGTTGCTCTCCCACGCGACCGCGGCCGCCAAATCCGCCAACCCGCAGTGGGACTCCGCCCAGTTCAACCTCTACGCCGTCATCACCTCCAACAAGGGCGGCTTCGCCTACGCCGGCAAAGCCTGGGTGGGCTCCGCCGGCGTCCATCTCCGCGCCGACTACTCCTCGCTGCGCACCGCCGGCCACGAATACGGGCACAACCTCGGCCTCTGGCACGCCGGCTACTGGCGCACCGATTGCAGCTCTCCCATCGGCCGCGACACCGCCCCCGGCGGCTACGTGAGCGACGGCGTCGGCGACGAGCGCATCGAGTATGGCCACCGCTTCAGCCTGATGAGCGCGCAGCATTCGGCCGAATTCAACAACGCCACCATGCCCCACTTTTCGGTCGTGGAAAAACTCCGCCTCGACTGGATCACCCCCGCCTCCGGCCTCGCCACGCTCGCCTCCACGCCCGCCACCGGCACCACGCTGCGCATCTATCGCCAGGATCACCCCGCGGCCTCCGGCACCCGCGGCGTTTGCATCGATCTGCCGTCCTCCGACTACAGCTCCGGCGCGGCGTCCGCCAAGCGCCGCTACTGGCTCAGCTACCGACGCGCCTTCACCGCCGACATCCCCGGCATCTATTCCCCTCACGGTCTCGAGGTCGAGTGGGCCCGCACATCCTACGGCTCCGACGGCGCCATCCAGCTCGACATGACGCCCTTCACCCGCGACGCGACCACCTTCATCCACCACGCCAATCCGCCCGCCAACTTCTGGACGATCGACAACTCCGACAAGGAGGACGCCCAGCTCCCCCTCGGCCTCACCTACAGCGACCACGCGGCCGGCATTCATTTCACGCCCATCGCGACCGGCGATGACGACGGCGTCGCCCACAACGGCAACGAGTGGATCGAGGTGGACGTCCGCCTCGGCCACTTCCCCGGCAACCGCCCGCCCTCGGTCACCTTGACCGCCAGCACCACCACGCCCGCCGTCGGCGGCTCCGTCACCTTCACCGCGGTCGCCTCCGACCCCGACGGCGACGCGTTGTCCTACTGGTGGGATTTTGCGGACAACATGCTGCACGTCCCCGCGCTGAACAACCCTTCGCCCACCAAGAGCTGGAGCAGCGCCGGAGTGCGCGTCGTCCGCGTGATCGTTTCCGACCGCAAGGGCGGGCAGACCATCGCGCAGCTCCCGATCACCGTCGGCGCGGCGGCCAACACTTCCGAGATTCGCGGCCGCGTGATCCACGGCGGCAGGCCCGTCGCCGGGGCGCGCGTGCACGTCGGCGACACTTACCAGACCTGGACCGACTCCGACGGCCGCTACATCCTCGCCGGTCTCCCCGCCGGCAACCACACGCTCACCGCCCGCAAGCACGGGCTCACGCTCTCCCCGCGCTTCACCAATCCCGTCTCCACCGCCTCCGGCGCCCAATACGGTCGCGACTTCCACGCCAACGAGACGCTCGCCCTCGGCGGCGGCGCCTACTCCGTCAGCGGCACGGTGACCAACCTAGGCGTGCGCCTCGCCGGGGTGGTCGTCGAGGGCGGCGGACTCCGCACCACCACCGACAGCAACGGAAACTACACCCTCTCCGGCCTCACCGACGGCACCTACTCGCTCAGCGCACGGCTCGCGCCCTACACCTTCACGCCCGCCGCCGCGCCGATCACCCTCTCCGGCTCGGATCTCGCGGGGGTGAATTTCTCCGTCCAGCGCTTCACCGTCTCCGGCTCGATCAACGGCATCGGCAACGATCCCGGCGCCACCTCCTCCGCGACCATCTTTCTCCTCGACGGCACCACCGCCATCAGCGGCCGGCAAGGCGGCTCCGGCCGCACCTACACGCTCAGCGTCCCCACGGGCAACTGGAGCGTCTTCGCCTCGCTGCCCGGTCACGCGCTTACCCCCGCGTTCACCAATCCCCTCGCCGTCACCGGCGACGTCGCCCAGCGCGATTTCACCGGCACTCCCGCCAGCTCCACCCACGCCATCGTCGGCACCGTGACCTTCAACGGCCAAGCCCTCGCCGGCACCACGGTCACGCTTTCCGGACCGGTCAACGCCACCACCGTCACCGACGCCGGCGGGCGCTACCGTTTCGCCAATCTCCCCGCCACCGCCGCGACCGTCACCGCTTCGCGCGCGGGCTACGCCTTCGCCCCGGCCTCCGTGTCCGTCGCTCCGACCGCCTCGGGCGCCGTGGCGGATTTCACCGCGATCAGCACCTCCGCCGCCACGGCCGCGCCCGAGGTCGAGGCGGTGGGCGCCAGCCCCGCCACCGCCCCGATCGGCGGCACGGTCACCCTGTCCGCCGTCGCCAGCGGGCCGGGCCCCCTCACCTACCGCTGGGCCGCCACGTCCGCGCCCGGCCCGGTCGCGTTCTCGGTCAACGATTCCGCCTCCGCCGCCACCACGGTCGCCACGCTCTCCCACCCCGGGAACTACACGTTCTCCGTCATCGTCACCGACGCCAACGGCTTCACCGCCACGGGCTCCGCCCACGCCTTCGCTTCCGGCGGGCTCGCCGCGCTCGTCCTCAGCCCCTTCGAGGTCGTCGTCGCTGCCGGCGGTTCCGTGACCTTCCGTGCCGACGCCTTCGATGGCGCCGGCGCGCCCGCGGCCGCGTCGCCAGTTTTCTCCGTGTCGGGCGGCGGTTCGATCCATGCTTCGAGCGGAGTCTTCCAAGCCACCGGCGGCGGCACCCACACCATCACGGCCACCGTCGGCGGGCTCGCCTGCACCGCGACCGTCACCGTCCTCGGCGATATCGCCGACACCGCCCCCACCATCACCTCGCCGGGCGCTCAGGCGATCAAGGCCAACGGCACGACGGGCGCCCTCGCCTTCACCGTCGGCGACGCCGAGACGCCGGCCGATTCGCTCGTCGTCACCCCGGTCTCCAGCGACACGGCGCTGATCCCGCTCGCGGGCATAGTGCTCGGCGGCTCCGGCGCGCAACGCACCGTGACCATCACCCCCGCCGCGAATCGCGCCGGCACCGCCACGATCACGCTCGCCGTCAGCGATGGCGCTCTCGACGCGCAGACGAGTTTCACGGTGACGGTGACCGAGACCATGGACTCGTGGATCAACACCCAGCCCGGTGTCGGCGCCTTCACCGCCCCCGAAGACGATCCCGATGGCGACGGCTTTCCCAATCTTCTGGAGTATGCCCTCGGCAGCGCCCCCGGCTCCGCGTCCTCCGCGCCGCGGATGGAAACGCAAGTCGTCGCACTCGACCCGGAAGGCTCCTACCTCGTCTTCACCTTCACGCCCGCGCGCACGCAGGGCCTGCTCTACGTGATCGAGGCGTCCTCCGACCTCGCCAGCTGGACCGGCGAGCCGCTCACCAACTTGCAGCCCGGCGAGCCCCACACGCACATCGACACCGTGCCGATCGGCACCGCCGGCCGCCGCTTCCTGCGGCTAAAGGTCACGCAGGACTAGTCGGCGTGTCTTGGTGGAGCGGATGGGAATCAAACCCACGACCTCCTCATTGCGAACGAGGCGCTCTATCAACTGAGCTACCGCCCCAAGACAAAGGGCCGACGTTATGGAGGGCCGCCGCGCGCGGAGTAAACATCTATTTTGCGCCACCCGCTCTTCCGTTTTCGTCGAGCGGGCGCTCTCCCGCGCGCGGCCTCCTGTTTACCCCGCGTAGCAGCGCAGTTCGAACACGCGGGCCGCGGGCGCGCCGTGCGTCGCCACGCACTCGAGCTCGACGCGCCGCCCCGGGACCGCGGCCGGCAGGCGATGCACCCGCTTGCGCAGGTAGTTGCCCGTCTCCTCGTGCACGAGCACGCCGTCCACCTTGAGCCGGTAGTGGCGCACCAAGCCCGCCTGCGCGCCCCGCGGCGCGCTGACCTTCCGGTGGTGGTGACTCGGCGTGAGGATCAGCTCGCGATCGAACCCGCTGTCGAAGGTCACGTGGATCTCGCGCACCGGCGTCGCCGCGGGCAACTCCACCGCGAGCGTGGCCGGCAGGGCGGCCGAGCTCCAGGCGTGCACGCTGTCCGACGACCAGTCGCCGAAGCTCGCGCGGAGATCGCGCGTCACGCCATCGAGCGCGAGGGCCGCGCTCTCCGCGCCGCTGCTCGCGCAGGCCTTCGCCCCGCGCGCGAGATCGGCCGCGTCCTCGTTGCGCAGGCCGGGCAGAAAAGCGTCGTCGCGCAGCAGCCGCTGCTGGAGCGCGCGCACGTTTTCCCGGGTGGAGAGCGCGCGGATGTCGTTGCCCGCCTCGCGCAGCCAGAGCGCGGCCGCGGTGCCCACGGCCTGGCCGCCGACCGCGCAGGTGGCCATCACTCGCGTGCTGGCGAAGGCGATGTGGGTGGCGCTGATGTTGCGCCCGGCGAAGAAGAGGTTGGCGACGTTGCGCGAATGGTAACAGCGCAGCGGGATGGGAAACAGGTGCGAGAAATGGTGCTGCACGCAGGGCGGCTCGTCCGGCGCGTCCACCCCCATCGGCGGGTGCGTGTCCACAAACCAGCCGCCATACGCGACCGTGTCGTCAAAGCCCCGGGGCTTCAGCACGTCGTGCTCCGTGAGGCGATAGGGGCCATGGAAGCGCCGCGACTCGCGCTTGGCCGGGATGGAGCCGACCCACTCGAGCCCCCAGTTCGCGGCCTCGGGAAACTCGCCCGAGTTCTTGATGTAGTCCCAAACGCCGAGCGTGATGCGCAACAACTCGTGGCGGATCTCGGCGTTGTCCTTGATCGTGTCGAGCTGGCCGCCCCACTCGAACCACCAGTAGCCGTATTCGAAGCTCTTGATCGGCCGCAGGCGGAAATCCTCCTTCTTGAAGCGCCGCACCCACGAAGGCGTCACGAAGGGCTGCGGCGTCTCGTGCCGGCGGCCGGTGAGGAGGATGGAGCTGCCGAGCGTCTGGCGGTCCGCCTGATCCAGCGCGAGCGACTCGCCGTAGTCCGCCTTCGCCTCGCGGCCGACGTGCGCATCCGCGCCCGCCTCGGCGCCGAGCCGGCCGTCGCCCGTGCAATCGGCGAAGAATTTCGCCCGGATGACGAACTCGTCCTCGGTCGAGAGGCGCACCGCGCGCGCGGCGCGGATCGTGTCGCCCTCCCGCTCGACGCCCACGACGTCCGTGTCGAGCAGCAGGCGGATGTTCGGCTCCAGCATCACCTTTTCATAGAGCAACAAATCCCACTGCGAGTAGTGCCCCTCGGGGTTGCGGTAGGCGTCCTCGAGCCGCAGCTCCTCGATGATGCCGCTCTCGCGCGCGCCCGGCTTGCTCCCGTGGCAATCGGCGCCGACCACGTGCATCTTCACCTCGCTGGAGGCGTTGCCGCCGAGCACCGAGCGGTCCTGCACGAGGATGACGCGCGCGCCGTTTCGCGCCGCGGCGAGCGCGGCGCACACGCCGGACAGACCGCCGCCGGCGACGAGAAGATCGGTTTCGAGGGAAATAAGACGATGAGCCATGCGACAGACGACAACGCCGACCGGGCCCGGCGGGAATAGTGCGATTGGTGAAACTGTTCACCGCCCTGGCCATTCCATCCGTCCGCATGGCCCGCGCCGGCCTAGGGCGCCCCGCCGCCGGAGAATTCCCGGTGCCTTTTCCCGGGTGATTTTTTCGTGGCGATGTAGCTGGTTCGCAAATTGCTGTTGTTCCGCCGTCGGGATTCCGCTTGGGTCCGGCGTCCGTAGATTCCTTTTCCCGGCAACGACTTACACCGCATAAATTGTCCTCATGAAAAAATCCGCAGCAAAAACCACCACTGCTCCCGCCGCACCGGCCCCCGCCGCGAAAAAGCCGGCCGTCGCCAAAAAATCGCCCGCGCCCAAGGCCCCCGCCCCGGCCGCCCCCGTGGCTCCCGCCAAGGCGCAAAAGGTCAAGAAGACCCCCGCCGCCCCCGCGGTGAAAGCCCCCAAGGCTCAGCCGAAGGCGAAGTCCAAACCCGCGACCGTGAGCACCACGATCGTCGCCGCGATCGACATCGGCTTTGGCAACCACCTCACCCTGCGCGGCGAAGGCCCGGGCCTGAGCTGGGAAGCCGGCGTGCCGCTCGAGTGCGTCGCCGACGACCGTTGGTCGATCACCCTCCCCGAGAGCGCCCAGCCGATCGTGTGCAAGTTCCTGCTCAAC
>JAUWBD010000021.1 GCA_030605125.1 Verrucomicrobiota bacterium | reverse complement strand
CTAGAGCATTTCAAATAAAACTATAGCCGCAGCAGGCAAACCAGCCGAGAGCATCTTCCGGGGTGACGGCGGCCAAGGCGGAGGCGATCGCCGCGAGGAGGTCCGGGTGGTTGCGTGCCTGCGCCTTGCGAAGGAGCGCCTTCACTTTGCTCCACATCAGCTCGATGGGGTTTAGGTCCGGGGAGTAGGCGGGCAGGAAGCGGACCTCGGCACCGGCTTTTTCGATCAAAGCGAGGGTGCGGGCGTTTTTGTGGGCCCCGAGGTTGTCCAGCACGACGATATCCCCCGGCTTGAGCGTGGGAACGAGGATCTCGCGGACATAGGCGTGGAAGACTTCGGTGTTGGTGGCGCCCTCGATGGTCATGCAGGCGGTCTCGCCGTTGAGCCGCACTGAGGAGATCATCGTGGTGGTGCGCCAATGCCCGTGGGGCGCATGACAGACCAGCCGTTCTCCCTTCGGCGAGCGACCGCGCAGACGCGTCAGGTTCGTCTTGGCCGCCGACTCGTCGATGAAGACCAGGCGCGCCGGGTCGAGGCCACTTTGTCCCCGCTTCCACCGCCGACGGGCTTGGGCGACATCGGCACGGTTTTGCTCTGCCGCATGGAGCGTCTTTTTTTATATGTCAGCCCCAGCCGGCCCAAGACCCAGTGGATCGCCCCGATCGAGCACTCCAGCTTCAGGCGCTCCTTGATCTCCGCCAAAGTCAGATCCGGCTCCGTTGCCACCAAGTTCTTCAACTGCGCGCCCCGCTCGGGCAACAACCGCGCCTTTCTTCCAGAAAAGCGGTGCCTCGCCTCGATCCGACCGGTCCGCTTTCTCTGGGAGAGCAGCTTCTTGACCAGCCCGACTGACACCCGAAACCGCTTCGCCACCTCTTCCTGGGTCCACTTCCCCTCGTCGTAGGTCTCTACAATCCGCTGCCTCAGGTCGAGTGATGTCGTCTTCATCTCCTCACCTTAGCTGGCCCCCGAGAAATAGCTACAGTTTTATTTGAAATGCTCTAGCACCCGCGGCTCAGCGCGCGGCCTCGGCGACCACCCGCGCCGCCCCCACCCACGGGCGCCAGACCGCCTCGTTGTTCGCGATCCAGGTCGCTGCGGCCTCGGCGGGCTTTGAGCCTTTTTCCAGCGCCATCAACATCTCCAGTTGCGCGGAGGCCTCGTAACGCATCGCGCGGAGAAAGGCCGTCGCCACCGGATCGGCCTCCACCAGCCCCGCCGAAAAGAGCTTCGTCAGGGGCTCCGCCGGATAGGCGCAGGCCGCCCCGCCGCGCCCCGCCTTTGTCCACAGGTCGGGATCGTGCCGCGGCAGCTCCACCATCACGAGATCCAGCTCACCAAAGAGCGCGTGCGGCGTGTAGAAATAGAAAAGCACCGGCTCGCCCGCCTTCGCCGCCCGCCGCACCTCCGCCACCAAGGCCGCCTCCGAACCGAGCGGCACGACCTCCAGATGAAGGCCGAGGTTGGCGATGATCTCCGCGTCAAACTGGGTCCACGACGGGTCGCCGGTCAGCAGGCGTCCGCGCTCGCCGCGACGCTTCGCGAAAACCTCCGCGCCTCCGCCCGCGCCGAGGCCGCGCCAGGACGCCGCCGCCGGGTGCCGCTCCAGCGTGGCGCGCGTGGTGAACCAGCCGATTTGGCCGCGCACGCCCAAGGGCCCGCCCGGCACCACCGCGCGCCGCTCCACCACGAAGCGCTGCCAGTGGGCCCGGTGCCCCGAGGGCCAGAGCTCCAGCACCGCCTCCGCCTCGCCCTTGGCCAACAACTCCCACTGCGCCTGCTCGTCCGCCTCGACGACCGACGTCTTACGCCCGAGCTCGCGCTCCAGGAGCTGACGAGCGACCTCCACGTTGAGCGCCGAGGCCGGCCAGGGGTTGACGACCAGGCGCAAGGGCGCGGCATCGCCCGCCCCGAGCCGGGCGGCGGACACCAGGCCGCACACCAACCAAACCCAAGCGAGCCGGATTCGCATATGTTGACAGCTGCTAGCCGACCCGCCGCGCCACGACAAGCTCCGCCTCCCGCGGCGCCCGAGCGGGGCCCCCGCCGCCTCCCCCGCCCCCCCCGCGTCGTCACCGATTTCATCCAGAGTTCATGCCCGCTTCATCCGGGCTTCATCCGGCTCCGCCATGCTCGCGCCCATGAACCTTCCTTCACTTCTCCGCCACGGTCGTCTCACCCTCCGCTTGCTGGGCATCCTGATCCTCGTCGCGATCCTCCAGATCCCGCTCTGGCTCATCGGCGGCCTCCTCACCGAACGCGCCACCCGGCGCGACGCCGCCCTCTCCGAAATCACCGACTCCTGGGGCCGCGCCCAGCGCTTGGTCGGCCCCTTCCTCGTCGTGCCCTACCGCGTCGCGGCGCACCCGGCGCACGAGCCCGACCGGCTCGCCGTCATCCTCCCGGAACGGCTGTCGATCGGCGGCGAACTGGAGCCCGTGCGCCGCCACCGGGGCATCTACGAGACCGTGGTCTATTCCGCCCGGCTCGAGATCAAGGGCCGCTTCGCCCCGCCCGATCCCGCCGCGCTCGGCCTCCGCGCGGATCAACTCGCGTGGGACCGCGCCTACCTCGCGCTCGGGGTGGACGACCTCCGCGGCGCGCGCGAGGCGATCTCCCTGCGCTGGGGCGGGCACGACCTCCCCTGCGAGCCCGGCACCCGTCTGCCCCTGCTCGGAGCGGGGCTCCACGCCGCGCTGCCCGGCCAGGAGTCGGCGCAGGGCGCGGGCGAATTCGCGCTCACGCTCCAGCTCAACGGCAGCGGACGCCTGGCCTTTTCCCCGACGGCGCGGGAGACGGAGGTCGCGCTGCGCTCCTCCTGGGCCGATCCGAGCTTCAGCGGCGCGCTGCTGCCCACCCGGCGCGAGATCGGCCCGGAGGGCTTCGCGGCGCTCTGGCACGCCTCGTATTTTTCCCGCGACTACGCGCAACAGTGGACCGACCAGCGGGGCGCGCCGTCGCGCGAGCAGCTCGCCGCCTCGGCCTTCGGCGTGGAGCTGGTGGAGGTGGTGGACGCCTACCGCGTGGTGGAGCGCGCCTCGAAATACGCGCTGCTCTTCATCGCGCTGACCTTCACGGCGTTTTTTCTCTTCGAGGTGCTGGCCGCGCTGCGGATGCACGTGCTCCACTACGCGCTGGTCGGCGCGGCGCTCGTGCTCTTCTACCTCGCGCTGCTCGCCTTCTCCGAGTTCGTCGCCTTCGGCGCGGCTTATCTCGTGGCCGCGGCCGCCTCCACCGTGCTGGTCACGCTCTACTGCGTGAGCATCCTGCGCAGCGGCCGGCGCTCGCTCGCGATCGGCGCGGCGCTCTCGGGCGTGTATGCCTTTCTCTTCTTCGTGCTGCGGATGCAGGACTACTCGCTGATCGCCGGCACCGTGGCGCTCTTCGCCCTGCTCGCCCTGGTGATGTATGCCACGCGCAACATCGACTGGGCCGCGGCCGCCGGCGAGGCGCGCGAAAACACCGTGCCGCCTACCGACGAGCGCGAGTAGCCCGCCCGCCGCTCCCCGTTCCCGCCCCGCGCATCCCCCATGCACCGCGCGCCTCGTCCGACCGACGGGGCGCGCGTTTTTCATGCGGAGTTCATGCGCGCTTCATCGGGGCTTCACGCGGAGCGGGCAGACTGCGGCCATGAAAACCCATCCCGCCTTCGCCACTCTCGCGCGGCTGGTCCCGGAGCCGACGCGCGCGCTGCGGCTCGCCCGCCTGCTCATTCCGATCAGCCTGTTCGTCGGCGGAGCAGCCGAGCCGGTCTTGCGCTGGCTGCTGCCGATTTGAAGGAGGCCCGCGGAAGCGGAACCCGCGGGTTTTGGCACATGGGCGGGGCCGCGCCAAAGCAAGCGCGTTGGGACAACGCGCTCCACCTCAGGACGCGCGACGACGACGGCGAAACACGACGTGCCCGAGACCGGCGAGGCCGGCCAGGAAAGCCACCGCAGACGGCTCGGGGATCACCGAGGCCGTGGTCAGCAAGCCGGTGGATTCGGTGAAGGTGAGGCTGTATTCCCCCGAGACCAGCGACCACACGCCGGCGCCCTCGTGGGCAAAGGTGCCGGAGAAGGTCGTGCCGGTGGCGGCCACGCCGCCGACACCCGAGCCGGCGAGTCCGACGAAGTCGAAGATCTGGTAGCTCTCGGCCAGCGTGGACACGGAGCCGAAGTCGAAGGTGAGCGAGGCTCCGTTGAAGTTGAGGCTCGCGGCCTTGACGAGACCGGCGACCGAGGCGCCGACGCCGATCATGGTGCCGGAGTCGGCGCTGAGCGACCAGGCGGCGAGCGCGGAGGCGTCGAGGCGAGCGCCGGGCGCGACGGAGAGCGCGGAGGCCGAGTGGAGCGAGGCGCCGGAACCGACAAGCGCGAGCGTGCCGGCATTGATCGTGGTGGCGCCGGTGTAGGTGTTGGCGCCGCCGAGGGCGAGCGTGCCCGTGCCGGTTTTCAAGAGGCCGCCGACGGTGGTCGCGCCGAAGCTGCGATCCGCGAGCACGGCATTGATCGTGAGGTCGTTCGCCGCCGCGCCGTCGCCGATGTCGAACTCGCGCGCGCCGCCGAGCTGGATGGTGCCGAGGTTGGCATTCACCGTCGTCGCGATGGTGGTGGTGTGGGCGTTGGTGGCGTTGCCGACGAAGGACAGGTCGCCGAGCAACACGAGCTGCGCGCCCGCGGCGGAGCCCGATCCGGCGTTGAGGGTGATCGGCGTGTAGCCGGCGCCGTTTTGCGCGATCAACGAGGCGACGTTGGTGATCGCGAGGTCGCCGTTCACGGTGAGCACGGTGGTCGTCGTGCCGTTGGCGGCGCTCACAGTGCTGGTGCCGCCGTTGAGCGCGAGCGAGCCGACGGCGGCCTTGTAGCCACCGACCTGGGAGTAGGTGCCGCCGTTGAGCGTGAGGGCCTGGGTGACAGTGAGCTGACCGCTGGTGACGGAGCTCGAGGACTGCTGCACGGTGCCGCTGTTGATCGTGATCGAAGCGACGGTCTCGCTGGAGGCGGTGCCGCCGCTGCCGGAGGGTGCGAGGCGCCAGGTGGCGCCGTTGACCGTGACGTTCGCGCCGTCGGCGATTTGGTTGGCGTTCTGCACGAGGGTGCCGCCGTTGAGGACCAGATCGCCGGTGATCGCCTGCGCGCCGCCGGTCTTCGCGAGAAGGACGTTGCCGGCGTTGAACGTGGTGATGCCGGTGTAGGTGTTGGAGGCGGTGCCGGTGAGGTGGAGGTTGCCGCCGCCTGCCTTGGTGAGACCGGCCGAGCCGGAGATCACGCCGGAGAGGTTGAGGGGCGCGGCGGTGATGTTGTTGGAGACGCCGGTGGTGTTGCCGACGAGAACCTTTCCTTCGACTCCGCCAAAGTGGATATTCTTGGAGACGACGATCGCGTCGCTCGCGGTCACGGTGCCGGTGACGGCTTGGTTGGCAAAAATCGTGCCGCTGCTGATCGTGAGGGCATCGGTCCCCGAGACGACGAGGCCGGAGTTGCCGGCGGCGCCGCTGGTGTTGAGCGAGAGCGACTGGATGGTGGCGGCGCCGTCGAGGGTGACGGCGCGGGGTGCGCCGGAAACGCCACCGGCGACGCCGACGAGGCTCACGTTGCCTTCGTTGTGCGCGAGCGTGGTGGAGTATTCGGACCCGGCGAGAAGCCGCACGCCGCGGGTGGCGTCGTAGGTCACCAAGCCGGTGCCGCTGCCGCCCGCGATCGTGTCGCCGTAGGCGCCGGCGATGATGCCGACGGAGGAGGTGCCGGCGGCGCCGTTGCCAAAGAGAGCCGGGGCGGAGGTGAAGACGATGTTCGAGCTGTTCGCGGTCTTCGACGCGGCCGTGTTGACGCCAAGATTCAGCCCGCGGAAGAGCGTGGCGCCGCCGGGAGCCTGGACAAAGGAACCGGCCGTGAGCTGGTTGTGCTTATTCGAAGGCGTGTTGATCGTGATCGTGCCTCCACCCGCGACCGAGATCGCACCCGAGATCTGGTCGTCGTAGGCGGCGAGGCTGCCGGTGTGGCTGCCGATGCTCAGGGTGCCGGAGTTGATCGCGACGCTTTGGGCGCGGACACGGGTGGTGTTGCCGTTGCCGGAGTTGTTGATGTTGAGCGTGGCGCCGTTGGCCACGGAAACCGCGGAGGACGGGACCGCGCCGGAGCCGGCGAGGGCGAGCGTGCCGCCGTTGACCTTGGTCTCGCCGGTGTAGCCCATGATGGCCTCGTAGGTGAGCGTGCCGGCACCGATCTTCACGACGCCGTCAGACGCGTGCGTGCCAACCAAGTTGCCACGCACGGAGATGTTGCGCGCGCCGCTGGAGGTGACGTTGAAGGTGCGCGAGGCGCCGCCGAGATTGATCGAGAGATTCTGGTTCGCCGTGAAGGACCCGAGGAAAACGATCGGGCTAGGGCTGGTGCTGGCGGTATTGACCAGAACATCGCCGCCCAAAGTGATCGTCTGGGCGCCGTTGCCATCGGAGCGAAGGGTCGTGCTAAAGGCGCCCGCGTGGCTAAAGTTGAGCGCGATGCCGTTGGTCGCAGCCAAAGTTTGGCTCGTCGAGAACGTCACAGCTTGGTTCTCCGCCAGCGTGAGGTCGGGGCCCCATACGCCGTTGATCGCTCCGCCGATCCAGTTGGAGGCGGTGTTGTAGTCGAAGGGACCGGCGCCGGTCTGATTAAAACCGGTGGACTGGGCGAGGGCCGTATGGCCGGCGACAAAAGTGGCGGAGACGCCAAGCGCGATCGTCGCGAAGGAGGGCAGCGGGGGTAGTTTCATAAGGCGGGAGGCCTGTCTCGGGTATCCGCCGAGGCCGGACAAAACGAAAGCGGGCGCGGACGTTACAGTAACGATGACTACGTTACAAAACCGCTTGCCTTCCACTTCCCCCACGCCGCGCAACACTTAGCTGCGCGCAGCGCGCACGCCGTCTTCCGCGCGATGCATGCGCCGGCGCGGCATTCTGCCGAGCCCGGCCAATGACGCTAACAGGCTACTCTATCTCCTGTTTTCCAGAAACTTGCTCACCATGGCCCGGCATCATGTCCAACTGTTCGTCCATAGCTCCGCCACCTCGCCAGCGACGGCACCCGTTGCGCCAATTCGACTTTGACTCGACACGCCGAGACCACCGCTCGCGCCCAGCCTGAATCGTCCGCGCATCCCCTGGACCCGTCTCCTCCGTATTCTTTCCCCACCCAGCACGCACGGCCGCGAGCCCCTCCCGGCCATTCCAGATTCGCCGCCATATCGGTCTTCACCCATGCTCGTCCCACACCCCGCCATGAAAACCGCCCTCCTCGCCTCGCTTCTTCTTGTCGCCTCCGCCGCTCTGCGCGCGGAGCGCGTGCTCATCGATTTCGGCGCCTCCGCCACCCCCACCGAAGACAACGCCACGGCCACCTGGAACAACATCGACGAAAAAAACCAGCACCGCCTCACGAACCTCAACCTGATCGACGCCAAGGGAGGCAAGAGCGGCCTGCTGCTCAGCGTCGTCGCGCCCTTCAACGGAGCCAACTCCAACGGCGTGAAAACCGAGGCCGCCGGCTACCCCGCAAGCGCCGTCGCCGACAGTCTCTACGCCAACGTCGAGCCCTTCGGCGGAAAAGAAAACGTCCGCCCCGTCCTCAAACTCTCCGGCCTCAAACCCGGCGTGCGCTACGTGCTGACCTTCTTCGCCTCCCGTCTCGGCGCCGGTGGCGACAACCGCACCACGCGCTACACGCTCGAAGGCGCCGAGACCTCCTTCGTCGAGCTCAACGCAGCCAACAACAACTCGCGCTCCGTCTCCACGCCGCCGCTCGTCTCCGCGCCCGACGGCACGCTGCTCATCCGCATCACGCCCGGACCCGACAACAACAACGCCAATCACTTCACCTATCTCGGCGTGCTCGAGATCAAGCCCGCACCCTAAGCCGTAAAGGACCGATGGATTCGGCGTAGCGCACCCTCGCTTCAGTGGTGCCCCCGACGACGCCGATTCACGTCAGCCCCTCGCGCAGGCACCACGCGTAGCCGGCGAGGGGCACGATCGCCAGCCAGCGCGGCAGCCCGCCAAAGAGCGCCACGAAGAGCGCATGAAACACCGCCGCGCCCGCCAGCACGAGCAACGCGTTCGCGAACCAGGCCGGCGCCTCGAAAGGCATGAGCACCGCCGCCAGCCCGAGGCAGAGCGGGATGCAGATGTGCCCGTCGCCGACCTGCGAGGCATAGACGATGTCGGCGCGCGAGCGCCACGCGTAGTAGCCGGCGAGCGCGGCGTTGGGCAACACCATCAGCCACGCCGTCACCCAGCCGAGATGCGCCGCGCCGAGGCTGCCCTCCGGCCGCGCCTGCAACCACGCCACCAGCCAGTCCAGGCTCACCATCAACACCCAGGCCCCCAGCAGCGCGAGCACCACGTCCACCACGATCAGCGGCGACAAGCTCTGCCGCTGCGTGATCTGGTGCTTGCGCACGTCGTAGAGATGAAAGCCCTGCCAGAGCAGGAAGAGGCCGATCAACGCGAAGCCGTCGCCGCGATCGAAACGCCCGTCCAGGCCCAGCGCCCACGTGATCAACGCAAACGCCGCCGCCGCGCCGAACGTGAGGAAAAGCGCGAGCGCGTGCAGCCGGGTCGCCGTCTCCGCGTCGGCTTTGCCACGCCCCCCGCCCCCGCCGGCTTTTTTCCTCGCGCCCTTCGCGCGGCCCTTGCCGCCCGCGCCGCCGCCGGCCGCGCGCAGGCTCAGCGCGCCAAAGAGGGCCACGCCGGGTAGGATGAGCAGCAGGTTCGTGAGGTTGTTGCCCAGCGCGTTCACCGCCACCTCCGCCTGCGGCACCCCCTGCTGCCGCGCCACCCAGACGAAGAGCAGATTGCCCAGCCCCGAGCAGAGCGGCATGACGAGTGCGCCGAGCGCCGTGCCCTCCAGCCCGCGCTCCAGCATCACCTCCAGCCGCCACACCAGCAGCAGCGAGGCGGCCAGAAACAGCGCGAGGTAGGTCAGCGGATGCCCGAGCCCGAGGGTGTCGTCGAGAAAGCCGGTCAGCGAAAACATGGACGGCCCGCGAGCAAAACCGCCGCCCGCCTCGGCGCGAGCCGCGAAACGTCCACCGCCTGTAAATCACCCGTAGGGTCGTCGCTTGCCGACGACCGCGCCCACGTTGAGCCCCCGGCTCCGCCGCTCAAACCCCGCGCCGCAGCGTCGTCACGCACTCCAGGTGCCGCGTCTGCGGGAAGAGATCGAAGGGCTGCACCGCCGTGACCGCGTAGCCCGCCGCCGTGAAGGCCCGCAGGTCGCGCATCTGCGTCGCCGGATCGCAGGACACATAGACGACCGTGCCCGGACCGTATTCAAAAAGCTGCGACAAAAACGCCTCGTCGCAGCCCTTGCGCGGCGGGTCGATGACCATCGCGGTCTCGGCCGCCGGCAGCTCCAGGCCCGCGAAGATCGCCGCGGCGTCGCCCGCGCGAAAGCCCGCGTTGGCGATGCCGTTGAGCTCCGCGTTCTTGCGCGCGAAGGCCACGCTGCTCTCGCTGATCTCGACGCCCTCCACACGCTCGAAGGCCCGCGCGCAGACCAGCGCGAAGAGCCCGCTGCCGCAGTAGGCGTCCACCAGGAAGCGCGCCCCGCTCGCCGCCGCCTGCGCGCGCACGTAGGCCGTGAAGGCCGGCAGGATGAAGGGGTTGTTCTGGAAAAAATCCCGAGCGAGAAACTTGAGCCGCAGCGGCGCCGCGTCCGGGCGCTCCGGGTCGGCCACCGTTTCGGTGATCACCGCGTCGTAGTCCGTCGTCACCACGCCCGAGGCCTCGCGCAGGAGCAGGGTCGCCCCGCGCACGTAGTCGCCCGCGGCGGCCTTGGCGCGCACGCGCTCGCGCGCCGCCGCCAGCTCGGCGTTGATCGCATCCGTCGCGATCGGGCAGCGCGGCACGTCCACGATGTCGAAACGCGTGCCCTGCCGCAGAAACCCGATCGGCATCTGCGCGGCGTCCGTCCCCGGCCGCGGCGGGTGAAAGTGCGGCGTGATCTTCGAGCGGTAGCCAAACTGCTTCGGCGAACCGACCACCGGCGAAACCGCGAACTCGATGCCCGCCATGTGCCGCAGCAACTCCTCCACCTGGCGACGTTTCCACTCCAGCTGCGCCGCATAGGTCAGGTGCTGATATTGGCAACCGCCGCAGCGCCCGAAGAGCGGGCAAGGCGGCTCCGCCACGCGCTCGGGCGAAGGTTGCACGATCTCCAGGAGATCGGCCTCGGAGTAGTTCTTGTGGTTGCGAAACACCCGCGCTCGCACGCGCTCGCCGGGCAGCGTGAAGGGCACCATCACCACCCAGCGCGCGGTCGGGTCCTCCGGGTGCGGCACGCGCGCCAGCCCCACACCGAGGTTGGTGAGCGTGGCGATCTCCAGCTCGAGCTCGGCGTGATAGGCGAAGGGACGGTCGTTGAAGGCTTTTTTCTTAACCACGAAACACACGAAACACACGAAAGGCGGAGGGAAGAGGATTTTCTTTTCGCGCCCTTTCGTGTGTTTCGTGGGCCATGCCTCCGGTCGAGTTGATCTCCAGCCTTCAAAACCCTCGCGTGAAACAGCTCGTGAAGCTGCGCGACCGCCGCCCGCGCGACGAGGCCGGGGTCTTCCTCGTCGAGGGCTATCGCCAGATCCGCCGCGCCTTGGACAAGGGCATCCCCTTCACCGAGCTCTACATCTGCCCCGAGTGGTATCCCGGCGAGCAAGGCAACGAAGCCGCGCTCATCGCCGACGCCCAGGCCGCCGGCGCAAAAGTGTTTCAACTCGCGCGCGACGCCTTCGCGAAGGTCGCCTACCGTGAGCGCCCCGACGGCCTGCTCGCCGTCGCCCCGCAATGGCGCAAGACACTCGCCGACCTCGACACGCTCCTCGCCGCCAAAACCACCGCCGCCCCCGGCCGCGCCCCTTTCCTCCTCGTCGTCGAGGCCATCGAAAAACCGGGCAACCTCGGCACCATCCTGCGCAGCGCCGACGCCGCCGGCACCGACGCGCTCATCGTCTGCGATCCGGTGACGGACCTCTTCAACCCCAACGTCGTGCGCGCCTCGACCGGGGTGCTGTTCTCCGTGCCCGTCATCATCGCGAGCAGCGAGGAGGTGCGCGAGTGGCTGCGCGCGCGCGGCATTCGCGCCGTCGCCACCACGCCCTCGGCCACCGCGCTCCATACCGAGACCGATCTGCGCGGCCCGCTCGCCATCGTGATGGGCAGCGAGCAATACGGCCTGAGCGACTATTGGCTGCGCGAGGCCGACGCCCGCGTGCGCATCCCCATGGCCGGCCAGGCCGACTCGCTCAACGTCGCCATGGCCACCATCATCACCCTCTTCGAGGCCGTCCGCCAGCGCGGTTGACCCTGGCCCAGACCCGCGGCGCCCCCATGCGCCACATCCGCCTCACCACACGCGGGTCGCCTTGCGGGCCTCGAGCTCGAGCTGGGTCGCGGGATCGAGCTCGGCAAAAAAATCCAGGCCCGTGCGCCGCTCGATCTCGGCCACGGTGGTGAGAAACTCCTCCAGGCGGGCGCCCGCCGCCGGCTCCTGCGGGAAGAGAAAAGCCAGCGTGCGCACGCGCCCGTCGCTCTCGTCCGCGAGGATCATGAAACACTCGCCCGGCACACGCACCGTGCCGCCGGCGCCTCGCCCTCCGATGCGGCGCTCGCGGGCGGACGAGCCGGAGTCGAAGACCGGCCCCGCGATCACCCATACCTCGCCGAAGCGCGCGGGGTAGCTGGTCGCGGCGCGCTGCTCCAGCTGCTTCCAGAGGCCGGCGTTGAGCCCGTGCCGCTGCGGGATGATGTTGCTCATCAAAAAGGTCTCCCGCTGCGCCGCCTCGCCGTAGCGCGTGGCGATGGCGTAGTTCGGCGCCAGGTGGCCGCGATCAAAACCGGTGCCCGTGTAGGCCTCCGGCGAGATGCGCGCCACCGTGCGCGGATCGGGCTCGAAACGACCGGGCCGCTCGCCCGCCGCAGGCAGCGGCGTCACGTCCTTCATCCGATAGGCCGCCCAGAGCGGCGTGCCCCATTCGTCGGCGTAGCCGACCACGTAGCCCTCGTTCACCAACACGCGCTTCGCGGGCAATTCCGGCGAGACGACCCGCGGCAGCCCCGCGTAGGCGAAGGCGCGATCACCCGAGGCCGGCGGCGCCGCCACGAAATCCTTCGAGTAGTAGATCTGCCAAAGGTCCCACGCGACATCGATGGGCGAGACGTTCTTGTTCGCCGCAAACGTGTTGCCAACCAAGAGCCTCACCTCGGCTTGGCGAGCGGGAGGCTGGACGAGATACCAGCCGCCGACGAGGAGCGCGACGACGAGGTTGATCCACAAAAACGCGCGCGTGCGGCGAAAGGGCCGCAGCCGCGCGGAGGGTTTGGATTTTTTCGAGGCGGAGTTTTTTCGGGCCATCGCGGGCATGCTCGACGCGGCGCCGGCCAAGCCAATCCCGGATCACCGCCTCCCGCCGCGCTCACCGATCGCGCCGCGCGCGGGCGCCCCCCCTCACCCCCGCCGCAGCACGTAGGCCCGCCGATACTCCCGCGGCGGCATCCCCTGCTCGATCCGAAAGCGTCGGGAGAAATAATACTCGTCGGCGAAGCCCACCCGCGCGGCCACCTCATGGATCGGCAGCGTCGTCTCCACCAGCAGACGGCAAGCCGCCTGCATCCGCAGCCCCTGCAAGGTCCGGCCCGGGCTCTCCGGCATCACCTCGTCCCAGCGTCGCCGAAACGTGGATACGGACCAACCATGCGCCGCCGCCACAGCCTCCGGATCGAGCGAAGGATCCGCCAGCCCCGCCCGCAGCGCGGCCGCGATCGCCTGCACCGTCGCGGCATCGCCCACCGGCGCCTCGCGTCGCACCGGCCCTAGCCAGCTCTCCAAGATCAGGCGCTCGCACAGCCGATCCACCCGGTCCACCACCGCCTCGGGCTCCGCGGCGTGCGAAAGACGCCGCAGCTCCTCCACCAGCCCGCGCACCGTCGGGGCATCGCGGAGCGGCCAAACCGGCCGCTCGCCGTCGATCAGGCGCGCCGCCTCGAAACGCGCCTTCGTCTCGCCGGTATAAGTGAGATAAAACTCGTCCCAGGTCTCCTCCGGCGCGCCCAGCGGCCCATACTCGAGGGACTCCCCCGGCCACTGGGTGATCACACACGGCGCCTCCACCGCCCACACCCGCCCCAGGCGGTGAAACTCGCCCCGCCCGCGCAGGATGAAGGAGAAGTTGCAGCTCGCGAAAGCCGTGCGAACCCAGTGGTTCTTGGCGAAGGCCGGCGCGGCGTTGATCACCTGATAGGCGCTCGGATGCCGCCGCGTAAACGCACCCCAGTGCTTGGTTCCAAAGTCCATTTTTTTGAAAGGCCCGTCTATTCCCGAGGAGCCGCCCGCCATGCTAGGCTCGCGCCGTTTCCTCGCAATCCATGAAAAAAGCCCTGTTCGTCTGCGGTGGTTGGGATGGCCATCAGCCTGAGAAGATCGTCCAACTTTTCTCCGCCGACCTCCAAGCCCACGGCCTCGCCCCGGAGATCGTCACCACGCTCGATCCCCTCGCGGACGCCGAAAAACTCAAGGCCTACGCGCTGATCTTCCCCTGCTGGACCATGGGCCAGCTGACCAACGAGCAGGAAAAAGGCCTTTGCGCCGCGGTGCGCTCGGGCGTGGGCCTCGCCGGCATCCACGGCGGCATGGGCGACGCCTTCCGCGGCCGCCTCGACTACGAATGGATGGTCGGCGGCCATTTCCTCGGCCACCCGCACGTCGGCGACTACTCGGTGCGCGTCACCGACTGGGCCAGCCCCATCACCGCCGGCCTCCCCGCGAGCTTCGCGTATCGGTCGGAGCAATACTACATGATGACCGACCCCGGCGTGCACGTGCTCGCCGACACCACCTACCACCACGAGGGCCGCGCCGTGCAGATGCCCGTGGCCTGGATCAAGACCTGGGGCGCCGGCCGCGTTTTCTACAACGCCCTCGGCCACAGCCCGGACGAGTTTATCCAGTTCCCCGCCGCCCGCCGCCTCACCGTGCAAGGCTGCCTCTGGGCCGCCGGCCTCCTCTAGCCAGCCCCCACTCCGATTCTTCCACTCAATCTTCCCACTTCGCCTCCACCGCCTTCTCCCTCTCCGTGAAAACCTACTCCGCTCCCTCCGCCATCAAGGTCGCCGTCGTCGGCTACGGCGGCGCCTTCAACATGGGCCGCCAGCACCTCAACGAGATGAAGGCCGCCGGCATGACGCCCACCGCCGTCGTCGAGCTCGACCCGAAGCGCCTCGAGGTCGCCCTGGCCGACTTCCCCGGCATCGAAACCTACGGCACGGTGGACGAGCTGCTGGCCAAATCGGCCGTCGATCTCGTCACCGTCATCACGCCGCACAACACCCACGCCGAGCTCGGCCTGAAGATCGCCGCCGCCGGCCGCCACGTCGTGCTCGAGAAGCCGATGGCCATCACCACCGAGGAGTGCGACGCCATGATCGACGCCGCGAAAAAACAGGGCGTGATCGTGAGCACCTACCACAACCGCCACTGGGACGGCTGGATCCTTCGCGCGGTTGAGCTCTTCAAGAGCGGCGCGCTCGGCGACATCGTGCGCATCGACCTCCGCATGGGCGGGCATGGCCGCCCCGGCGACTGGTGGCGCTCCTCGCGCAGCATCTCCGGCGGCATCCTCTACGACTGGGGCGTGCATCTCCTCGAATACTCGCTCCAGCTCATCACCTCCCCCGTCACCGAGGTGAGCGGCTACGCGTGGAACGGCCACTGGGCCGCGCAGCCGGACTTCCCCTGGGCCAAGGACGCCAACGAAGACGAGGCGCAGGCCACGGTGCGCTTCGCCTCCGGCCAGCGTATCAACCTCACCATTACACACCTCGACGCCGCCTCGGACAAGGGCTTCATGAAGATCGTGGGCACCAAGGCCACGCACATCATCGAGTGGCCGGGCGCCGAGACCCACACGCCGCAGGGCGCGGGCAAGACGATCATCGAGCGCGCCCCGCACCCGAAGGGCGAGGGGCACAAGTTCTACGAAAACATCGCCGCCCACCTCACCACCGGCGAGGCGCTGGTGATCACCGGCGAGTGGGCGCGCCGCCCGATCCACATCCTCGACCTCGCCATGCGCAGCGCCCGGGAAGGCAAGTCCCTGCCGGTAATTTACTCCTGATCCGCCCGGCGCGGGGCCGACCAAGGCCTCGGCGCCACGGGCGGCGGCGCACGCTTGCGCGGCGCCTTGCTCAGCGATGGCAACTCCAGATAGGCGGCGGCATCCAGCATCGCCACCGCCTCTCGGGGATCCTTCATCTTCGCCGCGGCCTCACGCAGCGCCTCCGCGCCCTCCCGAGCGCCCAGACGCACCAAACCGTCCACCGCATCGCGGCGCACATCGGCATCCTCATGTGTCAGATATCGGGCGATCCGAGGCACCTCCTGTGGATCGTAGGTGATGGACAAATCCGCGATGGCCTGCCGCTCCTCCGCATGGGGCCCCTCCGCCACCGGCGGCGCCGACACATCCGTCACCGGAGTCGCCGCCCCCCTTGCGACCTCGCCAGGAGCGCCCGCCTCCGGGAGGGATGCCGGCGGGGGCGCGACCTCCCCGCCGCCCAAGAGCCCCACCGATTCCACCGCGGGCGCACCCGGGGCCGGTTGAGCATCTCCGGCGCCCGCCGGAACAGGCTCGCGACGCACCCACAGCCACGCTCCTGCGAATATGCAGAGAAAAGCCGCGACCCAGAGGCCGCGGCGCGAAACGAACAGATTCATGCGACACAGAGTCGGAGCCTGAGAAAGCGAGCGGGAAGCGCCGGCCCGTCGGCCGACGCGCCGCCGCCTCGCCGACTCAGCGAGGACCGATGCCGATGGCGTCCAGATCCACGACGCGGGCCGCGGCGATGGTGATGCGGCCTTCCCCGAGAACGGCATCCTCTTCGTCCTCCCCTTCCTCGGACTCGCCGTAGGTGCCGCTCAGACCGCTCACCGTCACGGCACCATCGATTTCAAACGAGTAAGGCACGGCATTTTCGCCCGAGCCGAGCTTGCCGCTCACCAAGCGATAGCTGCCCGCGGCGAGGCCGCGCAGATTGAAATCACCGATCAGGACGCCCACAGCGCCACGATATTTGCCGGAAAACGTAGCCGTTTCGGTCTCGCGCACGAAATTGCTCGTGAACGAGCCGGAGAACGCTTCCGCAAAAGCGACGTCATAGGCGGACATCGGGATCGGCACGGGAGTGCGCCCGGACTTGACCGCATAAAGAGAGGGGCCGTCGTCCTCGGACTCGTCGTTCGCCGCAAACGCCTCGACGATGGTCCAGCCGCGGATATTCTCGTCGCCCTGCAGCTGGTCGCTCTCGAGGAGCGCGGTGAGGATCTCCTTGTTGCCGTAACGCTCGGTCTTCATGACCGCCTTGACCGTGGTGGTCTCGCTGATCACGTCGCCGCTGGCGTTCGTCTTCTCCGTGACCTTCTCATACTCCATCGAGACTTCTTTGGTGTCCGGATCGACCACGCGAAGCCCCGGGCTGGTGTAGGTCGCGGTGAGCGCGACGGTGACGGTGGCAACGGACCCTGGCGTGACAGCGGACAGCGAAGATGCCGCCGCGAATGCGATAACGGGCAGGATGAATGTTTTCATGGAGTTGAAGGAACGGAATTTGCTAAACCAGAACATCCGGAGACTGTCAACTCGCCTCCCCTCGGCCGAGCCTAGGCCGCCCCTCGATCGAGACGCGCAAAAAACCGCTTGCGCTCCGCCGGAGCGGCCGGCTTGCTCTCCCCTCCTTCAGATTTTCGGGCTGTAGCGTAGCCTGGTAGCGCGCTTGCATGGGGTGCAAGAGGTCGTGAGTTCGAATCTCACCAGCCCGACCATTTCCCCCTCCCCGTCCGGGGAGTCGGAAAACGCCGGACCGCGACAAATATCACCTCTCGCGGAGACACGCCTCCGGAGAATCGAGATGCGAGGACGCCTGCCCCCCGGCCGATCGGGCGGCTACACGGCCGCGAAATTCGCCTCGGCGGCGTCCCAGTTGAGCACCTTCCAAAACGCCTGCACGTAGTCCGCGCGGCGATTTTGATACGCGAGGTAGTAGGCGTGCTCCCACACATCGATGCCGATGATCGGTCGCGCGCCCTGCATGAGCGGCGAGTCCTGATTGGCCGTCGAGGTGACGCGCAGCTCGCCGTCCTCCCACACCAGCCAGGCCCAGCCGCTGCCAAATCGGCTCGCCGCCGCCTGCGCGAATTCCTTCTGAAACGCCTCCAGCGAGCCGAAGCGCTTGTCGATCGCGCCGCGCAGCGGGCCCGCGCGATACTCGGCCGGCGCCGCGAGCAGCTTCCAGAAAAACGCGTGGTTAAGGTGCCCGCCGAGCTGGTTGCGCAGCGTGGTGCGCAGCGGCTCCTCGAAAAGATCCAGCCGGGCGATCAACTGCTCGCCCGAGAGCTCCCGCAAATCGGGCCGCGCCTCCAGCGCCTTGTTGGCCGCCGTGATGTAGGCCTGGTGGTGCTTCGTGTGGTGAATCTCCATCGTGCGCGCATCGATGTGCGGCTCGAGCGCGTCGTAGGCGTAGGGCAGATTCGGCAAGGTGAAGGGCTGCGGCGTCGTCCCGCCACGCGCCATCGCGGCGGACTGCGCGACGGCCGGGCCGCGGCCCATGCCCAGCACCAGGGCGCCGGCGCCGAGGGTCTTGAGGAGGGAACGACGGGTAACAAAAGAAGCGGGGAAGTGCATGCGCCCAGCAGAACCGACTCCGCCCGCGGCGCAAACCTCCGCTGCGATTGCCCACCGACTTACGGGATTTTCTCCGGGTTCGCCGACGACGGCCCCGCGCAACGGTAGCCCACCCCGTGCACGGTGAGGATCGCGCGCGGCGACTCCGGGTCGGGCTCCACCTTCTTGCGCAGCTGCGCCACATGCTGGTCGAGCGTGCGCGTGGTGCCGGTGTAGCCGAGCCCCCAGACTGCGTTGAGCAACTGGTCGCGGGTGAGCGTCTCGCCCGCATGCGCCGCAAACACCTCCGCGAGCTTCAGCTCGCGCGCCGTGAGCGACTCCGCCTCGCGCCCCGGCAGCCGCACCGAAAAGGCGCGACGGTCGATCTCCGCCTCGCCGAGGCGAAACACCGGCGGAAGCGCCGCGCCGGCTCCGTTTCCGCCGAGCGCGGCGGCCGCCGCCGCGCTCGCCCGGCCACGCCGCAGCAGGGCCTCCACGCGCGCCAGCAGCTCGCGCACGCCGAAGGGCTTTACGACGTAGTCGTCGGCGCCGAGTTTGAGACCAACCACCTTGTCCACCTCCTCGCCCTTGGCGGTGAGAAAGAGCACCGGCGTGATCGAGCCGCCCGCGCGCAGCTCGCGGCACACGTCGTAGCCGCTGGCCTTGGGCATCATCACGTCGAGGACCACGAGTTCGTATCTCCCTTGCGGATACAGTTTGAGCGCCTGCGCGCCGTCGGAGGCGGCCGTGACCTCGTAGCCCTCGCTCTCCAAAGTGGCGATGAGCCCGAGGCGGATGTTGGCGTCGTCCTCGGCGATGAGAATGCGGGCTTTCATGGTAATGACGGGAAGAGGAGAACCGCTAAAGTTCGCTAAAGGCCGCTAAATCAAACCTACCTTGGATTTCCTTTAGCGTCCTTTAGCGCATATTAGCGGTCAAAAATCTCGGCGCTGCGGCAGCGTAAGGGTGAAGACCGCGCCGCCGCCTTCGCGCGGGGCGCAGCTCAGCTCGCCGCCGAGGCCGCGGGCGAGCTGGCGCGCGATGCTCAGGCCCAGGCCCGCCCCGCCCTTCTCCGCGGTGAGGCGCTCGTCGACGCGATGAAACTTTTCGAATATGCGCTCGCAGTCCGCCGCCGAGACGCCCGGGCCACGGTCGGCCACGCTCACGCGCGCCGCGCCGCTCGCGGGATCGCTTGCGAGGCTGAGCAAAACCTCGCCGCCCGCGGCCGCGTATTTGCAAGCGTTGTCGAGCAGGTTGAGCACGATCTGCTCCACCGCGTCGCGATCGGTCTCGAGCGCGAAAGTCGCCGGAGCCTCCACGCGCAGCGCAAGCCCGCACTCGGCAAGCCGCGGCGCATGCGTCTCCGCCAGCCGACGCAATTCCACGGCGAGATCGACGGGCGCGAGCGCGAACTTCTTTTTCCCCTGCTCGAGGCGGCTGAAGTCGAGCACATTGCCCACCAGGCGCGCGAGGCGCTCCGTCTCCTGTCCGATCGTCGCAAGATAGTCCGCCCGCTTCGCCTCCTCGCGCACGCGGCCCTGCGCGAGCAGCTCGGCGTAGAGGCGGATGGTGGTGAGCGGCGTCTTCAGCTCGTGCGAGACGTTGGCCACAAAAGAGGTCTTGAGCGCCGCCTCCTCCTCGCTGCGCCGTGCCTGCCGCAGCAGCAGCGTGCCGGCGGCAAGGATCGCGAGCACGAGCAGCGCCACGATCGCCGCGCCGGGGGCAAAAACTCCGCCCGATGAATAGAGGGCGAGCGCGCCGCGATCCCGCGCCTCCACGCTCCACCCGGGCAGCAAAGTCTCCGCCAGGTCCAGGGCCAGCAGGAGCGGCGCCCCCGCCTCTCCCGCCGCGTGCCACACCGCGCCCGCGGCGTCGCGCAGCACGTAGGCTTCGCCGGCCGAGACCGCCGCGGGAAAAACCTCCCCGAGCCGGGGCTTTATCGCCTCAAGCGCCAGCTTGAAGCCGATGAAGGAGCCATCCGGCAGCTCGCGCCAGGCCAGCAAATGCGCCCGCCCCTCCGCGTCGCGCCACGGGCTCCAGCCCGCGCGCACCACCGGCACCGGCGAGGGCGTGGCGACCAGCGCCACTTGCGAGCGACGCTGCCGTGAAAGCTCGGACGTGGCCGCGTCCGCGAAGTCTCGCGCCGGCGCCTCCCTCGCCTGCGGCGCCGGATAGGCCGGCGCGGCGGCGGGAGCCGGAGCGGTGGCCGGAGCCGCGGAGGGCCGCGCGGACGGCTCCGCCGCCTGCAGCGAAACCTTCCGCGTCGCGTCGGCCGGCTCCGCGCCCACCCGCGCCAGCTCCTGCACCTCCTGGCGGGCGCGTTGGTATTGAAGCACGTTCTCGCCCACGCCCCGGCGCGGCGCCTCGACCGCCTGGCTGTCCGCGAAGCCCCCGAAGGCCGACATCCCCTCGGCGAACCCTTCGGGCAAAGGCGCCGGGACGCGCCAGGGCGGAGCCGCCGCCATCCAGGCCCGCACGTCCGCATCCTCCGCGCCCCACACCACGCGGCCCTCGGAGCTGGCGCGAAACACGTCGCCGACCAGCGGGTTGTTGGCCCGCCAGCGTTCGAGGAAGGGCCGCGGCTCCTCCGCCGGCGCCTCGGCGAGGGTCTGCAACAGCGTGGCCTGCACGTCGCCCAGCATCAGCTCGATGTTCTCCACGATCAGCCGCGCCCGGGCCTCGACCGCCGCGCGCCGCGCCTCGACCGCCGCCTCCTCCCGCTCGGCCAGGCGGCCCTCCTCGCGCGCGAGCAGGCCCAGCGCGAGCCCGCCCACCGCCAGCGCGGGCAGGAGCAACAACAGGCCGTAGAGCCAGAGGCGACGGGTGGCGGTCTTCATGGCGCGTCCCCGAGCCCACGCCGGTCCTCCACCGCCTGCAAGGCCGCGCGCAGCCACCAACGCCGCGCCTCGTCCTGCTCGGCGCCCAGCTCCGCCCGCAGGCGCGCCTCGCTTTGCGCACCACGCAGAGCCAGCCGGCGCACCGCCTCGTTGCGGCGCGAGGCCTCTCCCAGCCACGCGAGCAAACGCTCCACCCGCGCCGCCTCGTCGTAGTCCACGCGCAGCGTATGCACCTGCGCGGGCTGCGGGTTGAGCCGCCGATCCTCGCCGCGCAACTCGAGCCGATGCACCCCGGCCGGCAGCTCGATCAACTCGATCCGCCCGCCCGACGCCGGCCGCCAGCGCTCCTCCCCCAGACGCCACTCGACGCGGCCGCCGCCCATGATCTCGCCCACCCGATCCGCCTCGTCCTCGCCCCCCTCCCATCGGAGTTCCAGCGCGCGCGCCGGAAGCGCCGGCAGGAAAACCGGCGACGTCGCCGCGAAAAAACGATGCCCGCGCGCGTCCACCTCGACCGACCAAAAGCCCCCGCTCCGGGCGATGCGGAAGGGCGAGGGCTCCTCGTCCTCAAACACGCGGACAAACTCGCCCTCCCGCGCCGCCCACAGTTCGCCCTCGCGCAAGATCCACCACACGCCGCTCGCATCCACCTGCACCGCCTCCGCCGTGCGCTCGCGCAGCCAGGCTCGCAGCCAATCCGGCTGCCGCGTGGCGTGCGAAGAAGTGCCGCGCGCCTCCGGATCCCGCCATGCTTCGGGCGCGCCCACTCCACCCCCGGCCAACAGGCGGCGCCGCTCGCGCTGCGTGGCGACCCAGGGCTCGCCGTCCTCATCAAATCCGTAACGCCAGGCAGCCGCGCCCAGTTCGCGCGTGGAGAAGAAGAGCCACTCCCCCTTGCGCCGCAGCCAAAGCCCGCCGCTATACCCGATCAACACCCGCCCCTGCGGCCCGAAGATCGGCCGGCGCAAATACCCTTCGCGCGACCGCGGCAACACCTCCGCATCCTCGCCAGCGTCCGCCCGGGCCGCGAGCCACTCACGCACGGTCCCGAGCGAACGCCAGCCGCCTTCGGCTCCCTCGTCACGCACCCAGGCGGGCGTGTTGGGACCCTCGCCCGTCACCACCACGCGTCCGCTCCCGGCCTCCACAAAAAATCCTTCGTCAGGCCACCACTCCCGCTCGGGAGGCAGCGCCCAGCGCACCCAGCGCTCCCCATCCCAGTGTCGCACGCAGGGCGCACCCCGTCCGCTGGCCTGCAGGGCCCACAGCCGACCGTCGGTCGCGCGTATCACCGACCCCGTAAAGCGCGCCACCCCGCCACCTGGCTCGCCCTCGCCGAGCGCGAGCGCGTTTGCCCAAAGCCTGCGCCACTCCGCCGCGGGCGCGGCCGTGGCGATGGAGCCCTGCACCAGCAACCGCCCATCCGGCAGCGCGAAGAGATCGCGCGGACCGCCGAGCCGCAGCCCCGCGCGCCAATCAAGACTCAGCGCCACGGGAAGCTCCGCCCGCAGATCGACCGCGGCCAGACCCGAGGTAAAAGGCGCGCCCAACAACAAGCCATCGACCACAGCCCACGACCGCGGACGTATATGCCAGCCATCCACCGCGGAGGTGCTGCTGCGCACATCCCCCGAGGGCCCCGCCAGGCGCCACTCGCCGCCGGCGAGGCGCACCCACACATCGCCCGACAAACGGTCCGGAGAGCGCCGCGGCGACACCACCAGCGCCACCTCCACGCCCTCTGCCGGACGCGCGTAATCAAGAATGCGCCAAGCCCCAGGCGGCGAAGGCAGCGGCAAGGCTTTACCGCTCGCGAGATCGATCTCCCACAGGCCGGCGTCTTCCAGCGCCCAGATGGCGCGGCCGCGACCGATCACCACCACGCAGCTCACCCACGGCACCTCGGCGGGCAAACCCGCGAGCGGCGGACAAGGCTCCACCCGCCCCTCGCGCAGCCGCACCGGCCGCGGCAGCGCACCGAAGCCCACGGGCATGGCCTCCCCGATCACGCTCCACAGCCACCCTTCGCCGCGCCCCTCCGGCTCGGGTGTGAAGCGAAGCGCGAAATGGCGCGTCACTCCCGTGCCCCGCATCGGCTTGAACCAGGCCTGCGGCACCTCGATGCGCTCAGGCTCGCCGCCCTGCGCCGGCACCCGCAGGAGCAGCGGCGCGCGAAAGCTCAGCCAGTAATCGCCGGCCGCGTCCACCACGAGCGACGGGGTCTGGCTCCGGCGCTGCCCCTCCACAAGGATCGTGTTGGCAAAGCTCGCCAAGGCCACTCGCTCGCTCCCCTCCCCATGACGATGAAGGTGCAACACCGACTGCTCGCCACCCTCGAGCCGGCTGCTCTTGAGCGACACCACGAAGCCCGGGCGCGCGGGATCGGGCGCAAGGGCGATCACAGTCCCCGGCAGCTCGGCCAAGGACTCCACCTTTTTCCAGCCCTCGTCTTCCCAACGCAGGAGCGCCTCGCCGTCGCGCGGGCCGACGCCCCAGATCCGCCCGTCGGCGCTTCTCGCCACGACGCTCACTTCGCCGCGGTCATGGACCACGGGCCCCGCCGGGGCGGCGGCGCGCTCCGCGCGGGTCGAGACCGACCCGGGCGCGGTGGAAGGAGCCGTGCCGCAAGCCGCACCGAAGAGCGCCGCGAGCGAGGCCACAGAGAGGAGGACGGGGGTGCGGGGCAGCTTCATCGGGTTTCGCTTCGAAAGACAGACACGACGCAGGCGGACGTCGCCATCGGGTGACGACTACTTCCAATCGTAACGCACGCGGTAGGTGACGACCTTTTCCTCGTCCGACGCGAGGGTGACGCGGAACTCGATGTTGCGATCGTCCGTCTTCACGTAGGGCTCGGAGTTCTCGAGCAGGCTCCAGTTGAACCAGCGATACATCCGCTCCGTGACGCGGATTTCGACCGGCTCCTTCTTGCGGTTGCGCAGGCGAATCTCGAAGGCCTCCTCAAGCTCGTCGTTGCGGTTGCTCAGCTTGTAGTCGGTCCGCTTGCGTTCGCCGACCAGGTCGAAGGCGTCGCCGGTGTAGATGCGCACCGTCTCGCCCTCGGGCGTGTGGTCGAGCGCGTTCTCGCCGGTAAACTCCAGCGCCCCGTCGGCGTCGTCGCTACGGTAGAAACGCGTGCGCCCCTTCGGCAGCGGCAGGCCGAGACCGTTTTCCTTCGTGTTCTTGAACTCGCGGTAAACCCAGACCTTCGGGTTGGACTGCGTGCCGTAGTCACGGTTGCCACGGATCGCCTCCTCGTTCCAGCCGCCGTGGCGTCGTGGATCGATGGATACGCCGTTGTAAACGTAGACGGTGCGGGCCTTGACGCCCGTGGCGCGCAGGAACTCGACCTGCTTGGTCTCGCGGTTGCGCAGCGTCACCGGGCGCGGGAGCGAGTAGAGGTGAAACTCGTCGAAGGCTTTTTGAGTGACGGGGTCGAGCGCGGCGGGTGCGAAAGGATCAACGCTGCCGCGAGCAAAACCCCCGAGGGCGACACGCTCGGGCTCGAGTTTGCTCACGTCGCCCGCCATCAGCTTCACCTTCGCGTCGCTGAAAGTCTTGCCCGATTGGTTGTCGAGCGTCACCCAGCCCACGATCTCCAGCGTGTCGCCCTTCTCGGGCGAGACGAGGTTGTAAGCCGCCGCCCAGGACATGCCGCCGCTCACATAGCCGAGCTCGGCGTCGAGCTTGGCCGCGCGGTCGCTGTGGAGCCGCCACGCGAGCGTGGGGCGCAGCACGGTGTCGTCGGCCAGCGAGGGAAACACCGGCTCGCCCGGCAGCGAGAAACGCAGCTCGCCGTCCACCTCGATGATCGGCGAGCCGCCGCCCTGGTTGCCGCCCCAGCCGCCGGCCACCTCGACCTGCCGCTGCCGGAAGGCCGGGCCGTAGCGCGGCGACGCGGCGAGGTTCGGCGCGTATCCGGAACGCACTACGGTCCCGCGCACGCGGCGCTCGGAGCCATCGGGATTGCGCGCCACGAAGGCGATCTCGCGGCCCTCGAAGAGCGAGAGCAGGAGGCCCTGCGAGGCGGTCTCGGCGCGGTAGCTCTGCTCGAGGATGCGCAGGGCCACGCGGCCGCGCGGATCGCGCAACACCACGGAGTCGGGCTCCACATGGAAGGTGGCGCGGTCGAAGGTCACGGAGTTGACGCCGGGCGAGAGATCGAGCGGCACGGTCTCGCGCACGACGGCGAAGTTTTGGTTGTAGATCGTGAGCGCGGTCTGGGCGGCGGCGCCGAGCGGCAGCGCGAGGGAGGCCGCGAGGGCGGCGAGGGCGGAGGGTTTCATGGGGCGAGGCGTGTGAAAACGCGAAGGATGAACGACAGATTCGCGGATGTCGTTTCTATTCGGCGCGTTGCTGGCTGTAGGTCTGCTGGGAACGGGCGCGAGCCTCCTTGCGCGCGGCGTTGTCGTAGCCGCCGGTCTCGACCTTGGCGGCCTCGGCGGGGGCGGGCGCGGCGGTGGCGACCACGGCGTGATTGTTGTAGGCCGCGCCCATCGCGGAGAGCGAGGAGCCGACCTCGCGCAGGCGCGCGGCGGCCTCGTCGCGCCGGCCGGCGTCGGCGAGCGTCACGGCCTCGTCGCGCGCCTCGGCGAGGCGGTTGGCGGCGTAGTCGGCCTGCACCTGGTGGTTGGCGGCGGCCACGACCTTCTCGCGATCGGCGGAGAAGCGCGCCGCGGCGCTCGCCTCCCGTGCGGCGGGGCGGGCGGTGGCGGCGTCCTCGTAACGCACGCGGGCGGTGGCAACCGGGCGGCTGGCGCGATCTCGCGCCGGATCGAGCTCCACCTCGACGAGCGCGAAGCGCTCCTGTCCGCCGTAGAGCTGGTTCAGCTCCACGATGGCGCGGCGGTTCTCCACGTGCCCGTCGCGGCCGACGATGCGCACGGGGCGCGCGCCGGCGGGGAAGTCGATCTCGATGACGACGCGGCGCGCCACCACGCTGAGCACGTCGCCAAGCTCCTGGTTGAAAATGCGGGCGAGGTCGCGGCCGTGCTCGACGAAGTAGGTGTTGCCGTCGCTGCGGCGGGCGAGGCGCGTCATCAGGTCCTCGTTGTAGTCGAGGCCGAGGCCGATGGTTGTCACCGAGATGCCCTCGCGGACGAGGCGGGCGCCGAGCGAGCCGAGCGCCTCGGGGGTGCTCGGGCCGACGTTGGCCTGGCCGTCGGAGAGCAGGAGCACGCGGTGCGTGTAGGGGCCCTCGATGTTTTTGCGCAGCTCCTCGGCGCCGGCGACCACGCCGCCGTGGAGGTTGGTCGTGCCGCCTGCCTCGATCTCCTTGATGGCGGCAAGCAGGGCGCGACCGTCGCCGACGCGGCGGGCGGGCACGAGCGTGCGCACGTGGTCGTCGTAAACGACGAGCGAGGCGATGTCGTCGGCGGCGAGGCGGCGCACGGCCTCCATGGCGGCCTCTCGGGCACGGACGATTTTTTCTCCGCCCATCGAGCCGGACTTGTCGATCACGAGGGCGAGGTTGACCGGCGCGCGGCGGGAGGCGGCGGGGCGAGCGCCGTCGAGCGCGACCTTGAGGATCACAGTCTCGCGCGAATCGGCGGGAAGGACGGGGCGATCGAGTTCGAGGCGGAGGCGGACAGGATCGCCGGCCGAGGAGGAGGCGGCGGGAAGCGGTGCGCGGGCGAGGACGAGCGGCGCGAGCCAGAGCCCGAGCGCGGCGAGGAGGAGGGAGGCGATGCGTTTCATGGCACCCGCCATCCTACCGGAAAGCCCGCGGCCGCCGTGTCAGCCCCTGGTCACGGCTGTGTCAGGGATTTGTCAGCCGAGGCTCTCCGGCGCGCAGCGCCCGCGGGCTCGCGCCAAAGGTCGCGCGGAACACGCGATTAAACTGCGAGATCGAGGCGAAGCCGCAGGCGCGCGCCGCCTCGGCGACCGACGGCGCCTCGTCCCCCCCCAGCAAGGCCCGCGCGCGCTCGGCCCGGTAACGCGCCACATAGTCCACGAGGCGCAGCCCCGTCGCATGGTGAAAGGTCCGGCTCAGGTGCGCGGCGCTCACGCCAAGCCGGCGCGCGATCAGCGGCACGCGCAGGCGCCGCCCATACTCGGCGTGCACGATCCGATACGCCCGCTCCACCAGCTCCGGCACGCCTTCCGGCGCACGATTGAGGTGCTCGTTGATCGCCCGCGCGATCCGCTCCGCGCCCGCATGCAACAAGCGCCCGAGCGCCTCCCGGCGCGCAGGCTCGAGCGGGGGCGCCGCCGCGCGCAACCGCGACACCTCCTCGGCCCGCAGGTCCAGGCCGCGCCGGCCGAGCAAGTGCCGCGCCCGGTTGTCGGTCTGCGTGGTGGCGGCGCCCTCGCGGAACCCCGTGACCAAAAAATGACCGGCCACCACGCCGCCGACCGCCACCGGCACGAGCAACTCCCCCAAGCCCGCATCGCACAGCCCCGCCGCCGGCCCGGCCTCCGCACCCTCGCGCAGTTTTTGGCGAAAGGTGACGCACATCCGGCAGCCGGCGTCCTCGCGCCGCAGTCGGGCGCAAAAGGTCACCGGCTCGACCTGCACCGCATCCACGAGCGGGGTCGCCGGCCAGAAACGCACCGGCACCCCGGCCACCAACGAGGCGTCCGCGAGAAAACTTTGCATCTCCGGCAGAGCCGCCAGACGCGCCGCAAGGGCCTGTTTCACCACTAAGGGCATTGGACGAGCCTAAGCCATCGCCCGCCGCCCACTAAGCAAAATCCAACGCCATATGCGCATTTTCTGATGCCACAATCCGCACAGCTCCCGCCAAGCCCGCGGGAGCGGTTTGGGCCGGGCTGCGCTAAGGTGTGCGGCGTGCAAGGGCGCAATCCAGCGACCCGCGCGCCTTCACGAACAACCCACCACCAGAAAGCACCCGCCATGAGCAAAGCCCTCAACGCCTCCGCATCCGCCTCGGTCAGCGCGACCGGCCCCGCCGCCCCGCGCGGCTCCGGATTCAAGCTGCCCTACTCCCTTCCCGCCGAGGCCGAGGCCATCCTCGCCGCCGCGCCCTCCGTCACCGTGGCGCGCAGCGTGGATGATCTCGTGGCCCTCGCCGTCCGCGACGCCAAGCACGGCTGGCACGATGTCGCCTACGACGTCCCCGGCAAGGGCCGCGTGCTCGAGGCCCGCGCCTGCAAGGTGCGCAACGGCATCGCCGCGAACTACATCGAGCCCTACATGCGCCGCCGCGACCCGGACTGCATGGTGATCGGCGACGAGCGCCCGACCGACAAGCCCACCTACCGCGCCCAGTTCGGCGCCGAGTTCGCCCCGCTGCGCGAGGCCACCTTCGAGTGGCTGAAGACGCAGCCGCTGGCCGTGTTCCCCTTCATCGCCGGCGTCGGCGACAAGGGCACCCACGCCATCGTCATCGCGCCCGACAACGCCGGCTTCTTCGCCCTCGGCCTCGCCCTCCTCCAGGGCATGCTCTCGCCCGAGCAGGTCCCGGCCGACTTCAAGCCTGGCGCCGTCATCTACGTCGCCCCGCCCTTCCGCCACACCCACTTCAACGGCAAGCAGATCGTGGTGCACAACCGCCGCGAGGGCCTGCACGAGCTCTTCAGCTACAACCTCTATCCCGGCCCCTCCGCCAAGAAGGGCATCTACGGCGTCCTCCTCAACCTCGGCGAAAACGAGAGCTGGACCACCATCCACTGCTCGACCGCCCAGGTGCAGACGCCCTACGGCAACAAGATCGTGATCTCCCACGAAGGCGCCAGCGGCGGCGGCAAGAGCGAGATGCTCGAGCACGTGCACCGCCAGGCCGACGGCTCCCTGCTGCTTGGCCGCAACCTCGTCAACGGCGAGGAGCGCACCGTCATCCTGCCCCGCGCCTGTGACGTGCGCCCCGTCACGGACGACATGGCCCTCTGCCACCCCTCGCTCCAGCGGGGCAAGGGCAAGCTCGCGGTCATGGACGCCGAGGACGCGTGGTTCGTCCGCGTCAACCACATCACCTCCTACGGCATTGACCCGCACCTCGAGGCCCTCACGCTCAAGCCCGGCCTGCCGCTCCTGTTCCTCAACATCGACGCGCACCCCGGCGCCACCGCGCTGATCTGGGAGCACATCGAGGACAGCCCCGGCAAGCCCTGCCCCAACCCCCGCATCGTCATGCCCCGCTCGATCGTCCCGGGCGTGGTGGACGGCGCGGTGGATGTCGATATCCGCAGCTTCGGCGTGCGTTGCCCGCCCTGCACCCGCGAGCAGCCGACCTACGGCATCCTCGGTCTCTTCCACGTGCTGCCGCCGGCGCTCGCCTGGCTCTGGCGCCTGGTCGCCCCGCGCGGCCACGCCAACCCCAGCATCGTGTCGAGCGAAGGCATGTCGTCCGAGGGCGTGGGCTCCTACTGGCCCTTCGCCACCGGCCGCCGCGTCGATCAGGCCAACCTCCTGCTCAAGCAGATCACCGAACACCCGAAGGTGGACTACGTGCTGATCCCCAACCAGCACGTCGGCGCCTGGGAAGTGAGCTTCATGCCGCAGTGGATCACCCGCGAATACCTCGCCCGCCGCGGCGGCGCGAAGTTCGCCAAGGGTGAGCTCCGCGCCTCGCGTTGCCCGCTCCTCGGCTACACCCCGCACAAGATCCAGGTCGAAGGCGGCACCATCGGCTCCTGGTTCTTCGAGGTGGATCTGCAGCCCGAGGTGGGCGAGGTCGCCTACGACCGCGGCGCCGAGCTCCTCAACGAGTTCTTCGCCCGCGAGCTCGAGAGCTTCCTCAGCCCCGATCTGCTGCCGCTCGGCCGCAAGATCATCGAGACCTGCCTCGCCGGCGGCACCCTCGCCGACTACGAGGCCCTCATTCCCCGCGCCGACGCGGAGGAGTAAAGCATAGCGAAAACGCAAACCCCCCGGGCGCGCGCTCCGCGAAAAGGCGCGCGCCCGCTCGTTTTCGGACCAGACGCCTCGGAGGGGGGCGTCGCCGAGCCGGAGCCCGGACGCCACACCCAAAGCGGCCGCGGGCGCCAGACCGACCCGACGCTCTTTCGCCTGGGCGAGAGCGAGATGCGCCGCCTGGCCATCGCGGCGCCGGAGCCTGCACGGTATTTCGCGAATCCACTCCCTCCGGAGGCGGGTCAGCAGACACACCATGCACCTTGGAAACCCGTCCGACCTCGCCGCCCCCCGCACCGCTTCGCCCACCCCCACCCCGCCAAGCGCGGGCAACGAATCCCCGCCGCCGCCCTCGGCGCTCTCCGCGCGACTGGAGGCGACGGTGCGCGTCTTCGCCTCCGAGATCGGGCCGCGCAATCTCCACCACTACGAAAACCTCCGTCAGGCGGAATCCTGCCTGCTGGCGCGCTTCCTCGACGCGGGCTACCAACCGGAGCGGCAACGCTACGGGGCGCGCGGGCGCCTCTTCTCCAACATCGAGGTCGAGATCACCGGCCGGGAGCGACCCGAGGAAATCATCCTCGTCGGCGCGCACTACGACTCGCACAAAGATTCGCCCGGAGCGGACGACAACGCCTCCTCGCTCGCCGTCCTGCTCGAGCTGGCGGAGCGCCTGCGAGACTCGAGGCCGGGGCGCACGATCCGCTTCGTCGCCTTCACCAACGAGGAATCGCCCTTCACCCACCGTCCGAGCATGGGCAGCCGCGTTTACGTGCGGGCCTGCCGCCGCCGGGGCGACAAGATCATGGGCATGCTCTGCCTCGAAAGCCTCGGCGCGTTTTCGAAAGAGCCCGGCTCGCAGCGCGGCTCCCTGCGCGGCGTGGTGCTGCCGCCCACCGGCGACTTTCTCGCGGTCGTGGCCAATCCGCTCTCCCGCCCCCTGCTGGAGCAGGCCGAGCGCGTGCTGCGCGAGGAGGCCGACGGCTTCCCCTTCCGCGCGCTCACCGCACCCACGCACCTCCCGCTCGCCTGGAGCTCCGACCACTGGTCCTTCTGGGTCGAGCACTACCCGGCCCTGATGCTCACCGACACCGCGCCGCTCCGTCACCGGCACTACCACCGCAAGACCGACACGCCCGAGACGCTCGACTACGGCTGGCTGGCCGAGGTCTGCGAGGCGGTGGAGCTGATGGTGCGCCGCCTCGCCGACACCTCGGTGACGCTGCCCGCGCCCAAGCCGAGCGCCCCCCTGCGGCGAATGTCCACCTACCTGCCCGCCATCGCGTTCCTGGGCGTCGCCGGCGCCGTCGTAGTGCTTTCGCGAATACTCCGCGGGCGCCGCCAGGCCGCATGACCGCGGCGCGGGCCGCAGGAAGCGACCGCCCGCCCTCGCTCAGGCGCGGAAGCTCTCCGGCAGGTCCGAGATTCTCCACAAACCGAGCGACTTGTCGCGGTAGATGCCGTCGTTCTCGGTGCAACCCTCGGTGATGACCTTCAGGGGCTTGGGCAGCGCAAACGGGGCCAGCTCCAGGTTCAGCGGCCGCCACCCGCCGGTCTTGATGTCCTCGTTCGTGGTCCGGGCGGTGAAGGTCGTGGACAACAAATAGCCCGACCGGCTGCCGCGGATGTTCGCCAAGGCCCTCGACGCGTCCTCGAAGGAAAGGTGCACCAGGCAGTCGCGACAAAAAATCAAATCCACCTCGGGCAAGGGGTCGCGCGTGAGATCCAGCTTTCGAAATTGCAGGCCGGCCCTCCCGAACCGCGCGTTGTTCGATCGCACGAGCTCGGCGACGATATCCGCCCCCGTGTAATCGACGCCCTCCAGCCCGACGTGCCGCATCCAGTGGAAGTCGCCGCAGGGCACGTCCAGCATGCGCTTGATGCCATAGTCCCTGAGCACCGCGGACAGTTCGCCGACGACGACGCGCGTCTGGAGATCATCCGATCCGGGGCCGGAAACCGAATCGACGCCGCCCCACGCGTTGCGCTCGAAGATCTCGGTAAACACCGCCTCCGGATCGTCTTTTTTCGGGAGGGGCCCCCGCTTTCCGATTCCCCGAACTTTTCGCAGAACACCGCGGAGACGCGCCCCCAAGGGATTATCGAACAGCTTCTTCATGGAAATGGCGTCCGACCCGACGCGTGCCCGAACCTGAATCAACGGACCGGCCTAGCAAGCGGGTTTCCCGGCTCCGCGTTTCACCGAGGAGCCCGGCGCCCGCCGGGCGCATCGACTTCATCATCGCCGAGCCGAACTGACGCGATTGGGCGGCGGAGCGGCGAAGCGAAAGGGCGAGCAGATTTCGGAGCAGACCGAGCGAAGGGATACCGGGAGGGTTTCGAGCCAAGGGCGGACCAAAAATTAGCGCGCCTCGCGCCCCGAAGGCAGTAGGCTCGCGCTTCGTAGCCCCTGTGAACCCAGACTCCCCAGTGCATCCATGAAAACCCTTCTCACTTGTGTGATTTGTGCTGCTTCACTGCACGCCTTCGCCGCCGCCCAGGAAATTCAAGTGCTCCAGCCCGTTTTGCTCGGGAAGGAACCGACGGAGGTGCAGACCTTCGACGCCGCCTCGCGGGGATGGATCCAGGCGCAAGGCTGGCACTATGCCTTCATGGTCCCGCTGAAAAACGTGTCCGAGACCCCGCTCACCGTCATCACCGACGGCCTTGCCCAAACCTCCGGCACCGAGCCAAAGCGGCAAGTTCGCCTCACCGTGAACAAGTTTACCCTGAAGGACGGCCAGACGCTCGTCATCCCCTCGCGGAGCGACCTGCGCCTGGTCGAGCTCCGTCCCGGCGAAGCCGCGATCGTCAAAGTCGAGATCAAGTCTGCCGCCGACCTGGAAGAGATCACCGTCACCTACAGTCCCGAGGACATCTACGACGGGAGATTCGGTTACTGGACCGGCAGGGTATCCAGCGAGCCCCTACAGCTCGTGAAGTGACACCGGTCGCCGAATGCCAGTAAAGACCAAGCCTACGCCAACCGGCAAAGCCGGCGCCCCATGATGCGGATCATACCAGCAGCTAAAAAAATTCAGACTTTAACCACAGATTACACGGATGAACACAGATGGGGCAAAGGCAGGACCTTAACCGCGGATCACGCGGATGGGCGCGGATGATGACTGGGGAACATCCTGCTTCTTATCCGTGATATCTGTGCGATCTGTGGTCAAATTTCAGACTTCCAAAAGGCTAGTTCTTCACAGCCGTCGGTATCAGGGGTGCCGCAGCGGCACGCTCCACGCTTCGGGCGAATCGAGCGCGCCGACGGCTTTCACCATGCAGCGGATTTGTTTTCCAACATCGGCAGCCGTGAGGGTGTAGGTCGGCGAGGGGCCGTAGGTCAGCGGGTAGCCGTCGGCGAACCAGAAGTAGCGGAGGTCCGTGACGCCATCGACCTTCGCCTCGCAGGTGATCGTGGCGCCGGCGGCGAGTTTGCCCTTGAGAGCGAGCCGCGGGCGCGCGGTGAAGGGCGCGGGGACTTTTTCGAGGTCGGACGTCTTTTGCAGCACCTCCACGAAATCGACCACGAAGTCCTGCCGCTTGGTCGGGTGGCGCACGCGGGTCTTCAGCGCGTAGTCGAGGATGAGCAACTGGCGCTCGAGGTAGGTCGGCGAGGTCGGGCCGCGCGTGATCTCCACCCAGCGCTCGCCGCCGGCGCCGTCGGGGATGGTGACGTTGATCGTGGTCGTTTCCTCGTCGATCACCCATTCCCAGGTGTGAAACTGGCCGTCCCAGATGTAGAGCCCGCCCGGGATGCCGCTCGCCGCCTCGGTCAGCTCGCCGCCGTAGAACTGGTCGCTCGGGTAGCGCGTGGCCTGCTTGGCGAAGACGTTGTCGCGCATGTGCGAGTAGTGGACGTGCGTCCAGATGGCGTTGAGGTGGTGGCCGTTTTTGCCGTCGAACTCGAACCAGTCGTTCTCGATGCGGTTCGAGGTGCGCCAGAAAAGCCACTCGATGCCGTAGGACCAAAACGCGGGGAAGAGGCCGGGTGCCAGGTCGGCCGGCTCGATCTTCGGAAACATGCAGCGAATGCGAAACACCTTCGGGCCGGCCCAGGTGTAGCCGTGGCCGCTGTCGTTGACGGTGTAGATCGCGCTGCCGCGCACCGCGGTGCTGGAGTGGGTGGTGACGAGCGAGAGCGTCTGCAAGCCCTTCGCGGCGTCGTGCGTGTAGGCGTCGGGCCAGGCGCCGGGCTCGATGAGCGGGGCCTGGCCGCCGACCGCGGCGTTGAAGCCGTAGCCGACCCAGAGGTCGCCCTCGCCGCTGGTGCTCTGGCCGATGCGGTAGGCGCGAAAGTCGTCGTGGAAAACGCGCTCGAAAACGCGCGGCTCCACGCGCGGGCCGCCGGCGTTGGCCTTGCGCGATTCGTCTTTGAGCGCGGCGCGCCACGCGGCCCACCGCTCCTCGTCGTGGACGTAGCGCGCGGGCAGATCCTCGGCGTCCACGATCGGGCGTTGCGTCGCGTAGGGGTGGTCGGCCGGGAGGCGCCGAGCGATGTCGAGGCGGTGGGCGGCCCAGCCGGTCATCTTGCGCACCATCGCCTCGGAGGGCTCGGTGAGGCCGAAGATCAAGCTGTCGTAGGCCCAGGCGCTGTTGCCCGGGCGGGCGTCGCCGATGAAGGACGTCGCCTCGAAGGGCCACTCGCCCGCGAAGCGCGGCGGCTGCGGCTCGCGGGTGCGGAGCGGCACGCCGTTGACCGAGGCAAACATCTGGCCGAAGCGGACGCCGCACACGAGGACGTTCCAGGTGCGGCCGTCGGCGACGATGTGCTTCGTGCTCATGACGCGGCGGTCGAGGCCGCCGGCGTTGCGGCCGACGTATTGGATGTTCAGGCCGGTCTTTTTGCTGAACCAGATCTTGGGCGTGGATTTGTTGGACGTGTCGCCCCGGTTGATGTCCACGAGCACGGTCTCGGTGTTGGTGCCCGAGCGGCCGTCGATGCGGAAGGTAAGGATGCACCAGCGGTAGTTGAGGAAGGCGTCGCGGTGGCCCTCCATCGAGAGGTGTTGGCCGGAGTTGGCGGCAAACTCGACGCCGCCGCCGTCGCGCAGTTTGCGCGGGCGGAGCGCGGCGTCGGCCTGCGCGGCGGGACGCTTGATCAAGCCGCGCGAGGCGTGCTCGGCGATTTCGCCCGTGGCGGCGACGTCGTCCTGGAGATACGCGGTCGAGAGCCACTCGGGGAAGAGGTCGATGGTCCAGGGGATGTGGACGTTTTTGGCGGGGAAATCCCGCGGGATGCGCAGCGTGAGCGGGTGGCGGCCCTGCTCCATTTCGGCGATGGTCACGCGGCCGTCGCCGTCGGCGTCGAAGGGTCCGCCGAGGTCGGGCACGTGTTGCGCGAGCAGGTCGAGGAAGGCCTTGCGCTCGGCGTCGTCGTAGAGGCCGTCGCGGTCGGCATCGAGCTCGACGAAATCGCGGGCCGGGACTGGCGCGGGCGCGGAGGCTCGCGAGTTGGCGAAGGACGACGCGTTACCCGCGGGAGGATGCGCGCAGCCGGCGAGCACGAGGAGGAGCGCGCCGACCGCGAGCGAGTTTTTGAGAGGAAAGGCGCGCATCGAAGGGGAGTGCCAGGTAGCGCTCACTTCAGGTTCACGCGCAGGCGGAGGAAGCGGCGCGGGGTCTCGGTTAGCGGCACGGTGTCGGTGACGATGTGGTGCGCGCCGTCGTTGTTGGGACGCGAGTCGAGGTCGGAGTCGTAGAGCGTCTCGCTCCACGGCCCCGCGAGGTCGGAGCTCGCTTCGACGCGGTAGGTGATGTCGCGCTTCGCGGGATCGCGCGCGAAGCGGAGGCTCAGGCGGTCGCCGGCCAGCTCGGCCTCGGGAAGGAAGGCGCTCGCCGGTTCGCCAAGCGCGGCGTCGAGGGCGTAGCGCAGGAGGTTGGGCGCGCCGTCGCCGGCGAGGTCCACGAGCGGGCCGGAGATCAGCGGGTCGGCGCGGTCGGCGGGGTTGGGGAAGTTGAGCAGCTTCCAGTCGCCAAAGGCCTGCGCGGGCACGCTCGTCACGAGGATGTCGTCGAGGCGGAGTTGCGGGCGGGCGCCGGAGGTGCCGGACACGGCATGGTATTTCCAACGCAGCTGGACGTAGGGCTGGTCCCAGGTGGCGGCAGGGAGCGTCACGGGGCCGAGGGTCGCGGAGTGGCCTGTCGTAGCGCGCTGATACTCCACGGGCGCGCCGAGGGCATCGAGCACGTCGGTGAAGGGGCCGGTGTCGCCGAGGCGGTATTGGAGCCGGAGCGCGTAGATGCGGTTGTTGGGCGCGACGGTGCCGCCGGTCCAGGTGACGGCGACCTGTGCGCGGTGGCGGGTGTCGAGCGCGACGACGGCCGAGCCGAGGAAGCCGGCCTCGGGCGCCTCCTGGGTGTTGCCGGTGTTGATGAAGGAGACGCCGGCGGCGTCGAGGCCGTTGATGCGGCTGCGGCTCTCGATGTTGTAGGGCAAGGTCCAGAGGCTCTCGAGCTCGGTGGCGAGGGCGGGATCGGCCTGCGCGGTTTGTTGAAACACCATGTGCGGCGGGTAGGTGCCGGCGGCGGACGCGGCGGGCCATTCGGTGAAGGTGTAGGAGCCGCTCGCGAGCGAGTGCGGCGCGGGCACGCGGGGATCGGCGGCATCGGGGTCCACCTCGAAGAGCGCGGTGAGCGTGAGCGCGGAGCCGAGCTGGAGCGTGAGCGTATCGGTCGTCTCCGCGCGGCCTTGCCAGCCGGCGAAGCGGAAGCCGGGGGCGGGCATGGCCTGCACGGTGACGGGCACTTGTTGGAAATAGATGCCGGTCCACGGATAGGGCGCGGCGGGATTGGCGACGCCGGGGAGGTCGGCGTCGATCGTGAGCGAGTTGACGCGCACGGTGCCGTGCGCGGGGTCGGAGACGGCGATGGTGAGGGCGCGAGCGGGGCCGACGGAGAAGTGCGAGATGAGGTGCTGGCGCAGGAAGCCGGGGCGATCGGCGGCGAAGGCATACATCTCGTTCACGCGGTTCTGCCATTCGGCGACGCTGGTGGGCCGGGACCAGCGGGCGATGTGCTCGGCGATGGAGCTCTGCACGGGCGGCTTGAGACGATCGACGGTGGCAGCGACGACGGAGGGCACGAAGGCGCTGTTGAGGTGGTCCGCCATGCGGTTGAGGAAGGCGTCGCGGAAGCCGGGGTTTTGGAGAAACGCGCGAAACATCCGCGTGGATTCGTGCGAACGCGTGGTCCACGCGATCATGTCGAAGTTGGCGGCGGTGGTGTGGCCGAGGGAGCGGTCCACGTCGTAGAGGAGCCAGCGCCAGCGTCCGTCGCGGCCGGCGGGCGCGGTGGGATCGTAGGGCACGCGGGCGCGCCAGTAGTCGATGTTGTTGCCGGGCCAGTCGTTGTTCCCGAAGTAGATTTGCGCGCTGTAGTAGTCGATGAAGTTGTCCAGGTCCACGCGCGTGCGCACGTGGTCCATGCGCGACTCGTCGGCGAGGCTGGCGGCGAGGATGTAGGAGAGCGTCTGGTTGTAGTGGAGGGCGTCGCCTTCATCGACCTCGACGGGCGAGCCGGAGAGGTAGTCGATATTCTCGGGGTCCACGCCGTAGGTGCGGGCGAGGTAGTGTTTGTCGTAGCGCTCGCGGATGTTGTGGATGCCCCAATACTCGCCGTTGAGGAAGACGACCGCGGGGCGGTAGGCCTGGGTGTCCACGTTGAAGTCGCGGATCAGGGTCTGCGCGGTGGCGTCGCGAAACATCGTGCCACCCCAGTCGTTGCCCGAGGGGCGGAGGATGAGGCGCTTGAAGGACGCGTCGGCCTCGTCGGGGAAAAATGGATACGCCAGCTCGCTCGCGCCGTATTCGGAGCGGGCGTAGATGCGGAGCGTCTTTTGCGGAAAGCGCCGGGTGAAGCCGCCGTGGATGCGCAGGCCCACGCCCTGGCGGAGGGCGAGGTGGCCGTCGGTCTCGAAGAACTCGAACTCGGCCGGCCGCTCCCAGGCGCCGCCGGTCTGGTAGTAGTTACCCGTCGCGGGATCGCCGGTGTAGTGGACGCCGGGCACGTAGATGCCGGTCTGCGAATCGAAGAGGTGGGCGGCGTCGGTCGAGATGGAGATGACGGGGACGGAGTAGGCGCCGGCGCCCTCGGGGAAGACGAAGTAGGTGCCGTTGGCGTAGGCAGGCAGGTGGCCGGGGCGCTCGGCGCGCACGCGGACGACGTTGCCCTTGCGCACGAGGCCGGGGGGCGCCTGCCAGCCGCGCTCGCCGGTGATGAAGTTGGTCGGGATCTGCGAGATCGTATTGGGCTCGGCACTACGGTCGGCCATGGTGAGCGGGCCGGTGTAAACGGGCGACGAGGCGGTGGGGCGCGAGCCGTCGAGCGTGTAGCGCAGCGTCACGCCGGAGTCGGCGTGGGTGATGGCGAGCGGGTGCGGCGCGGTGCGAAAGCCGGGCGCATGGGAAAAGGTCGGCGGGTCGAGCAAGCCGACGTAGGCCGGGGTGGTGTTGGCCGCGCCGGGCGTGGGCTGGTCGAAGTAGAACCAGGTGTCGCCCTGGCCGGGCGCGCGACCGAGGGCGATGTCGCGCGGGAGGGCGACGGGGGGCGACTGGTCGGCGGTGGTGCCGTCGGGGCGCGTGAGCGTGATCGCCTCGCCGCCGGCGGAGATCGCGAAGTTCGTGTGCGGGCTGCCGCCGAGCTTGTATTTTTGGTTGAGGTAGGCCTCGACGCCGCGGCGTTCCTCGTCGGGCAGGCGGCGGTTGAAGAGGATGAACTCGGCGATGTGGCCTTCAAAGTTGCGGTTGGTGTTGTGCGAATTGCCGAGGACGAAGCCCTGGTAGTTGGCGAGCACGGTGGTGCCCGGGCTGCCGGCGTAGGTGCCGATGGGCGCGCCGTTGCGGAAGAGGGCGAGGCCGGGATCCTCGAGCGAGGCGCGCTGCGTGAGCGAGAGGACGTTCCACGCGCCGGACGCGACGGCGCCGGGGACTTGCAGCGAGTCGAGGTTGCCGTGGCGGGCGCGCAGCAGGCCGCCGTCGCGGATCTCGAAGTGGAGGTTGTTGGTGTTGGTCCCGGGCGAGCCGGTGCCCCAGATGCCGGAGATGACCTTGCCGTTCCACCGCACGAGTGCGAGCACGGTGAAGTCGGCGAGGTTGCTCATGCCGGCGAAGGTGGTGTTGGGGAAATTGAAGTCCTGCGTCGCGCCGTCGAAGGAGATGGCGGGGAGGCCGTTGATTACGCCGGTGCGGTAGCGGGGACGGCGCGAGCTGGTGGCCTGGGTGACGTGGTTGGCGAGCCCGCTGCGGTCGGGCCAGGAGGCGAGCGCGGTGTTGTCGGTGGTGGTGCCGGCCTGGTTGGCGTCGAGCCAGAGGACGAGGCCCGACACCTCGGAAGGCTGGCGGGGATTGCCGCCGGGGCCTCGGTCCTTGCTGGAGGCCCAGACGATCAGGTGCGCGCCGGCCCCGATCGTGGTGCCCGCGGGGAAGGTCCATTTGAAGGGTGCGGCACTGTCGGAGAGGCCCCAGCCGGTGAGGTCCACCGCGGCGGGGCCGGTGTTGTGCAGCTCGATCCAGTCGGAGCGGTCGCCGTCCTCGTCAGCGAGGCCGTTGCCGTTGGAGCTGACGAGCTCGTTGATGCGGACGGTGCCGCTCGCGAACGAGACGAGCGACAGCAGGGCGGACGCGAGCGCGAAGGCGCGCCAAAGGCCAGGCGAAAGGTAATGCATGGGGAGAGCCGGAGACGGGGTGAGGTAACGAGGGAAAGCCCGCCCAACCTAGGCGCGCGCCAAGCCTTGAGAAGTATCGCTTAACTTTATGAGAAATCCGCGGGTAAAGCCACCATCCAGGACCTGCCCCAGGACCCTCCGCCGCGCCCCATGGGCACGCGGGCGGCGGCGTGTTAAGCTCCGCGGAGTGACTTCGCTCTCCCCTCTCACCAAAGCCGGACTTGTGCTCGGGCTCGGCCTCGGCGGTTTCGCCGACGGCATCGTGCTGCACCAGATCCTTGGCTGGCACCACCTCGTCTGCACCACCGCGACCTGCCAGCCCGAGTCGGTCGAGATGCTGAAACTCCAGAACCGGCAGGACGGCTTTTTCCATCTCGGCACCTGGCTGCTCACGCTGGCGGGCGTGGCGCTGCTCTTCCGCGCCGCCGCCGCGCACCGCGCCCACGCGACGGCCTGGTCGGGACGCGTGTTGGCGGGAGCGATGCTCGCCGGCTGGGGCGCCTTCAACCTCGTGGAGGGCCTCATCAACCACCAGTTGCTCGGCCTGCACCACGTCCGGCCCGGGCACCGCCACGAACTGCTCTTCGACCTGCTGTTTCTCGCCTCGGGGGTCGCGCTGCTGGGCTTGGGCACTATTCTGGTGAGAGCAACGACGGCGAGGCGGCGTCCGCCGCCCGCGGCGGCATGATTTGGGCGGCGCCGCATCCCCATGCCGGCGCGCTTGCGGTGCCACGAGGCGCGCGACACCCTCCGCTCATGACCACCGACAGCATCGCGCTCCTGATCGACGCCGACAACGCGCCCGCCGGGCGCATCGACTTCATCATCGCCGAGCTCGCCAGCTACGGCGTCGTCAACATCCGCCGCGCCTACGGCAATTGGCAGAAGCCCGAGTTGGCCGGCTGGCAGAAGATCCTCCACGAATACGCCATCCAGCCCATCCAGCACTTCGACCTCGTGAAGGGCAAAAACGCCTCCGACATGGCGCTGCTCATCGAGGCGATGGACATCCTCTACACCAAGCGCGTCGGCACCTTCTGCCTCGTCTCCTCCGACTGCGACTTCACGCCGCTCGTGCTCCGCCTCCGCGCCGACGGCAAACAGGTGATCGGCTTTGGCGGCAAAAACGCCGCCGCGCCCTTCGTCGCCGCCTGCACGCGCTTCCTCTACCTCGACGAGACCAAGCCCACCCCGCAGACCCCGCGCAGCAAGCCCAGCGCCGACATGCTGAAGCGCGACCAGAAGCTGATCTCGATGCTACGCAGCGCGGTCGATGCGCACGCCGACGCCGACGGCTGGGCCTTCCTCGGCGGCGTGGGTTCGCACATTTCGAACCAGGGCTCCTTCGATTCCCGAAACTACGGTTTTCCGAAGCTCGGCGACCTCTTCTCCGCCATCGAC